>NZ_CAXAQM010000015.1:0-143490 GCF_963970525.1 Pseudomonas sp. EA_65y_Pfl1_P113
AGGGCGGGTGTTGGAGGGATGTTTCTGAACCACCGTCCAAGGCCTTCGAGACCCAGGACGGTGAAGATATCAAAGACCCGGTTTCCGGTGAATCGTAAGGCTGCTCCGCTTAAGTGAACAGCATTACCCCGAAGGGCGCTTTTTTGTGGGCGGTCAGTTGAACCGGGTCATCGTTCATCGCAGGCAAGCCAGCTCCCACATTCAACTGCATTTTCATGCTGGAACCCGGTCAACTGTGGGAGCTGGCTTGCCTGCGATAACGGTCTGGCAGTCAACACAAGCCTATCTGGCTCACCTCACGGCGCAAACGGCATCACCCGTTTGTGCTCAGTCTTGCGATACGTCTCACAGATAATCCGGAACGCTTCCTCACGCACCGGCTCGCCGTGCAGGAATGCATCTATCTCGGTGTAGGTCACGCCATGTGACGCTTCGTCCGGCTTGCCCGGCGACAGGTCTTCCAGGTCCGCCGTCGGCACTTTCTCCACCAACGATTCCGGCGCACCAAAGTGCCGTGCAATTGCGCGCACCTGGTTCTTCACCAGCCCGCTCAATGGCGCCAGATCGCACGCGCCATCACCAAACTTGGTGAAAAAGCCCATCACCGCTTCTGCTGCATGGTCGGTGCCAATCACCAGGCCACCGGCCGCGCCGGCGATGGTGTACTGCGCCACCATGCGCATGCGCGCCTTGGTGTTGCCCAGCACGAAATCGCGGGATACGGCAGCCTTGCCTTCAAACGCCGCCACTTCATTGGCCAGGGCTTTCACTGCCGGGCCGATGTTCACGGTGTGGCGCTCGTCCGGTTCGATAAAGTCCACCGAGGCCTGGGCGTCGATTTCATCGAACTGGGTTTCGTAGGGCAGGCGCACGGCGATAAAACGGTAGGCGTCATCACCGGTGCTGGCGCGCAGTTCCTGCATCGCGCGTTGGGCCAACAGGCCGGCGGTCAGGGAGTCGACGCCACCGCTGATGCCCAGCACCAACGCTTTGAGCCCGGCATTGCGCAGGCAGTTCTGGATAAAGGTCACGCGCCGGGAGATTTCGGCCTCGAGGGCGGCCTGGTCTTTGAACGGCGCTTGGACCTTGAGCTGTTCAGCAATCTCACGCTGTACGGCTTGCATGATTCACTCCTTGCTAGAGATGGCAGGTACTTTGAAAACATGACGCAAGTAGGCGACAAAATTCGGGTCGGTGCAGTGGGTCTTGCCCGCTTCATCGGAGATCTTCGCGACGGGCTGGCCATTGCAGGCGGTCATTTTAAGCACGATGCTCATCGGCTCGACACCTGGAATATCGCAGGTCAGGTTGGTACCAATGCCAAAGCTCACATTGATCCGACCCCGCAGTGCGCGGAATATCTCCAGGGCCTTGGGCAGCGACAGGCTGTCGGAGAACACCAGGGTCTTGCTCATCGGCTCGATGCCCAGCTTATGGTAATGGGCGATGGCTTTTTCCGCCCATTGCACCGGGTCGCCGGAGTCATGGCGCAGGCCGTCGAACAACTTGGCGAAGTACAAATCGAAGTCGCCGAGGAACGCGTCGGTGGTGATGCAATCGGTCAGGGCAATGCCCAGCAGCCCACGGTATTCGCGGACCCAGCAATCGAGTGCGGCGATCTGGCTGTCGATCAGGCGTGGGCCGAGTTGCTGGTGCGCCATGATCCATTCGTGCGCCATGGTGCCCAGCGGCTTCATATCGAATTCACGGGCCAGGTGCACGTTGCTGGTGCCGACAAAACGCCCGGGGAAATCGTGCTTGAGCACACTGACCACTTCCTCCTGCACGCGGTACGAGAAGCGCCGGCGCGTGCCGAAGTCGGCCACTTGCAGTTCCGACAGCTCATCGCTGCTGGCATTCGCCGTCAGCCAGTCGAATTTGCGATACAACTGCTCGCGGGCCTGTTCGATGATCACGGTCTGGTAGCGGTAGCGGTTACGCACCTCGCTGACGATGGCCAGCATTGGCACCTCAAACAGGATCACATGCAGCCACGGCCCACGCAGGCGGATGAACAACTCGCCGTTCTCGATGCCGGTTTGCACGTAGCGCAGGTTGAAACGGAACAGGCCGAGGAAGCGCAAAAAATCCGGCTTCATGAAGCTGATGCGTTCCAGGAAACCCAGCTGGTCCGGGCTCAGGCTCAGTTCGGCGAGGCGTTCGATCTGGTAGCGGATCTCCGCCAGGTACGGGCGCAGGTCTTCGCTGTTTCGGCAACGAAACTCCCATTCAACTTCCACGTTGGGGTAGTTGTGCAGCACCGCCTGCATCATGGTCAGCTTGTAGAAGTCGGTGTCGAGCAAGTTCTGCACGATGCGATCGGCAAACACACTCTCGCTCATAGCGGGAATCTCCAGACGGGTCGGCAATGGGCGCCGACCTTTACGCACAATTAGGGAAGAGGGCTAGTGGCGCATAGACCTGTGTTGTTTTGCCAGTGATTTTTTCGGTAAGGCCACTGGCGCCATCGCAGGCGCTATAGCACCTGCTCCATCATCCACTTCACAAACTCACGCACCTTGGGCACTTCCGCCGAATGTTCGGGGTAGGCCAAGTAATACGCATCCTGGCTCGGCAGCGCATGCTGCCAGGGGATCACCAGCTTGCCTTCGGCCAACTCTTCTTCCACCAGAAAGCGCGGCAACAACGCCACGCCACAGCCCACCTGCGCTGCACGAATACACATATAGAACGTGTCGAATCGTGGCCCGTGGTAACTGTGCTCTGTCTGATAGCCCTGGCTGGCGAACCAGTCATGCCAGCCCTGCGGCCGTGAGGCGTTTTGCAGCAGGACCAGATCGCTGAGTTGCGTGGGATCGGTGAACGGCTGCGCGGGCAGGCTTTCCGGTGCACAGACAGGTACAAGCTCTTCGCTGAACAGCTTCAGGCTCTCGGTGCCGGGGCGTGAGCCCTGGCCAAAGTAGAAGGCCATGTCGGCCTTGCCTTGCAAAAGCTCGTCCGGCGCCTGCTCATTACACAGGTCTAGATGGATCTGCGGGTGACGCAGCCGCCATCCCTTGAGGCGCGGTACCAGCCAGCGCGCGCCGAAGGTGTAGGGCGTAGACACCCGCAACACTTCGGTCTCGCCGCCGTAGGAACGCAGGTAGTGGGTGGACATCTCCACCTGCGTGAGGATCTTGCGCACTTCCACCAGGTACAGGTCGCCCGCTGGCGTCATCTGCAAGCGGCGGCGCACCCGGCGAAACAGCAGGTGTTGTAACAACTCTTCCAACTGCGCCACCTGCTTACTCACCGCGCTCTGCGTGAGGTTCAGTTCCTCGGCGGCGCGGGTGAAACTCAGGTGGCGGGTGGCGGCTTCGAAGCACTGCAAGGCAGTGATCGAGGGCAAATGTCTTTTATTGAGCACGGCACGCCTCTTTTTATTCTTTGCATGAATAAACGGAATGATATCTCGCCTAATCGTCGTTTGTTGGCACGTCTTGGGCCAGCTACAAATAAGCTCTGGATCGCCGTGTCTGTCGGCGGCGCTATTTTCTGTTTTGAACATTGAAGGAGTGACCCATGGTTGCCGCATTGCTTGATCGTCTCGGGGTAAACCCGGCGCTGTACCAGTCTGGGAAACAACCCGTGCATTCGCCGATCGATGGCAGCCGTATCGGCAGCGTGAACTGGGAAGGCGCCGCCGAGGTAGAGCAACAGGTCAGTCGCGCTGAGCATGCATTCCAGGCCTGGCGCAACGTGCCCGCACCGCGCCGCGGCGAACTGGTGCGTCAGTTCGGTGATGTGTTGCGCGAGTACAAGGCCGATCTCGGCGAGCTGGTGTCCTGGGAAGCCGGCAAGATCACCCAGGAAGGCCTGGGCGAAGTGCAGGAAATGATCGACATCTGTGACTTCGCCGTCGGCCTGTCGCGCCAGCTGTACGGTTTGACGATCGCCTCCGAACGCCCGGGCCACCATATGCGTGAAACCTGGCACCCACTGGGCGTGGTCGGCGTGATCAGCGCCTTCAACTTCCCGGTCGCCGTGTGGGCGTGGAACACCACCCTGGCGCTGGTGTGCGGCAACGCGGTGATCTGGAAACCCTCGGAAAAGACCCCGCTTACCGCCTTGGCCTGCCAGGCGCTGTTCGAGCGTGTGCTGAAGAAATTCGACGGCGCTCCCGAGTACCTCAGCCAAGTGATCATCGGCGGCCGCGACGCCGGCGCCGCTCTGGTGGATGACCCGCGCGTCGGGTTGATCAGCGCCACCGGCAGCACCCGCATGGGCCGCGAAGTGGCACCGAAAGTCGCCGCACGTTTTGCCCGCAGCATCCTGGAGCTGGGCGGCAACAATGCAATGATCCTCGGCCCAAGCGCCGACCTGGACATGGCCGTGCGCGCCATCCTGTTCAGCGCCGTCGGCACCGCCGGTCAGCGTTGCACCACGCTGCGCCGACTGATCGCCCACGAATCGGTGAAGCAGGAAATCGTCACCCGCCTCAAGGCCGCCTATTCCAAGGTGCGCATCGGCCACCCGCTGGAAGGCAACCTGATCGGCCCACTGATCGACAAACACGGCTTCGAGAACATGCAGGACGCCCTGGAGCAAGCCTTGAGCGAAGGCGGCAAGGTGTTCGGCGGCAAGCGCCAACTGCAAGACACATTCCCTAACGCCTACTACGTGTCGCCGGCCATCGTCGAAATGCCCGAGCAAAGCGACGTGGTGTGCACTGAAACGTTTGCGCCGATTCTTTACGTGATTGGCTACACCGATTTCGCTGAAGCCCTGCGTCTGAACAACGCCGTGCCGCAAGGTTTGTCGTCATGCATCTTCACTACCGATGTGCGCGAAGCCGAGCAGTTCATGTCGGCCGTGGGCAGTGACTGCGGCATCGCCAACGTCAACATCGGCCCGAGCGGCGCGGAAATCGGCGGTGCGTTTGGCGGTGAGAAAGAGACGGGCGGTGGGCGTGAATCGGGCTCGGATGCGTGGCGCGGGTATATGCGGCGGCAGACCAATACGGTGAATTACTCGCTGGAGCTGCCATTGGCCCAGGGTATTACCTTCGACTGATCTCTCAGTCGGAGTGAGGTCAAAATGGGGGAGCTGGCTTGCCTGCTCCCACAGTTGATTGGGTTTACAACCCTGAAATGGTTGTTTGTTAGGTCTCATCGGAGTCTGGCAATGGCACTGCGCGAAACATGTTTGTGGGAACACCTCACCCCTGGCAGGCCGGATCGCGTCGCGCTCAAGGGCGATGTCAACGTGGATGTGTGCGTGATCGGCGCCGGGATCACCGGGCTGTCGGCGGCCGTTCACTTGCTGGAGCAGGGTAAAAGCGTTGCCGTGCTGGAAGCCCATCGCACCGGCCATGGCGGCTCGGGGCGTAACGTCGGGCTGGTCAACGCCGGCCTGTGGATCCCGCCGGACGAGATCGAAGCCGGTTTCGGCGAGGCGGTGGGCAGCCAGCTTAACCGCATGCTGGGCGCGGCGCCGTCGCTGGTGTTCAGCCTGATCGACACATACAACATCGATTGCCAATTGCGCCGCGAGGGCACGTTGCACATGGCGCACAACGCCCGTGGCGAAGCGGATTTGCGCAGTCGTGAAGAACAATGGAAGCGCCGGGGCGCGCCGGTGGAATTGCTCACCGGCCAGGCATGCGAGCAAGCCACTGGCACTCAGAAAATCGCGGCAGCCTTGCTGGATCGGCGCGCCGGCACCTTGAATCCAATGGCTTACACCAGTGGTTTGGCGAATGCGGCTGTCGGCCTAGGCGGACAGTTGTTCGACCATTCCCCGGTCACCCAACTCGAGCGCCAAGGTGCGCACTGGTCGGTGCAGACGGCCCAAGGCTCAGTGCAGGCTGGACAGGTGGTCATCGCCTCAAATGCCTATACCGAAGGCGAATGGACCGAACTGCGGCGCAATTTCTTCCCCGGTTACTACTACCAGGTCGCGTCGGTCCCGCTGACGGGGGACGCCGCCCAGCAAATCCTTCCCGGCGGCCAAGGCTCGTGGGATACGCGCCAAGTGCTGAGCAGCATTCGCCGCGATGCCGATGGCCGCCTGTTGCTCGGTAGCCTGGGCAACGGAAACCAGAAACCGGCTTGGTTCCTCGAGGCGTGGGCCGATCGGGTGCAGCGGCATTACTTCCCGTACCTCAAATCGGTGCAGTGGGACTATACCTGGACCGGCTGCATTGCCTTCACACCGGACCACTTGATGCGCCTATTCGAACCCGCCCCTGGCCTGGTGGCAGTAACGGGCTATAACGGACGCGGCGTGACCACCGGCAGCGTGGTCGGCAAAGCGTTTGCCGACTACTTGTGTCACCAGAATCCACAGGCATTGCCGATTCCCTTCGCGCCCATGCAACCGCTGGCCGGGGTCGGTCTGCGCAGCTGTCTTTATGAGGCCGGTTTTTCGCTGTATCACGCAGGCCAATGTCTGAGGATCGTGATCTGATCAGCGAAGTACCGCTCAAAAGCCTGCATTTTCTTAGTCGGCTACTAATCTGTATTGGTGCAAGTCGTAGCAGTCACGCACTGTAAATGTGCAGTTCCGTTACGTCATTTGTTACAGCTGTAGGAACTGTCGTTTATCGGGTTGGTTGCAGGTGCGACCTGCCGAGGTTGTACTTTTTCGATCCGCTGGTTGCACCTTGTGATGCTAGACGGTTGCACGTCCTTGCGAATGGCGCTGAAACACCTGCAATAACAATGACACCGTGTCTTTTTGAAGAATAAAAACGTAGTGGCACGCGCCTTGCTCTGAGCTTTCAGTGAAAAGTTTGAACGCAAGTTGTCGTGCCAAAAATCAAAAATATCGGAGCACTACTCATGTCCCAGACGTTTTACAAGAAAGGTTTCCTGGCCCTCGCCGTTGCAGCGGCGCTGGGTGTTTCTACGTTTGTTCAAGCTGATGTGAAGATTGGCGTTGCGGGGCCGATGACTGGCGCCAACGCCTCATTCGGTGAGCAGTACATGAAGGGTGCCCAAGCGGCAGCCGATGCGATCAACAAGGCCGGCGGCATTAACGGTGAACAGATCAAGCTGGTTGCCGGCGACGATGCCTGCGAACCCAAGCAGGCCGTAGCCGTCGCCAACCGGCTGGTCGACCAGGACAAAGTGATCGGCGTGGTCGGGCACTTCTGCTCGTCGAACACCATCCCGGCGTCCGAGGTGTATAACGACGCGGGCGTGATCGCCATCACCCCAGGTTCCACCAACCCACAAGTGACCGAGCGCGGCATGAGCGCAATGTTCCGTATGTGCGGGCGTGACGACCAGCAAGGCATCGTCGCCGGCGATTACATCGTCGACGTGCTCAAGGGCAAGAAAATTGCCGTGATCAATGACAAGGACACCTACGGCAAAGGCCTGGCTGACGCCACTGCTGCCCAGTTGACCAAGCGCGGCGTCAAGCCGGTGCTGGAAGAAGGCCTGACCCGTGGCGAGAAAGACTTCAGTGCGCTGGTCACCAAAATCCGTTCTACCGGCGCTGATGTCGTGTACTTCGGCGGCCTGCACCCGGAAGCCGGTCCGCTGGTTCGCCAACTGCGTGAAGCCGGCCTGAAAGATGTGAAGTTCATGTCCGATGACGGCGTAGTGACCGACGAATTGGTCACCACCGCAGGCGGCAAGCAATACGTGGACGGCGTCTACATGACCTTTGGCGCGGACCCGCGCCTGTTGCCCGAAAGCAAGGCCGTGGTGGAAGAGTTCCGCAAAGCCGGCTACGAGCCTGAAGGCTACACCCTGTACGCCTACGCTTCGCTCCAGGCCCTGGCCGCCGGCTTCAACGGCGCCAAGTCCGACAAAGGCGAAGACGCCGCCAAGTGGCTCAAGGCCAACCCTGTGAAAACCGTGATGGGCGAGAAGACCTGGGACGCCAAGGGCGACCTGAAAGTCTCCGACTATGTGGTTTACCAGTGGGACAAGGAAGGTAAATACCACCAGTTGGAAAAGCAGAAGTAAGGCTAGTCAGCACCTAACCAATGTGGGAGCGGGCTCGCTCGCGAAAGCGGTCTGTCAGGTAGCAAATGTGTTGACTGATACACCGCATTCGCGAGCAAGTCGAAGCGTCGAACCGCCGCTTCCACAGGGGAGTGGTGTCGTGATCGATATCTGTCTTTTCCTCCAGAAGCGCCGCACACCCACCGGTGTGCAGGTGCTCACCGCGTGAGATTGCGTTATGGATGGTATTTTCCTGCAGCAACTGGTCAATGGCCTGACCCTCGGGTCGGTCTATGGCCTGATCGCCATCGGCTACACAATGGTCTATGGCATCATTGGCATGATCAACTTCGCCCACGGCGAGGTTTATATGATTTCCGCTTACCTCGCGGCGATCAGTCTGGCACTGCTGGCTTACTTCGGCATCGAATCCTTTCCGCTGCTCATTCTTGGCACCTTGGTCTTCACCGTCGTCGTCACCGGCGTTTACGGTTGGGTCATCGAGCGTGTCGCCTACAAACCGCTGCGTAACTCCACCCGCCTGGCACCGCTGATCAGCGCCATCGGGATCTCCCTGATCCTGCAGAACTACGCGCAGATCGCCCAGGGCGCCAAGCAACAAGGTATTCCAACCTTGCTGGCAGGCGCCTGGCGTGTCGACATCGGCACCGGGTTCGTGCAGCTCACGTACACCAAGGTGTTCATTCTCGTGGCGGCGTTTGCCGGGATGGCGTTGCTGACCTACATCATCAAGTACACCAAGCTCGGCCGCATGTGCCGCGCGACCCAGCAAGACCGCAAGATGGCCTCGATCCTCGGCATCAACACCGACCGGGTGATCTCCTATGTGTTCGTCATCGGTGCCGCCATGGCGGCCCTGGCCGGCGTGCTGATCACCCTCAACTACGGCACCTTCGATTTCTATGCCGGCTTCATCATAGGCATCAAGGCGTTTACCGCAGCGGTACTCGGCGGCATCGGCTCCCTGCCAGGGGCGATGTTGGGCGGGATTATCCTGGGTATCTCCGAGTCGCTGTTCTCGGGGTTGATCAACTCTGACTACAAAGACGTGTTCAGTTTCTCCCTGCTGGTGGTGATTCTGATTTTCCGTCCTCAGGGCCTGCTTGGTCGCCCACTCGTGGCTAAGGTGTAAACATGTCTGCTGCCAAACCAATCGATATCAAGAAAAGTGTGGTCGATGCAGTCCTTGCCGGGCTGATTTCGCTGATCATCTTCGGGCCCATCGTCGGTGTTGTCCTCGATGGCTACAGCTTCAACCTGGAACCGGCCCGCGTCGGCGTGATGGTCGCGATTGTAATGCTCGGCCGGTTCGCCATGAGCCTGTTCCTGCAAACGCCCAAGGGTATAAGAATCCTGCAGGGATTAGAGAGCAGCGGCTCCGGCGTGCACGTGCAGAAACCGGACTATAAATCGCGGCTGCGCTGGATCATTCCGGCACTGATCGTGATCGCCATCGTGTTCCCGATCTTCGCCAACAAGTACCTGCTGACCGTGGTGATCCTCGGGCTGATCTACGTGTTGCTCGGGTTGGGCTTGAACATCGTGGTAGGCCTGGCTGGCTTGCTCGACTTGGGCTACGTGGCGTTCTACGCCATCGGTGCCTACGGCCTGGCGCTGGGTTATCAATACCTGGGCCTGGGTTTCTGGACGGTGCTGCCACTGGCGGCCATCGCGGCGGCGCTGGCGGGGTGCATCCTCGGGTTTCCGGTATTACGAATGCACGGTGACTACCTGGCTATCGTGACCCTGGGCTTCGGTGAGATCATCCGCTTGGTGCTTAACAACTGGCTGTCGTTTACCGGCGGTCCGAATGGCATGCCCGTGCCGTCACCGACCTTCATGGGGTTGGAGTTCGTGCGCAAGGCCAAGGATGGTGGGGTGCCCTTTCATGAGTTTTTCGGCATCGATTACAGCCCTAATTTCAAGTTCATTTTTATCTACATCGTGTTGTTCATCGTGGTGATGCTGGTGCTGTACATCAAGCATCGTCTGACCCGCATGCCGGTCGGCCGTGCCTGGGAAGCGCTGCGCGAAGATGAAATCGCCTGCCGCTCCATGGGCCTGAACCACGTACTGGTCAAGCTCTCGGCGTTCACCATCGGCGCGTCTACCGCGGGCCTGGCCGGGGTGTTCTTTGCCAGCTACCAGGGCTTCGTCAACCCGTCGTCATTTACCTTCTTTGAGTCGGCGTTGATTTTGGCCATCGTGGTCTTGGGTGGCATGGGTTCGACGGTCGGCGTGGTGATTGCGGCCTTCGTATTGACCGTCGCGCCTGAACTGCTGCGCAGCTTCTCCGAATACCGCGTGCTGCTGTTTGGCGTGTTGATGGTGGTGATGATGATCTGGCGACCACGCGGCCTGATGCGGATCAGCCGTTCCGGTGTGACGCCACGTAAGGGGGTAGCGCCATGAGCAAGGAAGTCGTCCTCCAGGTGGAACACCTGATGATGCACTTCGGTGGCATCAAGGCTTTGAGTGATGTGAGCCTCAAGGTCGAACGCAACTCGATCTTCGCCCTGATCGGCCCCAACGGCGCAGGCAAGACCACGGTGTTCAACTGCCTCACCGGCTTCTACAAAGCCAGCGGCGGCAAGATTGAACTCAATGTGCGTGGCAAGCAGACAAACGTGATCCAACTGCTCGGCGAGCGCTTCAAAGCCGTCGACTTTGTCTCGCCGAAGAGCTTCCTCAGTCGGGTCTACTACAAGATGTTCGGCGGCACCCATCTGGTGAACCGTGCTGGCCTGGCGCGAACCTTCCAGAACATTCGCCTTTTCAAGGAAATGTCGGTGGTGGAAAATCTGCTGGTCGCCCAGCACATGTGGGTCAACCGCAGCATGCTCGCCGGTATTCTCAACACCAAGGGCTACCGCAAAGCCGAAAGCGATGCCCTTGACCACGCCTTCTACTGGCTGGAGGTGGTGGACCTGGTGGACTGTGCCAATCGCCTGGCCGGCGAACTCTCCTACGGCCAGCAGCGCCGCCTGGAGATCGCACGTGCCATGTGCACGCGGCCGCAGATCATCTGCCTCGACGAACCGGCAGCTGGCCTCAACCCCCAGGAAACCGAAGCCCTCAGCGCGATGATTCGCCTGCTGCGCGACGAACACGACCTCACGGTAGTGCTGATCGAACACGACATGGGCATGGTGATGAGTATTTCCGACCACATCGTGGTGCTGGATCACGGCAACGTGATCGCCGAAGGCGGGCCGGAAGCGATCCGAAACGACCCGAAAGTGATTGCCGCCTACCTGGGCGCCGACGAAGAGGAGCTGGTATGAGCGGACCTATCCTCGAAATGAAGGACCTGGACGTGTACTACGGTCCGATCCAGGCCCTCAAAAAAGTCTCGCTGCATATCAACGAAGGCGAAACCGTCAGCCTGATCGGCTCCAACGGCGCGGGCAAGTCCACGCTGCTGATGTCGATCTTTGGCCAGCCACGGGCCGAGTCGGGGCAGATCCTCTACAACGGCGTCGACATTACCCACAAGTCATCGCACTACATCGCCTCCAACGGCATTGCGCAGTCGCCGGAAGGGCGGCGGGTGTTCCCCGACATGACCGTCGAGGAAAACCTGCTGATGGGCACCATCCCGATTGGCGACAAGTTCGCGCAGGAAGACATGCAGCGCATGTTCGAGCTGTTCCCACGTCTCAAGGAGCGGCGCAACCAGCGCGCTATGACCATGTCGGGTGGCGAACAGCAAATGCTCGCCATCGCCCGCGCGTTGATGAGCCGCCCAAAGTTGTTGCTGCTGGACGAGCCAAGCCTGGGGCTGGCGCCGATTGTGGTGAAGCAGATCTTCTCGACCCTGCGCGAGTTGGCGGCGACCGGGATGACTATTTTCCTGGTGGAGCAGAACGCCAACCATGCGTTGCGTCTGTCGGATCGGGCGTATGTGATGGTTAACGGTGAGATTCGCCTGACGGGTACTGGTAAGGAATTGTTGGAAAACGAGGAAGTGCGCAACGCCTACCTCGGCGGGCACTAATCTAAATAACGACGCAGCACCCACTGTGGGAGCCCACATAAAAGCGGCTCCCGCAGTCTTTTTAGTGCTATCCACAGACGGTTCTGGAAATTGTGGAAAACAAATCCAGCCGCCCTCTAAAGCGCGACATATAGCCGCCACAAATCCCTGTTTTGTCACAGTTTTGACTTGTCCCCACCCACTGTGGAACCGGCTGTGGGTAACGTGGTAGTAGCTGGCTGAAAACCTTTAAAACCGTGACTTGCAGCGAGTCGCTTGTTTTTTGATCAGCGGCTTTTTCGCAACCGCCCGAGGGCTTTGTCAACCTGTTTATAGACACAGGTATATGACCGAAATATGTCCCGCCAGCCTGTGGATAAGTCTGTGACTAAACTCTGGAAAGACGGCCGCAGAGGCCGGAATGACTGGCCTGGAGCCATCGTTCTGCTTTCCGGCCTGTCGGTGGGTCTACATACGCCCCGTCTAAGGTCAAGCAAAAAACTTTCTAAACCCCCTTGTAACCCTTGTGTATAGAGGCCTGGGGCTTTTTGCACTTGCCCCCAAAGACTGTGGGCGCAGTTGTGGATAACCTGCGCGTATATGGCTGCAAGCCACGGTTCATGAGGCTTTGCGCGAAATGGTTAAAAAGTGATCAGTCGCGCATGAAGTTATGCGCTTAGCGGTTGCCGCCACTGCGGCGTCAGGGCATTCTGCTGGCTGATTTTTTCCCGATGCCCGCAAGGAGAACACCATGTCCGACACGCTGTTTATTACTGGCGCAACCTCAGGTTTCGGCGAAG
This sequence comes from Pseudomonas sp. EA_65y_Pfl1_P113, assembly GCF_963970525.1. Lineage (NCBI taxonomy): Bacteria > Pseudomonadati > Pseudomonadota > Gammaproteobacteria > Pseudomonadales > Pseudomonadaceae > Pseudomonas > Pseudomonas sp. EA_65y_Pfl1_P113. Next base: position 12,696 of record NZ_CAXAQM010000015.1, read on the forward strand.
CCTGTGCTCGTCGTTTTGCAGACGCCGGCTGGAAACTGGTGCTGACTGGCCGGCGTGCCGACCGCCTGAATGCGCTGGTCGAAGAGCTTTCAAAGCAGACCGAAGTGCATGGCCTGGTGGTGGACGTGCGTGACCGCAAGGGCATGGAAGACGCCATCGCCAACCTGCCGCCGTCGTTCGCCAAGCTGCGCGGGCTGATCAACAACGCCGGCCTGGCCGTGGGCACTGACCCGGCGCCCAAGTGCAGCCTCGACGATTGGGAAACCATGGTCGACACCAACATCAAGGGCTTGTTGACCACCACCAGCCTGCTGCTGCCGCGCCTGATCGCGCATGGCCGTGGCGCCGGGATCATCAACCTGGGCTCCATCGCCGGCAGCTACCCGTACCCAGGCAGCCATGTGTATGGCGGCTCCAAGGCGTTTGTTAAGCAGTTCTCGTTGAACCTGCGTTGCGACCTGCAAGGTACCGGCGTGCGCGTGACCAACATCGAGCCCGGCCTGTGCGAGAGCGAGTTTTCGTTGGTGCGCTTTGGTGGTGACCAGGCGCGGTATGACGCGACTTATGCTGGTGCCGAGCCGATTCAGCCGCAGGATATTGCTGACACGATTTTTTGGGTCATGAATACGCCGGCGCATGTGAATATCAACCGGTTGGAGTTGATGCCGGTGAGCCAGACTTGGGCTGGGTTTGCGATTGAGCGCGGGGCCAAGTAAAGCTCTAGATAGCGCCGCCTGCTTTGCGAGCAAGCCCGCTCTCACATTCGCCTGCATTCCAAAGGTAGGACGCGGTCAAATGTCGGAGCGGGCTTGCTCGCGAAGAGGCCCTGAAAGTCAGGCCAGATACCGGGTCAGACCCTGATAGCACGTTGCCAAATGATAAGGCGTAGTCGACGGCATATCCCGTCGACTCACGACGCCCTCGGCATCCAGGCATTCATTCCAACCCTTCTCATGCAGAAAATGCTGTTGCAGCGCCAGCAATTGGCGCTGTAGCACCGCTTCGCTGTCCGGCCGCAAGGTCAGTGCCCGCAGGTATTCGGCCTGGGCCCAGATACGTTGGGTGCCGTCACGCATCGTGCCGTCCAGCGCCAGCATGCCGCTGACTGCGCCGCTGACGTTATCCACACCCTGTTGCTCGGCGTAGGCGAAAGCCCGGGTCAGCGACGCATGCAGCGGCGTACCGCGCAGTACATCTGAAGATTCCAGCAAGAAGAACCACTCGAACTGGTGTCCCGGTTCGAACCAGTTATCCACAGCGCCCAGCGGTTTTTCCATCATTACGCCGTGCTGGCGGTCGATGAAACGCTGTTGCATGGCTGTCGCCAGTGCCAGCAGGGCTGCCTGCACGTGGGCATCTTCACGCACCGCGAGGGTGGCGAGGAAACCTTCGGCCAAGTGCATCAACGGGTTTTGCAGCGGGCCGGATTTAAGCGATGACCAGTTGCGCTCCAGCACGGCTTCATACAGGCCGTCGCCTGTGGAAAACCGCTCGGCGACCACTTCCAGGGCCGCATTGAGCACCGATTCCACCAGCGGCGCACGCACCTTGGCCCAGTAATGGGCGCAGGCGAAGATGATGAAGGCGTGGGTGTACAGGTCTTTGCGCTTGTCGAGCGGCTGGCCGGTGGGATCGATGCTGTAGAACCAGCCACCGTGCTCGGCGTCGTGGAAGTGCTGTTGCAGCGAACGGAACAGAACAGCTGCGCGCTCCTCGGCGAAGGCTGCGCCAGGCTCGTCGATCAGACTGGCAAACAGGTACAGCTGCCGCGCGCAGGCCATGGCGCGGTAGCGTTGTGGGGGCAGCGGCCGGTGATCGGCATCCAGCGCCTCATAGGGCAGCGCCAGCTCGGCGTTCCAGCCCGGGCCTTGCCAGAGCGGCACGATCAGGCTGTGGAAGTGCGTGAGCACGGTGTTCAAGGAGGGTTGGGAAGCGCTGGGCATTGGCTGGCGTCGTCACGGCAGGGGTGTAGGCGCGCATGGTAGCAGAGGGGCAGTTGTAAGTTGTGAGCTACAAGCTGCAAGTTGGCGCAAATCGGCGTCTACTTGCAGCTTGTAGCTTGCGGCTTTTAACTGGCAAGCAACCAAACCCCAGTCGCCGCCGACGCCGCCCCCGCAACCCGTACCAACGGCGCCGCAGCCGCCGGCAGGAAACGCACTACCGCATAACCCGCCGCGTGCAACACTGCCGTTGCGCCCACAAACCCAGCCGCATACGCCCAAGGGTTGGACATGTCCGGCAGCTCCAATCCGTGCGCTACGCCGTGGAACAGCGCGAACAATGCTGTCGCCCCCACCGCCACAAACAACGGCAGCCGCACCGCCAGCGCCACCGCCAGGCCCAGGGCCAGCACCGATGCAGCAATCCCGCTTTCCAGCGCTGGCAGTGCCAAGCCTTCAAAACCCAGCACGCCGCCAATCAGCATGGTGCCCACGAAGGTGCACGGCAATGCCCAGCGGGCGGCGCCTTTTTGTTGGGCGGCCCACAAACCGACGGCCACCATGGCCAACAAGTGGTCAATGCCACCCAAGGGATGGCTGATGCCGGCCACCAGGCCGTTGTCGCCGTGGCCCGGGTGAGCGAAGGCGAGGGCAGGGGCCAGCAGCAGGGCGGCGGCGGTGAAGAGTTTCTTGAGGCTCATAAACAGGCTCCTTGAGGGTTGGTCAGGCGGCGGTCAGCAGGCCTTGGCGTTCGATAAAGGCGACGATGTCATCCAGGCCGACACCGGTTTTCTGGTTGCTGAACACAAAGGGTTTACCGTTGCGCATGCGCTGGGTGTCGCTGTTCATCAGCTCCAGCGAGGCGCCCACCAGCGGTGCCAGGTCGATCTTGTTGATCACCAGCAGGTCGGATTTGCAAATACCAGGCCCGCCCTTGCGTGGCAGCTTGTCGCCGGCAGACACATCGATCACATAGATGGTCAGGTCCGACAGCTCGGGGCTGAAGGTGGCCGAAAGGTTGTCGCCGCCGGACTCCACCAGGATCAGGTCCAGGCCGGGGAAACGGCGGTTGAGCTGATCCACGGCTTCGAGGTTGATCGAGGCGTCTTCACGGATCGCCGTGTGCGGGCAGCCGCCGGTTTCCACGCCGATAATGCGCTCCGGCGCCAGGGCTTGGTTACGCACCAGGAAATCGGCGTCTTCGCGGGTATAGATGTCGTTGGTGACCACTGCCAGGTTGTAGCGATCACGCAGCGCAAGGCACAGCGCCAGGGTCAGGGCCGTCTTGCCGGAGCCCACCGGGCCGCCGATGCCAACACGTAAAGGTTGTGAGTTCATGTCTGTGTTCTCCTAGGAACGGAACAGGCGGCTGTACTGGCGCTCGTGGGCCATGCACGCCAGGGACAGGCCGAAAGCGGCGCTGCCGAAATGGGTAGGGTCGATGCGGCTGGCGTCCTGCTGGGCTTGTTGCAGCAGCGGCAGCAGTTCGCTGGTCAGGCGCTGGGCGGCTTGCTGGCCGAGGGGCAGGGTTTTCATCAGCACGGCCAATTGGTTTTCCAGCCAGCTCCACAACCACGCCGCCAGGGCATCAGCGGGGCTGATGCTCCAGGCGCGAGCGGCCAGGGCCCAGCCCAGGGCCAGATGCGGCTCGGCGCACCGCTCAAGAAATGCGCGGGCGGCGTCGTCCAGTTCCGGCAAGCCGCTGAGTAATTGCTGCAGCGAGTAGCCCATCTGCCGGCTCTCCTGATACAGCTCGCGGGTCTCGCGGCTGGCGCGATGCTCATCACACCATTGCGCCAGGCGCGGCCAATCCTCATCAAAGGCCGCTTGGCAATGTGCGAGCAGCAACGGTGCTTCGAAACGCGCAAGGTTGAGCAGCAACTGATCGCTGATCCAGCGTCGTGCAGTGGCCGCATCATTGACACGACCGTTCTCCACCGCCATTTCCAGGCCCTGGGAATAGCTGTAGCCGCCAATCGGCAATTGCGGACTGGCCAGACGCAACAGCGCCCAGGCTGGGTTCATAGACGCACGCCGAACTGATGCAGCTTGGGTGGGTAGTTGAAATCTTCATCGCCATGGCGCGAGTGATGGTGGCCGCCGCCGTAAGCACCGTGCTCCGGCTGGAAGGGCGCTTCAATGGTTTCGGTCTGCGCACCCAGCTGTTCGAGCATGGCCTTGAGCACGTAGTCGTCTAGCAGGCGCAACCAGCCGTCCCCTACCTGCAACGCCACATGGCGGTTACCCAGGTGATACGCCGCGCGAGTCAGTTCAAATGCGCTGCTGCAGGTGACGTGCAGCAGATGTTCAGGTCGGGCGCATACGCGTACGACGCGTCCGTCTTCAGCCTGTAGGAATTCGCCATCGTGCAGCGGCGGCTGGCCGCGCTCCAGGAAAAGGCCAACGTCTTCACCGTCGGCACTGAAACAGCGCAGGCGACTTTTGCTGCGTGCTTCGAAATTCAGCAGCAACTCGGCGGCCCAGAGGACTTGAGGGGCGATTCGGCGGTGGATCACCAGCATCAGGAAGCTTCCAGCTATGAGCGATAGCACAGCTAGAGCAAGGGCCTTGCCAATGTCGATAGAGAGTAGGAATTGCCTGTAGGCAAGGGCGGTAGCGCCACTAAATGGAGCGAGGAAGGATTCTCTGCGTGCGCCAAAGTGGTGCGCGATTTTACTGATTGCACGCGCGATGGGCGTTTTCAGATTTTCCCTACAGGGCATGAGGATTCGGCATTCATCCGGTTACCTGCGAGATCATTAGTCTGTGCGCCGTGTTTACTCCACTGCGACGTTCATCATGTTCAAGTCATTTTGTTGCCTGGTTATTGTCAGTCTGTCTTTCGCCCTTTCATCGGCTTCGGCCAATCTGAAAGGCCATCCCCCTTTCAGCGCTTCACACAAAAAAGCGACTATCGACGATGTGGTCGACCGCGCCCACGAACTGCTGGGTACGCCTTACAAATGGGGTGGCACCTCGGCAGAGCAGGGCTTCGATTGCAGCAGCCTGCTGGTGTATCTGTTCAAGACTCAAGCCAACATCCGAATACCGCGCACCACAACGGCAATGCAACGTTCGACGGCTGCGACGGTCAAGCGCAACGCGCTCCAGCCCGGCGACGCGGTGTTTTTCAGAGGAAACGGAAGCGGCCAGGTCAGCCATGTGGGCCTTTATATAGGCGAGGGTAAATTTATCCATTCACCGCGCAGCGGCAAAAACATCCGTATCGATTCACTGAGCAACCGCTATTGGAACAAGCACTACACCATGGCCAAGCGTTTCCATTCGGCAGGCTGATTGCGTTATTCGGTGCTGCCCAGGCCTTGCCAGTGCTTCAAACCGATAAAGATAAAGCGCAATTGTTGTGTGATTTTCGCCTGCGGCGTGAGGTGGGCGGGCAGGGCTTGGGCTGGCGGGTCGATGATGTCGGGAAGGGTGGCGAACACACTTTTGACGATCAGGTCGGCCATCACGTGCAAGCCTTCGGCGTCCAGGTGCTGCAGTTTGGGCATGAAGGTGAGGTCAGCCGCCAGGTCGCGAGTGATGTCTTCGCGCAACGCCGCGATGGCTTGGCGCACGGCCAGGCAGCCGCCGTATTGCTCGCGGGCCAGGAACAGGAATTGCGAACGGTTGGCCGAAACCACATCGAGAAAGATCCGCACGGAGGCATCGATAATGCCGCCCATCACGAATTCGTTGTGGCGCACCAGGCGGATCGTAGCGCGAAAGGTCTGGCCGACCTCACTCACCAACACAAGCCCAAGCTGGTCCATATCGGCAAAGTGGCGATAAAAACCGGTGGGCACGATGCCAGCTGTCTTCGCCACTTCGCGCAGGCTCAGGCTGCCAAACCCACGGCCACATTCCATCAGATGGCGGGCTGCGTCCATCAAGGCGAGGCGGGTCTGTTGCTTCTGTTCGGCGCGGGGCAGCATGGGCGGGCAGACTTTGTTGGCAAGTACAGCGACGCACTCTAGCAAAACAGCTTTGCCGGCGTCGAACTTGGCGCGGGAAGTACGTGACGCGATCTACAGGAAAGCAAAAGCCCGATCGACAGATCGGGCTTTTTTCTGGGCCACCACAGGGTTAGCTCTGTGCTTGATGCAGTTCTTGCAAACGGTCAGCACCGCCTTCAACCAGGCCTTTCTGTTCCAGGCGATCACGGCCACCTTCGGCGACAGCATTACGTTCCAGCAGGCGATCAGCACCACCTTCAACCAGGCCTTTCTCTTCCAGGCGGTCGCGGCCGTTTTCGGTCAGGCCTTCGGTGTAAGCGCGTTTGTTGGCTTGCTCCGAACCATTTTCAGCAACAGCGCCTTTGGCGTAGTCACGGTTCTCTTCTTCTTGCGAGCCGCTGCGAGCGACGGTCTGGCTGAAATGAACGGCATCGGCTTTGACTTGTGGGGTGGCCTGTTCAACGGCTGGCAGGGCAAAGGCACTGGAAGCCAGGATGGATAACAGGACGGTAGCGAGTACTTGGCGTTTCATGATGGGTTGCTCCTTGGGAGGGCGATAAAGTGGGTACAGGGCTAATGCTACTCTCGATAAGTCGATATAAAAGTTCATAAACGCAATGGTAATAATCAACAGAATTGATTGTTCTGAGCGGAGGCTCTAGGCCGGGCCTCTCAAGCCCGCGGTTTTGCACCGGTGTGGGTATTTTCGACACGCCCGTGGGTAACAATGGTGCGCTGTCGTAGGTGGATTCTGTCGAAGTGGTCAGAAATTGATGTTTTTCCCGGCAAGTGACCGATTGGGTTAAACCCCCAGACGGTTTGCCAGTCGTAGTCGTATAAGCTGTCCATAAAGGCTGTGAACCAGCCAGTCGTATTCAGGAGTCCCGTGCAATGACGCGCACTCGTAAAATCGTCGCTTGGAGTTGCGCCAGCGTCGTTCTGTTAATTGCCGGGGTGGTATTGGTTCTGGTGTTCTTTGACTGGAACCGCATCAAGCCGCCCCTCAATGCCAAGGTTTCCGAAGAGCTGCATCGACCTTTTGCCATCAACGGCAACCTCGCGGTGGTGTGGGCACGTGAGCCCGATGAAGGCGGTTGGCGCGCCTGGGTGCCGTGGCCCCATGTGATTGCCGAAGACCTGACCCTGGGTAACCCCGACTGGTCGAAAACCCCGCAGATGGTCACGCTTAAAAAGGTCGAACTGCGCATTTCGCCGCTGGCGTTGCTGGTGCAGCGCGTGGTGATCCCGCGCATTGACCTCACTGAGCCGAGTGCGCAATTGCAGCGCCTGGCCGACGGCCGCGCCAACTGGACCTTCAAGTTCGACCCTAAGGACCCGAACGCCGAACCCTCCAACTGGGTGGTGGACATTGGCGCCATCGGCTTCGACAAGGGCCACGTGACCCTCGACGACCAGACCCTCAAGACCCAGCTGGATGTCATCATCGACCCGCTGGGCAAACCCGTGCCCTTTGGTGAAATCGTCGGCGACGCCGATGCCAAGAAGGCTTTGGAAAAAGGCTCGGCGCCGCAGGACTATGCGTTCGGCCTCAAGGTCAAAGGCCAGTACCACGGCCAGAAACTCGACGGCACCGGAAAGATCGGCGGCCTGCTGGCGTTGCAAGACGCGGCCAAGCCGTTTCCTTTGCAGGCTCAAGTCAAGATTGCGGACACCAGCATCGCCCTGGCCGGCACCCTCACGGATCCGCTGAATCTGGGGGCCCTGGACCTGCGCCTGAAACTCGCAGGTTCCAGCCTGGGCAACCTCTACCCACTGACCGGCGTGACCTTGCCGGATTCGCCGGCCTATTCCACCGATGGCCATCTGATCGCCAAGCTGCACGAAGCCAACGGCGCGTCGTTCCGCTACGAAAACTTCAACGGCAAGATCGGTAACAGCGATATTCACGGCAGCCTTGGCTACGTTGCCAGCCAGCCGCGCCCCAAACTCAGCGGCGCGTTGGTGTCCAACCAACTGCTGATGACCGACCTCGCCCCCCTGATCGGCGCCGACTCGAATGCCAAGCAAAAAGCCCGTGGCGGCGATAGCAAACAACCCGCGACCAAAGTGCTGCCGGTGGAAGAGTTCCGCACTGAGCGCTGGCGTGTCATGGATGCCGATGTGGCGTTCACCGGCAAGCGCATCGTGCACAGTGCCGATCTACCCTTCACCGACCTCTACACCCATTTGGTGCTCAATGACGGCGAACTGAGCCTGGAGCCCCTGCGTTTCGGCGTGGCCGGCGGCAAGCTGGATGCACAGATTCGCCTGAACGGGCGCACCGCACCGATGGAAGGTCGTGCCAAACTGACTGCGCGTAACTTCAAGCTCAAGCAGCTGTTCCCGACATTCGAACCGATGAAAACCAGCTTTGGTGAACTCAACGGCGACGCCGACATTTCCGGTCGCGGCAACTCCGTGGCGGCATTGCTGGGCACCTCCAACGGTGACCTGAAGATGCTGATCAACGACGGCGCCATCAGCCGGGGCCTGATGGAAATCGCCGGGCTCAACGTGGGCAACTACGTGGTGGGCCGATTGTTTGGCGACAAGGAAGTGAAGATCAATTGCGCCGCGGCGGACTTCGGCATCAAGACTGGCCTGGCGACGACGCGGTTGTTTGTGTTTGATACCGAGAACGCCATTATCTATATCGATGGCACGGCGAACATGGCCACGGAGCAACTGGACTTGACCATCAACCCCGAATCGAAAGGTTTTCGACTGTTCTCCCTGCGTTCACCGCTGTACGTCAACGGGCCGTTTATCAAGCCGAATGCCGGTGTGAAAGCCATTCCTCTGGCGCTGCGTGGCGCGGGCATGGTGGCGCTGGGTGTGATCGCGGGGCCTGCGGCCGGTTTGCTGGCACTGATCGCACCCAGCGCCGACGCGCCTAACCAGTGCGCACCTTTGCTGCAACAGATGCGCGAAGGCAAAGCACCGAAAACAGTCAAAGGGTGATTGCTGAAAATCACCCGCTTGCCCATTAATCAAACGATGTGTCGCAACAGCGCTAGCGAACATTCTGCGCCAGCGCTGTTGCGACCCTAGGCAACCTGGGTCGCAAACCTGCCCACCGCATCGACCACTCGTTTGGCGCCATCCTGAATCTCAACAATGACGTGGCCAGCCTGGGTGGCGAGTTCAAGGCCTTGCTCTGCTTGGGATTTGCTGTTTGCCATCTCGGCGACGGTCTCATCCACCAGCTTCTGGTTCTGCAAGACAACCGATGCAATTTCTTCGGTAGCCGTGCTGGTGCGCCCAGCCAATTGCCGAACTTCATCCGCCACGACCGCAAAACCGCGCCCCTGCTCACCTGCGCGCGCAGCTTCAATCGCAGCGTTCAATGCCAGCAAGTTGGTTTGCTGGGCAATACTACTGATCGTCTGAATGATCGAGCTGATCAACAATGACTGCTTGCCGAGCGCTTCAACGCCGCCAGAGGCCGCCTGCATATCAACAGCGACTTTGCGCATGGTGTGCATCGTGTCGTTCACCACGACGGCGCCGCGCTGAGCCGTCACGTCAGTCTGCTGGGAGATTTCAAATGCAGTTTGGGCGGCTTCACTGACGGCTTGTTCACGGGCCACTTGGTCGGTGACAACCGTCGCAAACTTAACGACCTTGCAGAGTGTGCCTTCGGTGTCGTACACCGGGTTATAAGTCGCCTCCAGCCATACAGTCTGACCGCGACTGTCAATTCGTTCGAAGCGGCCAGCAACAAATTCACCCTTGTTCAACGTTGACCAAAAATCCTTGTAGTTCTGCGACGAGATTTCTTCTGGCTTGCAGAAAATACGGTGGTGACTGCCTTTCGCTTGGCTCAAGTTGTAGCCCATGGCTTTTAAGAACTGATCATTCGCGGTGAGCACATGCCCGGATAGATCGAACTCGATCACCGCCGTCGAACGCAGCAGCGCGTCAATGAACGAGGCGTTTTCCGAGGCTTTTTCTACGCGGGACGTAATGTTGGTCGCATAGCAAGCGATATGACTTAACAGGCCAGTCGCATCGGTTATCGGCTGCCAATGAGCATGAATCCACACTAACGAACCGTCAGCATGCAGGTAACGGTATTCGTCAGAGATCGATTTACCTGCGGCGATGGCGGCTCGAAAGTTGTGAAAGCACGGCAGCTTGGAGACGTACTGGGGGACGATATCGGCCATGGCACGGCCCAGAAGCTGATTCTGGGTATAGCCCAAGGCCTGTGCGAAGTTGTCGTTGCAGGCGGTAATTTTAAATGTCGAATCGATACTCAACGTCAGCATTTCATGGCTGAGTCCATCACGCAGTTGTCGCAGCTGCGCCAGCTCGGCTGTCTGAGATTGAAGCTGGTTCTTGATTTTGGTATTGAACATGGGGAAACCGCCTGTTGGGTCTTGATAAGGCTATCGGCAAAGTCAGCAGCTTGTTGAGTCCTTTGTGACGCCTAAGCAGCGCTGAAAAACGCAACTTTCGCAGTAAGGCGATCCGCCAACTGCGCGAGTGCCATGCTCGCCGTTGCCACTTGGCGTGAGCCGGTGGCGGACTGCACGGTGGAGCCGTGAATACGGTTGATGTTTTGCGCCACGTCTTCGGCCACGCTGTTCTGCTGCGAGGAGGCACTGGCGATTTGGGCGTTCATGTCGCTGATCGCACCCACCTGCTCGCTGATCTTGGCTAACGCACTCTGCGCCCTGCGGGTTTGCACCACGGTTTGGCTTGCCAGCTCGCAGCTGTCACGCATGGTTCGCGAGGCGGTTTCAGTGCCCACTTGCAGCGTGCTGATCATCTCCCGAATTTCCTCGGTCGACCGCTGAGTCCGGTTGGCCAGCGAGCGCACCTCATCGGCGACTACCGCAAACCCGCGCCCATGTTCTCCAGCCCGCGCAGCCTCAATGGCGGCGTTCAGGGCCAGCAAGTTGGTTTGCGCAGCGATGGCGTTGATAACATCGATCACTGACTCGATCTTTTCGCTGTGTTTGGACACCTGGTTCACGGTGCCTGTGGTCTGCTCCAGCGTGACGGCCAGTTGTTCGATGGCCTGTGTGGTGCTAGCCACCAATCGATTGCCGCTTTCCACTTCTATATCAGCCAACCGGGACGCCTCAGCTGCCTGCGCGGCATACCCTGAGACTTCATTCACCGTTGCCGCCATTTGCGTGATGGCGGTGGCCACCTGCTCGGCTTCACGGGTTTGCAGGCTGATCTGGTCATTGTTGGCCGATGAGGTGGCAGACAATTGAGTCGACGAGTGATTGACCTCTTGGGCCGCCCTGCGCACTTGCTGGATAGTCTCTGCCAGGTGGCTAAGTGCGTCTTTTAATACGCCCATCACGCTATTGGGGTACTTCGTGGCAATCGTCTGATTCAGATCACCCGCAGCCAACCGCGCGATGGCTAATGCAACTTCCGTAGGCTCTGCGCCCAGCGTGGAGTTGACGAAGCGAATAATCACCGCCGACAACATAATGCTCAACAACAGGGCAATGCCGGTCGCGATGATCATCAGCGTACTGAACTGGCTGGCAGTGGCTTGCACCGCGCCAAGCTTCGCCTTGATCGACGCCTCTTCATAGTCGATCAGCGCATTCACGCGCTTGAGCCACTCGCTGTATTCCAAAGACGTTTGACGCATCAGCAGCGCTTGGGCTCCCGGAATATCGCCCGCTTGGCGCAGGGAGATTATCGCCTGGGTAGATGTCAGGGTTTGTTGTTCGATGGCCTTGATGGCGCTCAGCAATCGAACCTCTTCGGCGGTCACGCTGGTGCCTTTGAACAGCTGGTCCATAGGGGCCGCCGAGTCGGAGTAGGCCTTTTCCAGGGCTCGAATCTCATCCAAGTGTTTTTCCAGGTCCGCTTTGTTCGCCACCAGCACCGCATCCCGGATCGCAATGGCACGGTTATGCACGCTGCCACGGAAATTGATTGCGTAGCGCTGTACCTTCGCGGCGTTTTCGCTGACGTCGCCCAACGTGGAATCAATAAACGCCACGCGCTGAATGCCGATGGCAGTGATCACTACGAGAAGCGCCAGTATGGCCGCGAAGCTCAGCCCTATACGTGTGGCCAACGAAAGCGTTTTCTTCATGGCTAGCTCGGAAATTCGCCCTGCACTGGGCTGAGTTGATGCGAGTGGCACTATTAGCCACTCACGTTGAGTTCATTGACGATACGTCGACGCAATAGGGTCCATCCAGTTAGCAATACTCACTGCATTGATAGCTATGTGCTATCAGGCTAGGCCGCCGAGCTGGCTCCATCAAAAAACTAAATTCGCAGCGGTGTGGGTGCCCGTTGTCAGCGATGGATTTTGAGCATATCGTGCTATAAAACTTATACAGGAAGCGACTCATTGTACAAGAATTCGCGGTGGCCACTGACGCTTTATTTTGAGGGCGAGTGCCCACTTTGCGCTCGAGAAATCAAGCTTCTGAGTGCGCGCGCTACACCCGAACGCCTTCTATTTGTGGATATCAGCGATGCTGCCTTCGACGCCAACGCGCTGGGGTTCACGCGTGCACAAATGGAGGCATCACTGCACGCCAGGTTTGACGATGGAACCTGGGTCACCGGGCTGGACGCTACGCTCTGGAGCTGGCGAGCAGCGGGGCTCGGTATCTGGGCAGCACCGTTATCGTGGCGGTTGACCCGGCCATTTTTTAACGTGGGTTATCGTCTTTTTTGCCGCTGGCGTCCGCATTTGGCCTGGCTGCCTCATCCGGATGGCAGCGTTCGCTGTCGCAGTGGGCGCTGTGCAGTGCCAGCCCCCCAACCCCCCCCTGGCAGCCGGACGCCGCCGGTCAGAGTTATTGATGAAGAACGCTAACCGTTTGTGCCTGATCTTGGGTGATCAGCTATCGTTCGATCTCGCCTCATTGCAGGGCTTGGATGCCCAAAGCGATACCGTGCTGCTTGTCGAGGTGATGGAGGAAGCCAGCCATGTCCCTCATCATCCGCAAAAAATCACCCTGATCTTCAGCGCCATGCGCCATTTCGCCGAGGCGCTGCAGCAGCGGGGCGTTCGCGTGCAGTACGTTGCGCTCGATGATCCAGACAACACGGGGTCAGTGCCGAGCGAGTTACAGCGGTGGCAGGCGCTGATGCAAGCAGACGAAATACACATCACCGAATGCGGCGACTGGCGCTTGGAGCAATCGCTCAGGGACTGTGGCTTAGGCATAACGTGGCATTGCGACAGTCGTTTTCTCTGCACACGCACCGAGTTCTCCAATTGGGCACACGGCAAAAAGCAGCTGCGCATGGAATTCTTCTACAGAGAAATGCGGCGCAAGAGTGGATTGTTGCTCAAGGGTGATGGCAGCCCGGTCGGAGGTGCCTGGAACTTTGATGCAGAAAACCGCAAGGCGCTACCGAAGGGGGTTAGGCCTCCCTCACCCGCCCGATTTGCGCCCGACCCGATCACCCAGGAAGTGATGGCGTTGGTGGGCAAACATTTCGCCAGTCACTACGGCTCCCTCGACGCATTCGACTACCCGGTCACCCACGCCGACGCCCAGGCCCTGTGGGAATACTTTCTCGACTGGGGCTTGGCAGCCTTCGGCGACTATCAAGACGCCATGGCCAGCGACGAGCCTTTTCTGTTTCATGCCCGTATCAGCGCTGCGCTGAATATTGGCCTGCTCGATCTGCGTCAGTTGTGCGGCGATGTGGCGTCAGCCTACGAGTCGGGCAGCATTGCACTTAACGCTGCCGAAGGCTTTATTCGACAACTGATCGGCTGGCGAGAATATGTCCGAGGCGTCTACTGGCTGAAGATGCCTGACTATGCCGATGGCAATGTGTTCGGCAACACACGCTCGCTTCCAGCGTTCTACTGGACAGGCGAGACACAGATGAACTGCATGCGCCAAGCAATCAGCCAAAGCCTTGAGCATGCCTACGCTCACCATATCCAGCGGCTGATGGTCACCGGCAATTTCGCTCTGCTCGCCGGCATCGCACCGAGTCAGATTTGCGAATGGTACTTGGCCATCTACATGGACGCCTTCGACTGGGTGGAATTGCCCAATACCTTAGGCATGGTGATGCACGCCGATGGCGGTTACCTGGGCTCCAAACCCTATTGCGCAAGTGGCCAATACATCAAGCGGATGTCCGACTATTGCCGGGGCTGCGCCTACAAGGTGAGCGAAAGCACCACCGACGATGCTTGCCCTTTCAACGCGCTGTATTGGCACTTTCTGATGCGTCACGGTGACCGCTTACGCGGCAATCAACGCATGAGCATGATTTATAAAAATCTCGACCGTATGGCTGAATCCAAACAGCAGGCACTTTGGCAGCGTGGCCAGTGGTTGCTAGACACATTGGACGCCGGTGAGTCATTTTGAAAAAAACCAACGCTGACTCACCGCCGCCCACACAGACAAAAAGGGCGCGCTGGTTATCCAGCGCGCCCTTTTTGGTATTCCGGTTTTTTGGTATTACAGGCTTTCGAGAATATCCGCCATGTCGTCGGCGTGCTCTTCTTCCTGGGCCAGGATCTCCTCGAAGAGACGGCGCGTGGTCGGATCTTTGTCACCGATGTACTGGATGATTTCACGGTAGCTGTCCACCGCGATCCGTTCGGCCACCAGGTCTTCGTAGACCATTTCCTTCAAGCTGTTACCTGCCACGTATTGAGCGTGGGAGTTTTTCGACAGCAGATCCGGGTTGAACTCCGGTTCGCCGCCCAACTGCACGATGCGCTCGGCGAGTTTGTCGGCGTGCTCGGCTTCCTGAGTGGCGTGCTCGAGGAATTCTTCTGCGGCTACATGGGCTTTGACGCCGCTGGCCATGAAGTAATGGCGCTTGTAGCGCAGTACGCAGACCAATTCAGTGGCGAGCGAGCCGTTGAGCAAGCGGATGATTTCTTCGCGGTCGGCGTCGTAGCCTTCGGTCACGGCACCGTTTTCGACGTTCTGGCGGGCGCGTTGGCGCAGGGTTGCTACGTCAGTCAAGTTTGCTTCAGTCATCTCAATCTCCTGGTGCTAATCCGGTTTTACGCCACGCTCTACCGGCGTGATCGCTCCACGTTGTGAGTGTTGGCTGAAGCAAAAAGTTTTATCGAATTTACCCTGGGCTTCATCTACATGACTTGAGGTTGGCCTACGCTGCAGGGCAACTGCGCATTTTCGAGGCCGTTCGCACCATGCCGAAGTCGTTAGCCACGTGTTACCCGTTGGTGCTAGTACCCGGCATGCTCGGTTTTGTGCGCCTGGGACTGTTTCCCTATTGGTACGGCATTGTTCCTGCACTACGCGCGGGGGGCGCCCAAGTGTATCCAGTGCAGGTGGCGCCGCTCGATTCCAGCGAAGTGCGCGGCGAGCAATTGCTGGTGCAGATCGAGCGCATCCGCCGCGAAACCGGAGCCGCCAAGGTCAACCTGATCGGCCACAGCCAGGGCTCGCTCACCGCGCGATATGCGGCGGCCAAGCGACCGGAGTGGGTGGCGTCGGTGACGTCGGTGGCTGGGCCTAATCATGGTTCGGAGCTGGCCGACCATATCCACACCCATTATCCCGTCGACGGCGCCAAGGGCCGGATCATGAGCGCGCTGTTTCACCTGGTTGCCTGGGTGATGGGCGTGCTGGAAACCGGCTATCGCGGTCCGCGCTTCAAGACGGATCTGCAGGCGTCCCATAGGTCCCTGACCAGCGCGGGTGTGGCGCTGTTCAATCAGCAATATCCACAAGGATTGCCCGAGACCTGGGGCGGGCAGGGCGCCGAAGAGGTCAATGGGGTGCGCTATTACTCGTGGTCCGGCACCTTGCAGCCGGGCATCACTGACCGTGGTCGTAACCTGTTCGACGGTACGCACCGCAGTTGCCGTTTGTTCGCCCGCAGCTTTGTGCGGGAAAAGGGTCAGTGCGATGGCATGGTAGGGCGCTATAGCTCACACCTGGGGTTGGTGATCGGTGATGACTACCCCTTGGACCATTTCGATATCGTCAACCAATCGCTGGGCCTAGTGGGAAAGGGGGCCGAGCCTATTCGGTTGTTTGTCGAGCATGCACAAAGGCTCAAGGCTGCTGGGGTGTAGCTGTGAGAGCAGGCTGTGTTCAGGCATTACTGACGGGGGTAGTCCATCGCTCCGACAAAATCACCCCGCCCAACGTCAGCAAACCGCCCACCAAGTGGTACAGCGCCAACTTTTCCTTCAACACCGCCGCCGCAATCAGCGCGGTGATCAACGGCAGCAGGTTGAAAAACAGCGTGGTGCGGCTCGGGCCCAAGGTCTTCACTGAATGCATCCACGCCAGCGGCGCCAGCATCGAGGCCAGCAGGCACGCATACAGCACCAGTGGAATATTCGCCCAGCCAAGGCCGGCTTTTGCCGAGAACAGGAACAGCGGAAACAGCACCACCACGGCCACCAGCACCTGCAAATACAGCAACACCAAGGGTGGCAAGCGCAGTTGCCATTTTTTCAGCAGGGTGCTGTAGACCGCGTAGGCCAGGGTGGCGACCAGCATCATGCCGTCACCCAGGTTGACCCCGTGTTGCAGCAGTACGCCCAGGCTGCCCGCCGACACCACCACGACTACGCCGGCAAACGACAGCACAGCACCGGTCAGTGCGCCGTAGGTCAGGCGCTGGCCAAGGCTGATGATGGCCGCCGTCAGTGCCATCAACGGCATCAGCGACAGGATAATGCCCATGTTGGTGGCGCTGGTCAGCGTAGCGGCGTAATACGCCAGGCTCTGGTACACCGCCATGCCCAGCACGCCGAGGATGAAGATCTTGCCCAGGTTCGGGCGGATCAACGGCCATTTGGCAATCACCGGCTTGAGCATGAACGGCGTAAACAGCAGCGCGGCCAGCAACCAGCGGTAAAAACCGATTTCAGCGGGAAAGATCGAACCCACCGCCAGTTTGTTGACCACGGTGTTGCCGGCCCAGATAAAAATGGCCAGCAGGGGATAAGCGTATTGCATCGAAAGAAACCAGGCGTGTTGATGAGGCAGGATTATCCCTTGTCTGGATTGAAGCTTATACTTCGATCCAGACAAGTGACCGCTGTATCCAGACAAAATGGCCAAGCACAACGTACGCCTTCAGGATTTCCCCCAGCTGCCGAGCCCGGTGTACTTGCGCTATTCTGATTTCGCCCCGGACACTGAATGCACCCCGCACCAGCATTTCTGGGGCTCGCTGGATTACTCCGCCAGCGGCGTGATGCGCATGGAAGTGGCCGGCAGCCGCTTCATGTCACCGCCGCAATACGCGGTGTGGGTGCCGCCGCACACCGAACACAGCTCCTACAACGCCGAGGCGATTGTCTACCACTCGGTGGGCCTTGCCCCGGAACTCTGCGAGCCACTGCCGCAACAGCCTTGCACCCTGGCCATCAGCGATATCCTCAAGGCCATCCTTCGCGACTTCGCACAGCGCGACGTGCATATGCCGCAGACCGCATCCGATATCCGCCTGGCCCAAGTGCTGGTGGACCAGCTCAAACAGGCGCCGATCCACGAGTGCTTCCTGCCCTACGCCCGCCACCCCGGGTTGCTCGCAGTATTGGAAGGCATGCAGACCGACCCCGCAGACAACCGCCCCCTGGCACATTGGGCCGAGCAGGTACACGTGAGCGAACGCACCCTGGCGCGTCAGTTTGTGCGCGAACTCGGCATGAGCTTTGGTGAATGGCGCCAGCGCCTGCGCTACCTGGCGGCCATCGAAGCCCTCGACAGCGAGCGCAGCGTGCAACATGTGGCATTCGACTTGGGCTACAGCACCGCCTCGGCTTTTATCGCCATGTTCCAACGCCAGGCGGGTTGTACCCCGGAGCATTATCGGCGCACGCATATACGCAGTCGGTGAAGATGTAGCAGGTTTTGACTACACTGCTGGAAGGCCGTGCTCTCCGGCACGGTAACAGGGAGAAAACTCCATGAAGATGCTGCGAATTCCGCTGTTGATGATGGGCCTGCTGTTGTGTTCCCAGGGCTTTGCCGCCACCGCCCAGCAAAACAAAATGACCACCTGCAACGCTGAAGCCTCCACCAAGACGCTCAAGGGCGACGAGCGCAAGGCCTTCATGAAAACCTGCCTGTCCGCCCCGGCGGCCAACGACGCCAAGACCCTGACCCCGCAGCAGCAGAAGATGAAGGATTGCAATGCATCGGCGAAAACCAAGACGCTGACGGGCGATGCGCGCAAAACCTTTATGAGCACTTGCCTGAAAGGCAGCTGAGTACGCGAATCTCCTGTGGGCTTGCTTTCGAAAGCCGTTTTTCGTTCAACACATCAGTGACTGAACCACCGCCTTCGCGAGCAAGCCCGCTCCCACACTGGCCGTGTTCACAACACTAAGACCTCTCGCTTGATTTCCCCAAGGCTGGCAGACTGCCCATCCTTTAACGCCGTTCGTTTTGAGGCTGTATGCCAACGTTTTCTCAGCGTCATGTGTTGTTGCAGGCCAGCTACATCATCATTTTCGGCGGATTGCTGCTGGTACTGCCGCTCAAATTGCTGCCCAGCCTGCTGGCCGGCCTGCTGGTCTATGAGCTGGTCAACATGCTCACCCCCCAACTGCAACGGCTGATCGAAGGTCGGCGCGCGCGTTGGCTGGCGGTGGCTCTGCTTGGCACCCTGATCGTCAGCGTACTGACGCTGATCTTTGCCGGCGCCATCAGCTTCCTGCTCCACGAAGCGGAAAATCCCGGAGCTTCCCTCGACAAATTCATGGGCGTGGTCGACCGCGCGCGCGGCCAACTGCCGCCGTTTCTCGATGCTTACCTGCCCGCCAGCGCTGCCGAATTCCGCGTGGCCATCGGCGATTGGCTGAGTAAACACCTGAGCGAACTGCAGCTTGTTGGTAAGGATGCCGCGCATATGTTCGTCACCCTGCTGATCGGCATGGTGCTCGGCGCGATCATCGCCTTGCAGCGCGTGCCCGACCTGACCAAACGCAAACCCTTGGCCGCCGCCCTGTTTGATCGCCTGCACTTGCTGGTCCAGGCCTTTCGCAACATTGTTTTCGCCCAGATCAAAATCGCCGCACTCAACACCGCATTCACCGCTGTATTCCTAGCCGTGGTGCTGCCGCTGTGCGGGATTCACCTGCCGCTGACCAAAACCCTGATCGTGCTCACCTTCCTGCTCGGCTTGCTGCCGGTGATCGGCAACCTGATGTCCAACACCCTGATCACCATCGTCGCGCTGTCGCTGTCGATCTGGGTGGCGGTGGCGGCGTTGGGGTATCTGATTGTTATCCACAAGGTCGAGTACTTCCTCAACGCGCGGATCGTGGGTGGGCAGATCAGTGCCAAATCGTGGGAGTTGTTGCTGGCGATGCTGGTGTTTGAAGCCGCGTTTGGTTTGCCGGGGGTGGTAGCGGGGCCGATTTATTATGCGTATTTGAAGAGTGAGCTGAAGCTGGGCGGGATGGTTTAGGGGCAGTTGCGAGTGGCGAGTTGCAAGCGGCAAGCGGCAAGTAAAAGCGGGTTTGCGTTTGCTTGGGGCCAATCGCACCCATCCCGCAACAGTTGTGCGAAGTCGTGGAGCGCTACGGCGTCACTACTGAGTAGGGGGGAAGATGTACGCAGGTCAAAATGTGGGAGCGGGCTTGCTCGTGAATGCGGTGGATCAGTCAGAGCAGCTTTGACTGACACTTCCCTATTCGCGAGCAAGCCCGCTTCACACATTTGAACCGCAGTGTTTCAGCAGCCGTATCGCTTGCTCGCCTCAATCGCCAGCCCGCTGCCGATGCTGCCAAAGATATTCCCTTCCACATGCCGCGCATTTGGCAGCATGGCCGAGATGCTGTGACGCAGTGCCGGAATCCCGCTGGAACCGCCGGTAAAGAACACCGTGTCTACCTGCGCCACACTGACCGATGCATCGTTGAGCAACTGCGTCACACTGCCGCGCACGCGCTCCAGCAAGCCGTCGATGGCCGACTCGAACAGCGCCCGGCTCAGCTCCACGCTCAGCCCCGGCTCAACCCGGTCCAGCGCCACATGGCGGCTGTCTTCATGGGTCAGCTGGATCTTGGTTTCTTCCACTTCCATCGCCAACCAGTGCCCGGCGCGCTGTTCGATCAGCTTGAACAGGCGATCGATACCACCGGTGTCCTCGATGTCATAGCGCATGCTGCCCAACGCCAGCTGGGATTTCTGCGAGTACACCGAGTTGATGGTGTGCCAGGTGGCGAGGTTCATGTGATGGCTGGTGGGCATGTAGGCGCCACTTTTCATGCGGCTGCCGTAGCCAAACAACGGCATCATGCCTTGCAGGCTCAGTTGTTTATCGAAGTCGGTACCGCCGATGTGCACGCCGCCGGTGGCGAGGATGTCGTCGTGGCGGTTGTCGTTGTGACGACGGTCCGGCGACAGGCGCACCAGCGAGAAGTCTGACGTACCCCCGCCGATGTCGACGATCAGTACCAGCTCTTCCTTCTCGATGGTGGACTCGTAGTCGAAGGCGGCGGCAATCGGTTCGTACTGGAACGAGATGTCCTTGAAGCCGATCTTGCGCGCAACGTCGACCAGGGTGTTTTCCGCTTCCTGGTCGGCCATCGGGTCGTCATCGACGAAAAACACCGGGCGGCCCAGCACCACTTCTTCGAACTCACGGCCGGCGTTTGCTTCGGCGCGGCTCTTGAGTTGGCCGATAAACAGCGCCAGCAAGTCGGTGAAGGGCATTGCGGTGCCGAGCACGCTGGTGTCGTGCTTGATCAACTTGGAACCCAGCAGGCTCTTGAGCGAGCGCATCAGCCGGCCTTCGTAGTTTTCCAGGTACTCATGCAGGGCCAGGCGGCCGTAGACCGGACGACGCTCCTCGAAGTTGAAGAACACCACCGACGGCAGGGTGATTTTGTCGTCCTCCAGCGCGATAAGCGTTTCCATGCCGGGACGGATCCAGCCGACGGTGGAGTTGGACGTGCCAAAGTCGATACCGCAGGCACGGGCTGGGGATGGGTTTTTCATGTCTATCAGGTTCCGGTCGAAAAACGGCCGCGCAGTGTATGCGAGTCGAAGGCGGATGCGTAGGCCGGCCATCCGTTTAATCAAGCTTGAAACCTGGGGATTTGCCCCAATATCTGCTGCATACGGCAAGTGCCGAAAACATTTTGACGCACCCCCAGGCCACAAGACTCTACAGGTGCAATACAGCGCACGTTGTGCCCCGGGCTGTGCGATCTCGATTTAGGAGGGTGAACCGCCGATGGATTTCAAAGACTATTACAAGATTCTGGGTGTCGAGCCGACGGCCGATGACAAAGAAATCAAGGCCGCGTATCGCAAACTCGCGCGCAAATATCACCCGGATGTGAGCAAGGAGAAAGACGCCGAAGCCAAGTTCAAGGACGCGTCCGAAGCCTATGAAGCGCTTAAAAGCGCCGACAAGCGCGCCGAGTACGACGAGCTGCGCAAATACGGCCAGCATGGCCAGCCATTCCAGGGGCCACCAGGCTGGCAGAGCCGTGGTGGCTATGGCGGTGGTGGTGGCGGTGAGGAATTTTCGGACTTCTTCAGCTCCATCTTCGGCTCCCGCGGCGATGCCTTTGGTGGCGGCCAGCGTCGCCCTGCCGGGCGCAAGGGCCAGGATGTGGAGATGCAGCTCACCGTGTCGCTTGAAGAGACGCTGTCGACCGAGTCCAAGCCGATCAGCTTCCAGGTGCCGCAATACGACGCCTCGGGCCGGCATGTGAGCAATACCACCAAGAGCCTGAACGTGAAGATCCCCGCCGGCGTGGCCGACGGTGAGCGCATCCGCCTCAAGGCGCAAGGCGCGCCGGGTATTGGCGGTGGGGCCAATGGCGACCTGTACCTGATCATCAAGTTTGCGCCGCACCCGAAGTTTGAAGTGGAAGGTGAAAACCTGATCATCAACTTGCCGCTGGCACCTTGGGAGCTGGCGCTGGGCACGGAAGTGGCAGTCCCGACCCTCACCGGCAAGATCAACCTCAAGGTTCCAGCCGGCAGCCAAAATGGTCAGCGCGTGCGCGCCAAGGGGCATGGCTTGTTGAACAAGGCCGGGGAGCGCGGCTTCCTGTACATACAGCTCAAGGCCGTGATGCCCAAGCAGGCGGATGACGAGACCATCGCCCTGTGGCAGGAATTGGCGAAAAAAGCTGCGTTCAATCCACGAGAACACTTCTAAACCTTCATCGCTACATTTATCTACCGTCGAACGCCCGAGTGGGCATGATGTGCTGACGCTCCATTTCACAGGAGCGACATCATGCCCGACCTCTCGGCGACGCCGCCGGCTACTCAGAGCCTGCACCGCACCTTTCTTGAGCAATCAAGCCCCGCCTGGTTGATCAATGCCACCCCCGAACGTCGCACTGCCCTAAAAGCAGCCCCGGCCGCACTGCCTGACTTCTATCGCCAGGCATCGGCGTCCCAGCGCAAGACCGTGCGCGCGTGTTTCACTCAGCGCTTTGCTGCACAGACCGCGCTCGACAAAGCCATGTCGACCCTGCAAGACATCGACACCTTTGCCGCCCCCTTATTGGCTAAGGCCTTGAAAGACACCTACAAGGTCGAACTGGACCTCAACACCACCTTGTTGTGCCTCAATAAACCGATCGAGGTCGGCATACTCGCTATCGAGATCAGCCGTTTCGAGGTGTCGCGCCTGCCCTTGTTGCAGGCGGCGCTGCACAGTTTTGAAGCCCGTGAATGCGAAGCGGGCGCCTTTCATCATTCGTCGGGGTTTCTGGTGCCGGGGGCGACGCCGGGCCACTTCGAAACACTTGCCACCCCGCTGACGGTGACGCAGTTCATCCGTCTGTGCCGCACGTTGGACGTGGGTGCGAAATATCAGCGCTACCTGAAAAACTACCTGCAACCTGCCGAGCCGGGCGCGGAGCAAGCGTTGCGCGACACATTCATCAGCGCCCAAAAAGCGGCCCTGGCTGCCGCAGCCGAGCAGGCACTGCTGAGCAACGATATCGAGCCTGCCGATTACCGCTTGATGCAGAGCGTGATCGAAGGGTCGCTCAACCCCAAGGTCAACGGCAAGCCCGTGTGGTTTCGCGACCTTGGCTTGATGAATAAGCGCATGACCGGCTGCCTCGCCTTTGTCATCTGCGAAAAATTTCGTTACAGCGACGACGTCATTCTCTACATCCCCAACGACCCGCAGCACCCGCTCAAGCGCTTTACCTGGGCGCAACTGACGGCCACCTTCAAGCAGCGCTTTACTGCGCGCGACGCCACAGCCCCAGATGACGGTAGCCCGACGGCCTACCAGCGGTTTTTCAGCCAGTTCGTGGCTTACAGCGACCGACCTGCGTATTTCAGCCAATTCACGGAAGACGCACCGGCCCGCTCCTTTGGCGAGGCCCTGTTACCTCATGTATCGTTGTTGACGGAGTTGGCCCAGGGCTTCAATCCCTTTCGCGTATTCACCGATATCAAGGAACTGCCACCCGGCCCACCGCCTGTCAGGGAAGCCAACCCTGACCCCTTTCTCGCGCCCACCGCGTTGACGCGCGCGGGCCACGGCATTTGGGCGGCCAACGTCGACCTGTGGCACTACCTCTTCGAGCAACACCGCGACAAAATGATCGGCGACGCGCGCAGCCATGCCGTCCCCACGGCAGACGTGGACGCGCGGGTGCGCTCGGAGAAGCTGGCGCGCTTGCTCAACATCGGCATGCTGGTGTTGAACACGGTCTCGATGTTCGTCCCGGTGCTGGGCGAAGTGATGATGGGGGTGATGGCGGGCCAGTTGTTGTACGAAACGCTTGAAGGTTCGTTGGAATGGAGTGAGGGGGATCGCCAGGCTGCCAAGGTCCACCTGGTGGACGTGGCCGAAAACCTGGCACTGCTCGGGGCGATGGCGGCAGGCGGTAAAGTCGCGGGCAAACTGCTTGCAGCCAAACCCGAACCGGTGATCGAAGCGCTGGCACCGGTGACCTTGCCTGGGGGGCAGGGGCGGCTGTGGAAACCTGCATTCGACGGCTACGAAAGCCCTGACGTATTGCTCGCGGATGCCGCGCCCAACGCGGCGGGCCAGTATCATCAGGCGGGCAAGACCTACATCCGTCAGTCGGGTAAGGTCTACGAAAAAACCTACGACGAAAGCCTGCAACGCTGGCGGATCAAGCACCCTGCCGACCCCGACGCCTATCAACCGCCACTCACGCACAATGGCGCCGGGGCCTGGCGCCTGACCCATGAACAGCCGTCGAGCTGGAACCGGGTCACGCTGTTGCGCCGCATGGGGCCGGTGACGGACGGTTTCACCGATGACCAATTGTTGGCCATCGCCGACATCGCTGGGGCCGGCGATCACACGTTGCGCAAAATGCACTTGGACAACCAACCGCCGCCGCCTGAAGTGGCAGACGCCTTGCGGTTGTTCAGCGTGGAGCGGGATGTGGCACAAGTGATCGAGCAAGTGAGCAGCGGTCGGGCGGTCGATGGCCGTTATCTGTATGTATTGCCACTGGTCACCGAGTTGCCGCGCTGGCCTGCGGGCAGGACGCTGCGCGTGTTTGACGGGCCGGGCCTGAGCGGACGCTCACAGACCTATGGTGTAGAACGCATCAACAATGCCTTGAAGCAGCGACCGACGATTCGCATCAGCCGTGCCGACGTACTGAACGGTCAATTACCGTCGCATATCCTGGCGGCGCTGGATGAGTCGGAAGTGGTCGACCTGCTTGGCAGCGAGCCGGCGCGGGTGCGCGATAACCGCGCATTGGAGTTCAGCAAACAACTGGCTGACTACGCCCGCACCCGCCAACCGGCAATATTCGACAGCTTGTACACCGGCACCCGGCGCACGCCGCCGAGGGTGGCCAAACTGCAACGGCTTTACCCTGGCCTGAGCGAATCCGCCGCGCATACCCTGCTCGACGAAACCGACACCGAACAATTGATCCGCCTGCACGATACCGGGCGCGTGCCGTTGGAGATGCAAGAGCGCGCGCGCTGGTATGTGCGCCAGGGCCGGGTCGGCCACGCGTTTGCTGGCCTGCACATGGAAAACCTGACCTCGGCCGACAGCAAGCGCTTGGCCTTGCACACCCTGGGACACTTGCCGGGCTGGTCGGGCCAACTGCGACTTGAGGTGCGCGAAGGCAGCATCGACGGCGCTTTGCTTGACAGCATCGGCAGCGAGACCGCCGCGCAACGCAAATACTTGGTCAAGAAAGGGCCGCGCTACCAAGCATTCAACGCGCGCGGTGAGGCCCTTAACAGCCTCACGCAGCACGGTGATAGTTTTTACGATTCGATCATGCACGCCTTGCCGGATGATGCGCGTCAGGCGCTGGGTATGCCGCAGGTCAGCCAAAGCCTGGCGTTACGTCGAGCAATCATCGACTACGCGGTGGAGCATCGCCAGGCGTCGGCGCAGATCGTTGAAGGCCATGTGCGAGGTCAACCTTGGTTCAAACCGCCGCAGCGGATTTCGCCGAGGCTGATCGGCTACCCCGCCAGCGGTCGCGGCGAGGGCATGATGGCGTCGTTGGCCAGCCGGGTGCGGGCGGTTTATCCACAACTCACGGAGGACGAAGCCAATGGATTCATCCTCAGGCGCATGACCGCAGGAGACGACGAATCGCAAATCTACAACCTGCTCAATAATCGTATGCGCGAATGGCAAACGCTGGAGAGTACCCTCGACCAATGGGCCGGCGCGCCTTCGGCCGAATTGATGCAGGGATTTTTCGCGGCAATGGGCGGCAAGCGACAGGTCGTTCAGGCGATCAAAGCCTGCTGGCGGCGTTCGCCCCTGGCCGAGCGAGCGCGTTTTGCCGAACTGGAGATATTTACCGATGAGCCCTTACCGGCGTTAACCGCAGACTTTTCCCATGTACGCACCTTGACCCTTAGCGGTCGCGGGATCACCAATGCCACGGTTGAGCAGGTGCTCGGCTATTTTCCGCAGATTGAAACCCTCAGGCTGGTGGCCAACACTCCCGATCTGAGTGCGGTTCCCGCGGCGCTGGAGCACATGCCGCACCTGACGAATTTGAGCATCGCCTCGAATTTTCCGTTGGAACAGATGCAGGTAATGCGCCTGGGCAATCTCACCGGTTTGCGGGAACTCAGCCTGGAGTGTGCGTTGACGTCCGGGCAGGTGCTGGATGTCAGCCGTCTGAGCCAACTGCGCAGGTTAAAACTCGGCAGGGCCTTCCAGTGGCGGTTCCCGACCGGCGTATTTCAATTGCCTCTGCTGGAACGTCTGGACTTTTCCAGCTCATCGATCAGTACGCTGCCGCCCGAGATGTTCCAGCCGGGGCGTGAGCGGCTGTGGTCGGGGCTGACCATGAATTGGTCGCACATCAGCCGAGAGCAGTTCCTACCGGCGTTCGCCTACGTGACCCGTCACGCCGAACACCTGTTGGACCTGGAGCAAATGGTCCGCAGTTACTGCGAGGGCGAACTGAGCCGGCTGCAATGGCAGGGCCACGACGAACTGAGCTATATGGGTCTGATGGAGCAGCGTCAGGCATTGTTCGAAGCGTTCAAGGCACAGGTGAGCGGCTTTCAGGCGCGGTTTAATGCCATGGAAGCCTTGAGCACCGAATACGCCGAATTGAACCGCACACTGGATGACTGGAGCCACACCCTCGACACCTCGGGCGAAGGCATGCGGCGCTCCAATTTGCGCTTCACTTTGCGGGCGTGCTGGTACAACGGCCTGCTCAAGCGCTTCGGTACCGCGCAACGGTCATCAAAATTGGTCGTGCGCGCGTTGGCCGTGAGCGAACTGCCCGAGTTGGCGCCCGAGGGCTTTGCCCATGTCGAGACGTTGCAACTGATCGGTGCACGCGTGCCGCCTGCACAGTTGGCCCGGTTCATTCAGAATTTTGCCAACGTGCGCACACTGGACCTCAGCAATTGCGCCCTCGTCGAGTCGCCGCTGGCGCCGGGTGCGCTGCCGTCGCTTGCGCACCTCAACCTGGCAGATAACCCGATCATCGCGCTGGATGTGAGCGCCATGCCGGGTTTACAAGCGCTTAATCTTAGCCGCACAAAACTGCAGAGTTGGCCGATCGGGGCGCAAAACCTGACGCAACTGTCTTGGCTGGATTTGCGTGATAGCCAGCTCACCCACGTGCCGCAGGTCGCTCTGGACCGCGATGGATTGGTCATTGCCAGCAACCTGACCGGGGCGCCGCTGGACCCCGCCACCCAGTCGGCATTCGCGGCGGCGCAGCAGCGGGTTGAGGACGCTTACGGTCTGGCGCATGGCGCCCTGGGCCGGTTTGCCTTGGAGGACGTTCCGGACGCGTTTCCACCGATCGAGACCGGTATGACGGTTATCCAGCGGTTACTGCCTCTGCCATCGGACGCCGCAGGCCGCGCGCTATCGGTTGAGCAGCGCCTGCAACGCCTTAACCCTGCGCTGCAACCTGACGCCTTGCACGCCTGGGCACAGCATCTGCAGGCCGATGGCGCCACCGAGCTGAGCATTCACCTGCGTGTTCTGGAGTGGGAGCGTTCGTCGCAGACGTTGACCCGTGAACTGAATGATTGGATGTTTATCCGCGAAGCCCACGGTCACGGCTGGCGGGTTTCGTCCCAGACACGCCGATGGGCGGCGCAACGCATTCTTGAGTCCTGGCGCAGCAGCCTGTTGCCGGGCGAGGCCGTTCAGCGCGCGCTGGTACTGGAGGGCGTCCAGGTCGGCGATTTGCCTGGATTGCCCACCGGCTTCACCCACGTTGAAAGCTTGAACCTGAAGGGCGTCAGGTTGACCGAGGACGGCTCCAACGGTTTTCTGCACGCATTTCCTCAGCTGCGTACGTTGATGCTCAACGGCAACCTGCTGGTGGAGGTGCCCGAGGCTGTCAGCCGCATGGAACATCTGCAGCGCCTGGAACTGTCGACCAACCCACTGATAGACCCCGCGCGCCTGTACCGCGCATTGGCCACGATGCCACAACTGCGGTGGCTGGATCTCAGCCATTGCAACCTGGAAACGTTCGATATGCAGGCGTTCCCGCATCTGCAAACACTCGATATTGCCAGTAACCGACTGACAGACTGGCCCGCAGGCGTCTTGCAGCATGCGGCCTTGAACCGACTGAATCTGAGCCTCAACGAAATCGATGTAATTCCGCCCCTGGCGCTTGAGGGTGGCCATGACGCATTGATGTTCGGTACCGATCTTTCCGGCAACATGCAACTGCCGCGCGAGGCGCTGGAGCGGCTGCAAGACTATGCCGAGCGCACCGAGCGCACTCATGCGCTGGGCTTTTCCAGGCGCGAGTTGCGGCAAATGCTTGAGCAACTTGACAGCCCGACGAGCAGCGAAGACGAGGACGCGCCGGCCGAACCCGATGAAGTGCTTGAACCGGTGCAAGCCACGCCAGCAGAGCGCGATCCGTGGTTTGAAACACTGGAATCTGAAACGCTGCAAGAACATCGCGGGCTTTGGGATCAGTTAGAGGCGGAGCCGGACAGCGCGGCGTTTTTTAATCTGCTGAAGATGTTGCAGGACACCAAGGAATTCAGGGTGGCTCGCGCCGACCTGACACGACGCGTATGGCGGGTACTCAAGGCCGCGGGCGCTGACACTGAGCTGCGGCAAACCCTATTCGGCATCTCTAATACTCATGGCACCTGCGTCGACGGACGTATTCTTACCTTCAGCGGGCTGGAGGTGAAGGTTTACGAGCACGACACTCTGTTTGGGATCGACCCGTCGCGGCTGGATCTCAAGGGGCCGGCGCTGTTGAAGCTGTCCCGGCAATTGTTTCGTCTAGGGCAGGTTGAAGCGTTGGCGTCCGCAGAAATTGCACGGCGTGCCCACCCTGACGAGGCCGAGATTCGCCTGGAATACCGTGTGGGATTGCAGTCCAGACTGGACCTGCCGGCCCAGCCCGCGCATATGAACTATGGCATGCCGCTCCCGAGGCAGCAGCTGGAGGCTGCGGTCCAGAGCGTATTGGCCGCGGAGAGCACCCAGGCGTTTTTCCACGAACTGGTCGCGCGTGGCTACTGGGTTGATTACTTACAGCAGAAATACCCCGAGACGTTCGCGCAGTGGCAGCGCAGCCGTGACTCGAGGCTGGATGCACTGGAAAGCGCCCATCCACAGTTCGATCAGGATTACACGAATGCCTTGAACGCGCTCTACAGTCAGGTGGAGGAGGAGCGCTATCAAACCCTGCTCGACTTGTCGCAACGTGAGGTGGTGGCCCAGGCCGGGGACCAGCCCGGCCCATCGCGGGCTGAAGTGCAGCCGCTGGGCTGACGTTCAAAACAGGAAATACCGCTGGGCCATCGGCAGCACGTCCGCCGGTTCACACCACAGCAGCACGCCGTCGGCCTTGACCTGATAAGTTTGCGGGTCCACTTCAATATCCGGCAGGTAATCGTTGTGGATCAAGTCGGTTTTCTGCACGTCGCGGCAGCCCTTGACCACGGCGATCTGCTTTTTCAAACCCAGGGCTTCGGGCAATCCGGCGTCCTGCGCGGCCTGGCTGATAAAGGTCAGGCTGGTGGCGTGCAACGAACTGCCGAAGCTGGCGAACATCGGGCGGTAGTGCACCGGCTGCGGCGTGGGGATCGAGGCGTTGGCATCGCCCATCAGGCTTGAGGCAATCGCGCCGCCCTTGAGGATCAGGGTCGGCTTGATGCCAAAGAATGCCGGGCGCCACAGCACCAGGTCGGCCCATTTGCCGACTTCGATGGAACCGACGATATGGCTGAGGCCGTGGGTGATCGCCGGGTTGATGGTGTACTTGGCGATGTAGCGCTTGGCGCGGAAGTTGTCGTTGCCGGGGCCGTCGCCGGGCAGGGCGCCGCGCTGTTTTTTCATCTTGTCGGCGGTCTGCCAGGTGCGCGTGATCACCTCGCCCACGCGGCCCATGGCCTGGCTGTCGGAGCTGATCATCGAGAATGCGCCGAGGTCGTGCAGGATGTCTTCGGCGGCGATGGTCTCGCGGCGGATGCGGCTTTCGGCGAAGGCCACGTCTTCGGCAATGCTCGGGTCGAGGTGATGGCAGACCATCAGCATGTCCAGGTGTTCGTCGATGGTATTGCGTGTGAACGGCCGCGTCGGGTTGGTGGAACTGGGGAGCACGTTGGGGAAGCCGCAGGCCTTGATGATATCCGGCGCGTGCCCCCCACCGGCACCCTCGGTGTGGTAGGTGTGGATGGTGCGGCCCTTGAGCGCGGCCAATGTGGTTTCGACAAAGCCGGACTCGTTGAGGGTGTCGCTGTGGATCGCCACCTGCACATCGTATTGGTCGGCGACGCTCAGGCAGTTGTCGATGCTCGCGGGCGTGGTGCCCCAGTCTTCGTGCAGCTTCAAACCGATGGCGCCGGCCTTGACCTGTTCGATCAACGGCTCCGGCAGGCTGGCGTTGCCCTTGCCGGTAAAGCCGATGTTCATCGCAAACGAATCGCTGGCCTGGAGCATGCGCGCCAGGTGCCAGGGCCCGGAGGTGCAAGTGGTCGCGTTGGTGCCGGTGGCCGGGCCGGTGCCGCCGCCGATCATGGTAGTGACGCCGCTGGTCAGTGCTTCTTCGATCTGCTGCGGGCAGATGAAATGCACATGGCTGTCGATGCCGCCGGCGGTGAGGATCATGCCCTCACCGGCGATCACTTCGGTACTGGCGCCGATGGCCATGGTCACGCCGGGCTGGATGTCCGGGTTGCCGGCCTTGCCGATGGCGTGGATGCGCCCGTTCTTCAGGCCCACATCGGCCTTGACGATGCCCCAGTGGTCGATGATCAACGCGTTGGTGATCAGTGTGTCGACGACTTCATGGGCGAGTAATTGGCTTTGACCCTGACCGTCGCGGATGACCTTGCCGCCGCCGAATTTGACTTCTTCGCCGTAGACGGTGAAGTCCTGTTCGACTTCCACGAACAGGTCAGTGTCGGCCAGGCGGACCTTGTCACCGACGGTGGGGCCGTACATGTCGGCATATGCCTGACGG
This sequence comes from Pseudomonas sp. EA_65y_Pfl1_P113, assembly GCF_963970525.1. Taxonomy (NCBI): domain Bacteria; kingdom Pseudomonadati; phylum Pseudomonadota; class Gammaproteobacteria; order Pseudomonadales; family Pseudomonadaceae; genus Pseudomonas; species Pseudomonas sp. EA_65y_Pfl1_P113. Next base: position 43,445 of record NZ_CAXAQM010000015.1, read on the forward strand.
GTGATTTTCATAGCCTCGGTCCTCGGATATGAGCTGCGAGCTTTAAGCTGCGAGCTTCAAGAAAAAGCAGGTGTGGCGCCACAAGCTGCTCTTTCTTGCAGCTTGCAGCTTGATGCTTGCAGTCGACCTAAAGCTCGCCCATGACTCTTCCCGCAAACCCATAAACTCGCCGCATTCCGCTCAGTTCGACGAGTTCGACAGTCCTCGCCTGCCCCGGCTCAAACCGCACCGCCGTTCCCGCCGGAATATTCAAGCGCATGCCACGGCTTGCCGCGCGGTCAAACGTCAGCGCGTCATTGGTCTCGAAAAAATGGTAGTGCGAACCCACCTGGATAGGCCGGTCGCCGCTGTTGGCCACACTGAGGGTGACGGTGCGCCGGCCCACGTTGAGTTCGATGTCGCCAGGCTGGATCTGATATTCGCCAGGAATCATGCAGGTTGCCCCAGGGTCTTGAAGTAGATAGCGGTCGGGCTGTAGCGCCCGTCCGGGCGTTGGCAGTAGTCGGGCAGTTCGCCGATCTTGGTGTAGCGCAGGGACTGGTAGAAGGCTTCGGCGCCGGAGCCAGCCTCGGTGTCCAGGTACAGCAGGCCACGTTTGTGCTGGCGGGCAGCGAGTTCCAGGGTGTTCATCAGTTGCTGGCCCAGGCCATGGCGCCGTGCGCGGCTGTGCACCAGCAGTTTTTGTACTTCGGCGCGGTTCAGGCCGTTGGCTTTCTGGCACAGCGCCAACTGCACGCTGGCGATGACCTGCTCGTCGCGCACCACCACCCACAGCAGCAGGCTGGCGTCTTCAATACTCGCCTGCACGCCGTTCAGATACGCACGCGCTTGAGCCTCATCGAAATCGGCCATGAAACCCACTGAAGCGCCATGCTTGACCGCGTCCAGCAACAGCTCGATCAAGCCCAGGCGGTAGTGGGCAAAACTTTCAGTATGGACTCGACGCAGTTGAGCCGCGTTCATCGATGTCACTCCTGGGGCGGTTCTGCGCCCGGATTCAAGGCAAGCTGCATAAAGGTGAGGTCGAGCCAGCGGCCAAACTTGATACCCACTTGCGGCATCTGCCCGGTGGTGATGAACCCCAGGCGTTCATGCAGGCGGATCGAGGCCTGGTTGCTGCTTTCGATGGCGGCGACCATCACGTGTTTGCCGCAGGTGCGCGCGCGTTCGATCAAGCCTTCCATCAGGCGCGGGCCCAGGCCCTTGCCGCGTTGGTCGCTGCGCACATACACCGAGTGTTCGACGCTGTAGCGGAAGCCCTCGAACGGGCGCCAGTCGCCAAACGCGGCGTAGCCCGTGACTTCGCCGTTTTCCACCGCCACCAGGACCGGATATCCCAGAGCCTGGCGCGCGCTGAACCAGGCTTTACGGTTGGCCAGGTCCACCGGTTGTTCGTTCCAGATCGCCGTCGTATTCAGCACCGCATCGTTGTAGATGTCGCGAATCGCAGGCAGGTCCTGCTCGGTTGCATCACGAATCATGGCCGGCCTCTTACGCAATGGGTTGGTGGACGGTGACCAGCTTGGTGCCGTCGGGGAAGGTGGCTTCGACCTGGACATCCGGGATCATTTCCGGGATGCCTTCCATCACCTGCTCGCGGCTGAGCAGGGTGGTACCGTAGTGCATCAGCTCGGCCACGGTGCGGCCGTCGCGGGCGCCTTCCATCAAGGCGGCGCAGATGTAGGCGATGGTTTCCGGGTAGTTGAGCTTCACCCCGCGCGCCAGGCGGCGCTCGGCTACCAGGCCGGCGGTGAAAATCAGCAGTTTGTCTTTTTCCCGTGGGGTCAGGTCCATGGTTCAAGGTCTCTCTTAGGCAGCATTCTTATCAACAATGGAGATCCCGTGTGGGGGCGAGCAAGCCCGCTCCCACATGTTTGATCTTCATGTGCTCCAGATTCTCGGTGATACCGCTTCCCTGCCTAATACGGCCGGGCGCAACACGCGCCATAAATCGATCAGCCACCCCCGTGCCAGCAGCGCTTCGCTGGCCAAACAACGGGCCACCAGCAAGCCGGGCAATTGGGTGAGGTCGCCGCGTACCGCGTTGGGCAGGGCGCGGCAGGTTTCCAGTAATTGAGGGTCAATATCGGCGGTCAGCAACAGCGTGGCAAACACCGGTTGCCCGTCCAGGCCGATAGGTGAATCGAGCAAACCGTCGGCGCCCACAATGCGCTGGCGCTCATGCCAGAGCAACTGGCCGTCGCGGCGTATATCCAGGTGCGACTGGAAGTGGCCCAGGTCAAAACGCTCGCCACTGGCCGGGCGACCGAGGGCGACCACGTCCCAGTAGAACAGCCGCGCATCGCCTTGCAGCTCAATGCGCGTGGTGAGTTCGGCCTGGGCGGCGCTGAATACAATGGTTTCCTGGGGCAGCCACTCCAGCGTCGCGCCGGCTTCGACCCTGAGGTCGAGCTGCTGAAACGCCGGCCCGTTGGCGCGGTACCACTTGGCCGCGCCGGGGCTGGTCAGCTGCGCCCAGGCACCGGCACCGACGTGGGCGCTGATGTCCAGGCGATCGCCACCGGCAATCCCGCCCGGCGGGTGCACGATGATGTGCTGGCACACCTCGGGGCCTTCGGCGTACAGGTGTTTTTGCACGCGCAGCGGGCCGAGGTGGCGACGCATCACCGGGCGCGTGGTGTCGCCGAAACGCGCGTAGCCGAGTTCCAGCTCGGCGTGCCAGCTGGGGGTGAACAGGGCGCAAGTAAGGGGCAGGTTCATGGTGTGTGCTTATCGTCAGGACGCTACAGGTTAGATCGTAACCAGGCCGCGTACACCCTCGTTTTCCATATTTTCACCACGGCCCTGCTGCACGATTTCACCCCGGGACATCACCAGATACTGGTCGGCCAGTTCCGCGGCAAAGTCGTAGAACTGCTCGACCAGCAGGATTGCCATATCGCCACGCTCAGCGAGTTTCTTGATCACCGCGCCGATCTCCTTGATCACCGACGGCTGGATGCCTTCGGTGGGCTCATCGAGGATCAACAGGCGCGGACGGCTGGCCAGCGCCCGGCCGATGGCCAGCTGTTGTTGCTGGCCGCCGGACAGGTCACCGCCACGGCGATGCTTCATTTGCAGCAACACCGGGAACAATTCGTAGATGAAGGCGGGCACTTCCTTGGCTTCTGAGCCCGGAAAACGCGAGAGCCCCATCAGCAGGTTTTCTTCCACTGTCAGCCGGCCAAAAATCTCCCGGCCCTGGGGCACGTAGGCAATCCCGGCATGCACACGCTGATGCGGCTTGACCCCGGTGATGACCTTGCCTTCCCAATTCACCACGCCTTCCTTGGAGGGCAGCAGACCCATCAGGCATTTGAGCAGAGTGGTCTTGCCTACGCCGTTACGGCCCAGCAGGCAGGTGACTTCGCCGATCTTCACGTCAAAAGACAGCCCGCGCAGGATGTGGCTACCGCCGTAGTATTGGTGCAGGTGTTGTACTTGTAGCATTGGAACTCCGTTAGTTAGGCTTCAAGCGGCTTGCGACTCAAAGCTGGCCGATTTATCTGCCCAAATACACCTCAATAACCCGCTCATCGGCCTGCACCTGCTCCAGCGACCCTTCGGCCAGCACGCTGCCTTGGTGCAACACGGTCACGTGGTCGGCAATCGAACCGACAAAGCCCATGTCATGTTCCACCACCATCAGCGAGTGCTTACCCGCCAGGCGCTTGAACAGTTCGGCGGTGAATTCGGTTTCGGCGTCGGTCATGCCCGCTACCGGCTCGTCCAGCAGCAACAGTTGCGGGTCTTGCATCAGCAGCATGCCGATCTCCAGGAACTGCTTCTGGCCGTGGGACAGCAAGCCGGCCGGGCGCTGTGCCGACGCGGTGAGACGGATGGTGTCGAGCACTTCATCGATACGGTCCTTCTGCTCGCCGCTCAGGCGTGCGCGCAGGCTGGCCCACACCGATTTATCGGTCTTCTGCGCCAGCTCCAGGTTTTCAAACACGCTCAGGGCTTCGAATACCGTGGGCTTCTGGAACTTGCGCCCAATGCCAGCCTGGGCGATCTGCACTTCGCTCATACCGGTGAGATCGAGGTTTTCGCCAAACCAGGCGGTGCCATGGCTGGGGCGGGTCTTGCCGGTGATCACGTCCATCAGCGTGGTCTTGCCCGCGCCGTTGGGGCCGATGATGCAGCGCAATTCGCCGACGCCGATGTACAGGTTCAAATCGTTGAGTGCCTTGAAGCCATCGAAGCTGACGCTGATGTCTTCCAGGGTCAGGATGGTGCCGTGGCGGGTGTTCAGGCCCTTGCCGGCGGCCTGGCCAATGCCGATGGCATCGCGGCCGCTGCCTGCGTCGAAAATAGGTTCAAGCATGACGTTCCTCATTTCTTCAGCAGACCGATAACGCCCTTGGGCAGGTACAGGGTGACGATGATGAACAGCGCCCCGAGGAAGAACAGCCAATATTCCGGGAAGGCCACGGTGAACCAACTCTTCATGCCATTGACCACCCCTGCGCCCAGCAGCGGGCCGATCAACGTCCCGCGCCCGCCCAAGGCCACCCACACCGCCGCTTCGATCGAGTTGGTCGGCGACATTTCACTGGGGTTGATGATGCCCACTTGCGGCACATACAACGCCCCGGCCAACCCACACAACACCGCGCTCAACACCCACACGAACAGCTTGAAGCCACGTGGGTCGTAGCCGCAGAACATCAGGCGGTTCTCGGCGTCGCGCAGGGCGGTCAGCACCCGACCGAACTTGCTCTTGGCCAGGCGCCAGCCGATGTACAGGCTCGCCACCAGCAGCAGCACCGTTGCCACAAACAACACCGCCCGCGTGCCCGGCTCTGTAATCCCAAAGCCGAGAATGCTGCGGAAATTGGTGAAGCCGTTGTTGCCGCCAAAACCGGTCTCGTTGCGGAAAAACAGCAGCATCCCGGCGAAGGTCAGGGCCTGGGTCATGATCGAGAAATACACGCCCTTGATCCGCGAGCGGAAGGCGAAGAAACCAAAGACCAGTGCCAGCAGACCGGGCGCCAGCACCACCAGGCACATGGCCCAGAGGAAGTGCTCGGTGCCGACCCAGTACCAGGGCAATTCGGTCCACGAGAGGAAGGTCATGAACGCCGGCAATTCATCGCCGGACGCCTGGCGCATCAAGTACATGCCCATCGCATAGCCGCCCAGGGCAAAGAACAAACCGTGGCCGAGAGACAACATACCGGCATAGCCCCACACCAGGTCCAGCGCGAGGGCGACGATGGCGTAGCAGAGAATTTTGCCCACCAGCGTCAGCGTGTAGGCCGACACATGCAGCGGGTGTTCCGGCGACAGCAAGGAACACAACGGCAGCGCCAGCAGCAGGGTCAGGATCACTGCGCCGACGGCAACCGTCACCTTGGGGCCGGCCTTTTGCGCGGCCGTAAGCATCAATGGCTGGTTCATCAGTCGATCACCCGTCCTTTCAGTGCGAAGAGTCCCTGCGGGCGTTTCTGGATAAACAGAATGATCAGCGCGAGGATCAGGATTTTGCCGAGCACGGCACCGATCTGGGGTTCCAGGATCTTATTGGCAATGCCCAGCCCGAAGGCGGCCATGACACTCCCGGCCAACTGGCCGACGCCGCCGAGCACCACGACGAGGAACGAGTCGATGATGTAGCTCTGGCCCAGGTCCGGGCCGACGTTGCCGATCTGACTCAGCGCCACACCGCCCAACCCGGCAATGCCGGAACCCAGGCCAAACGCAAGCATGTCCACGCGGCCTGTCGGTACGCCGCAGCACGCGGCCATGCTGCGGTTCTGGGTCACGGCACGCACGTTGAGGCCCAGGCGGGTTTTGTTCAGCAGCAGCCAGGTCAGCAGCACCACGCACAAGGCGAAAGCGATGATCACAATGCGGTTGTACGGCAGCACGAGGTTGGGCAGCACTTGAATCCCGCCCGACAGCCATTCGGGGTTGGACACTTCGACGTTCTGCGCGCCGAACACCAGGCGCACCAACTGGATCAGCATCAGGCTGATGCCCCAGGTGGCCAGCAGGGTTTCCAGCGGTCGACCGTACAGGTGACGAATCACCGTGCGCTCCAGCGCCATGCCGATGGCAGCGGTGACAAAAAACGCCACCGGCAGCGCGATCAGCGGGTAGAACTCGATGGCTTGCGGCACGTAGCGCTGCATCAGCATTTGCACAACGTAAGTGGAGTAGGCGCCGAGCATCAGCATCTCGCCGTGGGCCATATTGATCACGCCGAGCAGGCCGAAGGTGATCGCCAGGCCCAGGGCCGCCAGCAACAGAATCGAGCCCAGGGACATGCCGCTGAAGGCCTGGCCGAGGAGCTCGCCGACCATCAACTTGCGTTTGACCTGGGCCAGGCTGGTTTCGGCGGCGGTGTGCACGGCGGCATCGGTTTCGACGCCTGGGGCCAGCAGCGCCTCAAGGCGGGTGCGGGCCAGCGGGTCGCCGGTGTTGCCGAGTAAGCGCACGGCGGCAAGGCGCACCACGGGATCGGGGTCGACCAGTTGCAGATTGGCCAACGCCAGGCTGAGTGCCGTGTGCACGTCCTCGTCTGTTTCGGCGGCGACCTGCTTGTCGAGGAATTTCAGCTGCGCAGGTTGCGCGCTTTTTTGCAGGGTTTGCGCGGCGGCGAGGCGCACCTTGGGGTCGGCGGCGAGCAGTTGCTGGCTGGCCCGTACGTTGTCGATCAAGCCGCGCAGACGGTTGTTCAGGCGGACGGTTTTGATCTCGCCGTTGACGGTGAGTTGGCCTTGTTGCAAGGCGTCCACCAACTCGATACGCGCCGGGTCAGGCTGCGCAGCCCAGTCCTTCAGGAGCTTGGCTTGTTGGGTCGGGTTGGCAGACAGGAAGTCTTCGGCGTCGCTGGCGTGTGCGGCCAAGGGCAGCAACAGCAGCGCGGCGAGAATGAAGCGGTAGAGGGCAGTGGGCATAACAAAGTGTCCTGATCATGCGCGGTCTAACTGTGGGAGCCAGCTTGCTCGCTCCCACAGTTAGACCGGGTCGGGCTTAGTTACTTTTCACCGCATAATCCGGCTTCTTGTCATTGCCAGGGATATACGGGCTCCACGGCTGCGCCCGGATCGGCTCCTGGGTCTGCCACACCACCGAGAACTGCCCGTCAGCCTGGATCTCGCCGATCATCACGGGTTTGTGCAGGTGATGGTTAGTCTTGTCCATGGTCAGCGTGAAGCCGGACGGCGCAGCAAAGGTCTGCCCGGCCAGTGCTTCACGCACTTTGTCGACGTCGGTGGACTTGGCTTTTTCAGCCGCCTGCGCCCACATGTGGATGCCCACGTAAGTGGCTTCCATCGGGTCGTTGGTCACGGCTTTGTCGGCGCCCGGCAGGTTGTGTTTCTTCGCGTAGGCTTTCCAGTCGGCGACGAATTTCTTGTTGACCGGGTTCTCCACCGACTGGAAGTAGTTCCAGGCAGCGAGGTTGCCCACCAGCGGCTTGGTGTCGATGCCGCGCAGTTCTTCTTCACCCACGGAGAACGCCACCACCGGTACGTCGGTCGCTTTCAAGCCCTGGTTGGCCAGCTCCTTATAGAACGGCACGTTGGAGTCGCCGTTTACGGTGGAGATCACCGCGGTCTTGCCGCCCGCCGAGAATTTTTTGATGTTGGCCACGATGGTTTGGTAATCGGCATGGCCGAACGGGGTGTAGACCTCTTCGATATCTTTATCCGCTACGCCTTTGGAATGCAGGAACGAGCGCAGGATTTTATTGGTGGTGCGTGGGTACACGTAGTCGGTGCCCAGCAGGAAGAAGCGTTTGGCGCTGCCGCCTTCTTCGCTCATCAGGTATTCCACTGCCGGAATCGCCTGCTGGTTCGGCGCCGCACCGGTATAGAACACGTTTGGCGACATCTCTTCGCCCTCGTATTGAACCGGGTAGAACAGCAGGCCATTGAGTTCTTCGAACACCGGCAATACCGACTTACGCGACACCGATGTCCAGCAACCGAACACCACGGCGACCTTGTCCTGAGTCAGCAACTGGCGGCCTTTCTCGGCGAACAGCGGCCAGTTCGACGCCGGGTCGACGACCACAGGTTCGAGCATTTTGCCGTTTACCCCGCCCTTGGCGTTGATCTCGTCGATGGTCATCAACGCCATGTCTTTGAGCGACGTTTCGGAGATCGCCATGGTGCCGGACAGCGAATGCAGGATGCCGACCTTGATGGTCTCGGCAGCCTGGATCGTCCAGGTCATGCCCATGGCGGCAATGGATGCCGAAAGAGTGAAAGCCTTGATCAAGCTGCGACGCTTCATGGTGCGATCTCCGTGACCGATATTTTTATGGGTGGCAGATGAGGGACGTTGCACAGGTGATAGCAAGGGGTGTGCCGAAGTCGCAAAAGCCTTGAACAGACGGCGTGGAGGGGTAGCGCAAGGTTGCGTAGCGCACCAATGTGGCTCCCGGTTGCAGCGGTTGGGCACGCGTCTGTGCCGTAATGGTGCGCTGCCAACGCCCGGACAACGGTGAGCGCTGATCCCGGTGGCTACTTATCTACCGATTGGAAGACGCCCCCCGCCGCAAGAATGAGGGGCCGGGCGCTATGCCCAGGCATTCTTTCAAGGAGTTGAAATGGCTATCAGATTGTCACGTGAAGAACGCGCTGCGAGTTCGAACCGGGGGGCGGCCACGTTGCCGCCGCTGAGCCCTGCGTTTGTGAATGAGGCGGACGCCGCCTACTGGGCACACCAGGCAATCGGCGACCGGCGCGACGTCGAATACGGCGGGGTGATTGTGCGCAACCCCGCCGGTGACTATTTCGCGACTCAGCCGGTGCCGGGTGGGGGGATGCAGTTTGATCTGCGCGCGGTATTGGGCATCGGTGCCGATGGCTACTATCTTCAGCCAGCGGGCTATACCTGTGTCGCCAGCTACCATTCGCACCCCGCGCAGCACGCTGCGATTCTGCAGAAAAACCCCAGTTTTGATGAGCGCATGGCCAAGGCTTTCCTGGGGTTCTTGTCTGGAGTGGACTTTTACCGGGATGTGCATGACCGCGATTTTTTCCCGTCATCCTACTTGTCCGGCCCGGATGGTTCATTGATTTGCCATACCCCCGCCGGTTCACCGGCGGAGTTCAGCTTTGCGTTGTGGGTGCAGGCTGGAAAACCGCCCAACAACCCGGTTGGGGTGTATGGCAGCTTTGATCAGTTCGTCAAAAAAGTTTCCAGCTTCGGCTCGTTAAGCCTGGTTGTGCCTACCGCATTGTGGGGTGGCTCCGTGGGCCGAGTGCCGGCCGATTGGGTGGTTTTCGAACCCTTTACGTCATCAGCGCTGACCGAGCAGCCGTTGTTCACTGCCGTCTTCGACCAGGTGCCGTTGGCGCTGGCGGCGGCGCTCTCTACACCGTCGGCACAGCCTGCGGAGCCGCACGTTGGCGTTGTGCTCAAGCACATCAGCAAGGACCGTTATATCGCGACCCTCGCGTCGCCCAAGCGTGAGCCTTTGTTTGCGCTGGATGCGTTGTTTCCAAAGGGGCCTGGCGGCGCGTTGGTGTTGCCTGCCCAGTATCGTCTGGAGGCCATTTACTTCAATGACTGGTACGAGAAGGATGCCGTGGCGGCGAAAGAGCGCTGGCTGGCCAGCGCGTTCTTTTCTCCTGCACAGGTGGTGGCCGCTATTCGTCAGGGGCACAGTACGCTGGCCCTGCAAAACCCCAGTCGCGGTCTTGACCTCTACATGCGTGCCCATGACGACGCGTTGCTTAAACTCAAGGTGCCGTCGACAGCACGGGTTACCGAACTGTTCAAGTCAGATAGCGACGGCGTAATCAGTGACAACGGCGCCCAGGCTGCACTGGTCGCCGGTACGCTGACACCGCGCAACTATTTACGCAGGGTGATCGAAGCCACTGAACTGTGGGTGGTGCAGGCGGGTAAGTTATGGCGTGATGTCGGGCGCGTGGATACGCACTCGCCGCTGTTGGCCCCGGAGTATCCGCTGGCCTTTGGCCGCTCGTTTCTCAGTGCTCGTGATGCGGCTCTGCACGCCCATGAACAAATCGGCAGCCGACGCAGCCTCTATTACGGCGGGTATGTGCTCAAGGGGGTAGACGGCCGTTTCGTGGTCACGCCGCCCCTGGAAAGCATGGGACATCCGTTTTCGTCCACGCTGTTTTTTCCCGCGGGTGACCAAGGGGCGCTGATCCCGATGGAGGGTTATGAGCTGCACGCCCGCTACGGCTCGCATGTGGCGCTGTCGATGGTCCATCCGAACTGGGTTATGCGACGTGGCTGGACGCAGGAAGAAGCGCTGATCAACCTGCAAGTGTTTTCCGATGACGAGATGTACTCGATCATCTCGGATGAAAGGGTGGCCTACCTGTCCGGGGCGCAAGATTGTTTGTTGGAGTTCGCCCCGAATCATTCGCCTCAGGAAAAGTTGCTGCTGGCCAATATTGGCCCGCTGGCTGGGGAGAACCGACTCGGGCGGCGACTCGATCGCGGTGATATCAGGCCGGCCGATTGGGTGCGGAGACTGGCGGTTGCAGGGGAGTTCAAAATCATCCAGGGCAACAAGTTGTGGGGCCCACGTGGGGCCGTCTACAGTGATTGGTCGCCCAACTTCACCTATGCAGCCAGGTTCGGACCACTCGATTACGTCCTCTACAGTGCCGTGTTCTCCAGTGGCGATGATGCTGCGCGTAACCTGCATGCGCGTTTGCAGGGACGCACAGTTCCCGAGCCGGCCTGCTATGCGTACATCCTTAAGCATAAAGACCTGCCGCAGTACATTGCGACCGAAGCGGTAGGCGCCGTCAACGCAGGTGAGCTGTTTAAGTTCAATCGCTTGTTCTCTCGCAACCTACGTAATGAGCCGATATTGCCCGAGGGCTATGAGATGCACGCCTTGTTCCGGTCGCAGCATTGGTCGCCGCCGTGGCTGAAGGGGGCGAATGCGTGGTTGACGCTGTATTTTGTAAGGCCGGGAGTATTGCTGGCCGCGTTGACCGAAGGCCTGCGCGATAGAGCGCAGAGTCTGCCGGTTTACTTTTCCAACTTGGACGGTGCGCTTTTGCGCTATCAGCCATCATTGATCGACGTGAAAGTCGGTGGCCTGGCGGACAACCTGCTGGGGCTCGCAAGCATGCAGTTGGAGTCCGGCAAGAAAACGGCGTTGGAGTTTGTCCGGGAATGGATCGCCAAGGGCATGCTTTACGTGGTGCGCGGCAGTCAGCTCTGGGATACGAGCGGGCAGGTCAAGCCGACGTGGAGCGGCTATGAAACGCTGGCGCCTCGACGCCTGAGCCCGGCGTTTGCCTCAGCGGATGATGCGGCACGCCATGCCGCGGTTGCGGTTGGCAGCAGGCAACGCCGGACCTACGGCGGCGTCATCCTCAGGCTGACCAATGGCCTGTTTGTGGCGACTGAACCGTTGGTGGTCCCGGCTCAAGGCCCAACACTTGACTGGATCTACCCTGACCCCGTGATTGCGACTGGGCTCTATCCAGGGGGCGCGACCCTTGCGGCTTTCTATCAGTCCCGGATGGAACAGGAGGTGCAGATACTGTTGTCGGCGTCTCAAAAAGCCCTTTATCAAAGCATGATCCCCACGGCGGTTTTGTGCAGGCTGCTGACCCGTGAAGCGCACGTTAAACGCCAGTATGTGTTCGGGCCAAATGGCACGATCCTCAGTTACCAGTTGACGAACGATGTCGAGGAAACGCTGTTGAGAAACAAGTTGGCCGCTACATCCCCTGGCGCTGGCGACTTGAGTGATAACCCTATCGAACGACAACTGCGCAGTGGAGCACTGCTACCGCAGGCATTTATCGATCAGGCGGCACGGGCCGGCGATTTGCGTGTGGTGGAAGGCAATGCAGTGTGGGGCAGTCCCAGGCGGATACAAATCGGGTTTGTGCCGAATCAGTACCGCGCTGCCCCATTGGAGGTGCGCGATGCTGGAGCCGACTCACCGTGCGGCCCGATCTTTACTCGCGCACTCGATGCGGTTCGGCATGTCTACCGTAATTGGAACGCACAGGCTCAGGTTGCCGTCGGTTATGTGCTCAAGGCGTTTGGCAAGGAGTTGTACATGACGACCCTGCCGCTTGTCAGAGACCGTTATGACGATTTGAAACCGGTCTTTGTCAAGGGCCAACTCCCCCAAGGCTATGTGTTGGCGGGTTTGTACCTGTGTGCGTCGACCGAAACCATCGCTGCCGCCGACGATGAAATGGCTCAGCACTTCTTTGCCCCTCCGGTCATCTCCAAAGCGTTGTCATTCATGACGACGCCACGCAACGGCGAGGCATTGCCGCTGTACCTGCTATGCGCTGACCGTGCACTGCTTTGGTATACCGTGCCCAAGACCGCGCCCGTGTCCGAATGGGCAAGGAATGTGAGCCACGATTCGGCGCGACTGCGCGATGGCTCATTAACCGTACGCGACTATGTGCGCCGGCTGGCAGCCATAGGGGAGTTGCGTATCCGGCTCACCAGTGAAATATGGGGCCGCAAGGAGCGGGTCACGACGCGATGGTGGCCCAAGCGGTCGCCGCATTCGTTCACTGCCGACCCCCATTTCCATTCATTCTGCGGGCCGTTGTTTTTTTATGCCGATGACGCAGCCCGTTACGCTCAGCGATTGATCGCGCCCTTTGCCGGTAAATCGTATTTAGGCGCGGTGTTGATGCCTGCGAAAATGACCGGGTTTGTCGCGATCGATCCCGTGGAGGACCGGTCCGGTTTTGGTAACAGTACGCTGGAGTTGCTGTTCTGGAAGGGGCATGCCGGGTTCGACGTACCGGCTGAGAATGTGCTGCGTAATTACAAAGTTGCGGCGGTGCATGCCTTCTACAAGTCAATCCCGTCGAGGCCCAACCTCAAGCCGCTTGACCTCGTCCTGTTACCTAATTTTATCTCCCACGACGTACTGAACAGCTACCTGTCTGTGGTGCTGAGTAACCAGCCCGACGCCGGGCGTATTTACCTGTCCTGCCAGGGGGGGGCCCTACTCAAGTACATACCGGCGCTGACGGCGGCCGAGTCGATGATGCTCAGCGCCCGGCCCGCGCCTTCCCCGAGTGCGCTGGTCAGTCGTTTGAGGCGACTGGGCAGCCTGTCGGTGCTGGTCACTGATGCTTTCTGGAGAAAGCGTGGGCCGTTGGGTGATGAATGGGCAGCGATAGATCCGGATGCAGGCGAGCTCTGGTATGGCCATCAAAAAGATGAGCTTTGATGACGGCGTTTGTGCGCTTCATCGTGAACCTGAGACCGGTTGATGCTGGCCAAAAAAGCGTGACAGCACCAGGCGGTCCAGCGCCCACACGACGATCAGCGATGCACCCACCAGCGGAAAAATGATCGCCAGCCCGAGCATGATCACCATCGCGGTTTTCCATTTCGGCAGGTCATGGCGTAACGGCGGAACTCCCAGGCCACCCTGTGGCCGACGCTTCCACCAGATCACCACACCGCTGACGGCGCTGAGCAGGATCATCAGGCAGATCAGCAACACGATGATCTGGTTGATCGGGCCGAACATCTTGCCTTCGTGCAGCATCACGCCGGTTTCGGTGGCGCGGGCGACCAGGTTGTAGTGCGCCCAACGCACATCGGCGAGTACCTTGCCGGTGTACTGGTCCACATGCAGGGTGGCGTCGTTGCGCGGGTCGTTGGCGAACACCGCAAGGGTGAACACGCCCTCGGCGGTGGTAGGGAAGGTGATGCTGTAGCCGGGCTCGACCTTGCGCGCGGTGGCCAGGTCGACCACCTGTTGCAGGCGCAGGGTCGGCGCTGCCGGCGCTGAGTGCATCGCGCCGTGGTTCATGTGCTCGGCGTGGTCGCCGGACATGGGCATCGGGGTGTTTTCCAGGGCCCAGGGCACGGTCTGTTGAGTGGCGGTGTTGAGCACGCGCGCCTGTTGATCGGACTGCGGCACGTCGTTCCACATGGCCGCCGGGAATGTGTTCCACAGGTCAGCGTATTGCTTGCCCCAGAAGCCGGTCCAGGTCATGCCGCTGAGCAGCATCACCAGCAACAGTGACGCGCCCCAGAAGCCGGTGACCGCATGCATGTCGCGCCAGAACACCCGGCCACGACGGCTGAAACGCGGCCACAAAACGCCTGCCGAAGACTTGCCGCGCGGCCACCACAGGTACAGGCCCGATACCACCAGCATCACCCCCCAGCCTGCGGCGAGTTCCACCAGACGGTCGCCGACGGTACCGATCATCAGCTCGCCATGCAGCGCACGGGCGATGGCTTGCAGGTTGTATTTCGAGTCCTGCTCACCGAGCACGGTGCCGCGATACGGGTCGACGAAGACCGTTACTTCGCGGCCGCCGTTATGCATCACGAACTGCGCGCTGCTGGTGGCGTTGGCCGGCGGCAGGTATTTGCTGATTGAGCCCTGAGGGTAAGCAGCCTTGGCGCGTTGCAGTTGTTCGTCGGCGCTCAGGGCATGTTCGGCGGCTGGCACGGTGAGCAGGTTGCCGTACATCAGCGGGTCGAGCTGGGGTTTGAACAGGTAGATGATGCCGGTGAGGGCCAGCAGCACCATGAAAGGGGCGACGAAGAGGCCGGCGTAGAAGTGCCAGCGCCAGGCCAGGTTGTAAAAGGAGATTTTTTGAGTGCTCATCAGGTGCTCCGCAAAGGCTTTAAAAGTTTTTGTCAGTTGTGCCGCCTTCGCGAGCAAGCCCGCTCCTACATTTGAAATGCATTCCAACTGTGGGAGCGGGCTTGCTCGCGAGGCTTTTAGAAGCTCATGTCCACCTTGGTCCACAGGGTACGACCAGGCTCCTTGATGGCCTGCGGGTCATTGGCCGGGTAGCCGAACCCGGCGTTGCCGGCCAGGTTCAAGTGCTCGGCGTAGGCCTTGCCAAACAGGTTGTCGACGCCGGTGCTGACCTTGAAGTGCTTGTTGATGCGGTACGTCGCGTTCAACGAGAACACGCCGAAACCGCCGCTCTTGTCGAAGTCCTTACCGACCACGTTGCCCTTGTTCTGGTCGATGCGATTTTGCGCGGCGACCACGCGCCACAAGGCGCCGGCACTCCAGTCATCCTCGCTGTAGGTGAGGCCCAGACGTGCGTCCAGCGGCGGCATTTGCGGCAGCGCCTTGCCGTCGCTGCTGTTCTTGCCCCAGGCGTAGGCGAGGGTGGCGTCGGCTTTCCAGTTGCGTGTCAGCTTGTACGCCGCGCCCAGTTCGCCGCCCATGATGCGGGCGTCGACGTTGCGGGCCTGGGAAGTCGTGCCCATCATCCCTGGCCGGTAGTCGAACAGGATGAAGTCCTGCACCCGGCCGATGTAGCCCGAGGCCCAGGCTTCAAGCGCCTCGGCTTTGTATTGCGCGCCGAAGTCGAGCTGGGTGGTTTTCTCCGGCTTCACACCGTCAAAGGCATTCGCCGAACCAGCCGCGCCGGTGTTGGGGGAAAACAGCTCCCAATAATCCGCAAAACGCTCCGAGTGGCCCAGGCCCGCGTAGAGGGTGGTGGGGCTGTCGGCCAGGTCGTGTTCATAACGCACGAAGCCCGATGGCAAGGTGTCAGCGCGGGTGTCGTCGGCGGTCGGATTGGCGCGAGTGCTCATGCCGGAGCCTGTGGTTTGCCGGAAGTCCTTGGCCGAGGCACGATCCAGGCGTGCGCCAGTGATCAGGCGGTCGCGGTCGGCGGCGTACCACGTGAGTTCGCCGAACACGCCGTAGTTGTGGAAGTTGGCATCCTTGACCTTGGGCAACTCCTTGTAGGTGTCGATGCCCATGCTGCTGCGCTGGCGGTGTTCGTTGGTCTGCGCGTCCAGGCCGCTGATCAGTTGCACATCGGCCCAGCGCCAGGTGGCCTTGATCCGCGCGCCGAGGGTACGCCGGTCGACGTTGGAGGCCATCGGCCCGGCCATCATGCCGGTGCCCGACGGTGTGCGCAGGCTGTAGTTGTCCATCACGTGGTCAGCGTAGTTGTAGTAGACCTGGGCCTCGACCTTATCCAGCACCTCGCCGATGTTGGATTTTTCGAAACGCAGCCCCAGGCTTTCGCGCAGGAACTGCGAGCCGTCCATGCCGCGCCCGGCGTAGCGTGCCTCGCCATCGCCACGGCCGGCGGTGAGTTCGAGCAGCGTGTCGGCGCCGGGGGTGAAACCGACCGCTACATCACCGTTCCACTTGTCATAGCGCGAGGCGACGGTGTCGTTATTGCCGTCCTTGTAGTCATCGGCATGCGCCTGGTTGCCGACCACGCGCACATAGCCCAAAGGCCCGCCGGCAGCGGCATCGATGACCTTGTCGAAGCGTCCGTTGGAGCCGGCCAGCACACTGGCATTGAGGCGCGTGCCCAGCTCGCCGAATGTCTCCGGCTCGCGCTCGAACAACACCGTGCCGGCGGATGCGCCGGGCCCCCAGAGTACGGTTTGCGGGCCTTTGATCACGGTGAGCTTGTCGTAGGTTTCCGGCGAGATGTACGAGGTCGGCGCATCCATGCGGCCGGGGCAGGCGCCGAGCATCATGCTGCCATTGGTGAGGATATTCAGGCGTGAGCCGAACATCCCGCGTAGCACCGGGTCGCCATTGGTGCCGCCGTTGCGCACCAGCGCGAAGCCTGGGATGGTCTTGAGGTAGTCACCGCCGTCACTGGCGGGCACGGGTTGGCGCGGGTCCTTGGGGTTGGTGACCACGGTCAACGGTGAGCTGGGAGCGATTGCGGTGATCACGGTGGGGCTGAGCTCGTGCTCAGCATGCTCATCGGCATACGCCTGTGGAGCCAGGAGTGCGCCGCATAGAACGGCGAACACAGGCGTGCTTCCCAAGCGGGTGTCAGCAGAAAACCTGGACATGACAAATTCCATCAATCAATCGTAAACAACACGGCCAGCAGCCTGCGGCTGTCTGTCTAAAGTCGGCCGGGGTGAAGTAACGGTGTGAAGTGCTTACGAAGCGATGGGCGGCGCGCGGCTGCGGGCGCCGGGGAAGATGCTCTGCCGGGCGTGGCCCAGGCGCGTTGCGGGGACAAGGGCGTTGGCTGGCGGCGGGGTGCCTAGGGTGACGTGGGAAACGCTGCCGGGCAGGGCGGGGCAGCTGAAGAGCAGGTCGCAATAGCCGCACTTTGCCCAGAGTGCGTGGTGTTCGTCAGGGGCCTTTTTGTGATGGGAATCGCCATGGTCGCCTGGCATCTCCATCGACATACCGGCGTGATGATCCATCGGCATCGCTTGGGAAATCAGCGGACCGATAAAGATCATCAGCATGGCGAACAGGCTGATCCAACTGCCGCGCATTACGCGGTGGCGTGGAGACAGCCTGGCGCGAGGGGCGCCCATCTGGAGTCTGCCTATTGGGCGTGTTTATGCGCGTGTGTGGCCATTGGCGGCACTTTCTGTACCGACACTTGCACCTCGACCTTGCCGGCCTTTTCGAAGGTCAGGGTCAGCGGGAATTGCTTGCCGTCGGCCAACAGGCTGCGATCCTTAAGGCCCAGTAGCATCACGTGATACGCCATCGGCGCAAAGGTCAGCTCGCCCTTGGCGGGGACGGCGACGCTGGGCACCTGCTGCATCTTCATCAAGTCGCCCTGCATCACATGCTCATGCAGCTCGGCCTTGTCGGCCACCGGCGTCTCGACGCTGAGCAGACGGTCCGGGGTCACTCCGGTGTTATGAATCACGAAATACGCCGCGACAGTCGGCGCGTTGGGCGGCAACTCCTGGGACCAGGGGTCGCTGACCAGCAAGTCGCCGGCCTTGTAGTCATCGGCATTGGCAGCACTGAACACCGGCAGCAACAACGCGGCCAGAAGCAGGGAAGATTTAAGCATGGCAGTTCTCCAGAACGGTTCTAAACGCAGTTCACTTGCGAAGGATCAGACCGTTGGAGACGCGCGCGGGTTGAGACTCGGCCATTGCTGGCGCGGGGTAGGGTTTTGCAGCTGGGGCGGCGGCAGGCTTTGCACCGCCTCGAACCGCGTGACATACAACTGCGGCATATGCCCCGGCAACGCCACCAACGGCGCCGAGCCCGAGCAACACCAGCAATGCTGCATGGCGGAGTGATCGTCCTGCTGCGGCGCTGGAATCTCCAGCTTGCCCAGGGCGATGGTCTTCAGGCTGGCACCATTGGAGGAGCAGAAACTGCCCCACATCAAGCGTTTGATCGGATCGTCTGATTGCTGCATCGCGCTGGCCATCGGCATGGCAAAGGCGTTGAACAGCGCTGCCAGGCAGGCGATCCAAGCGATTGCAAAGCGTTGACGGGCCATGGCGGATAATCCGTAGGGTTAAACGATCAGGGGGATATTTAGCCTGATCGGTGGGGATAAGTAAAAAGTGTGGGTGTGGTTTGGTGTCGCAGTGACTGGTTACAGGATAGACGGGAACCACGGATTGCCAATTTTTGCAGATTAGGCGCGATGCTCAAGGCGCTGCGCAAACCTGTGGGAGCTTGCTTGCCTGTGATGGCATCGGGATCTGCGCATTTTTTAATGGCTTAAGAGCAATTTGTAGTGAGCGGGCTTGTCCCGCGCTGGGGACTGCGAAGCGGCCCTAAAACCTGGCATCGCGTGTTACCTGAAAAAACGCGGTGGCCTTATTGGGGCCGCTTCGCAGCCCAGCGCGGGACAAGCCCGCTCACTACATTGTGTCGACAGCGTCGACACAATGGGTGACGTAGAGTCGCAAATTATGCAGTGGGAACTCCGTGGACCTGCATATCAACACCCAGTGCTTTTCTAATCACCGCAAAAATTGCCGCGAGGTTATCCATGCTTGGATTGCCACTGGCCGACAGCATTCGGTGCAGGCTTTTACTCGGTTTGGCCGTTTCTTTCGCAAGGCCTTCAAAGCCTACTGTGGCGTTGACCAGATCACGCAGAATGACACGTGAAACTTCCGGCTCACCATTGAGAAACAACGTAGCAGCCTCATCAAGGAGAGCCTGGGCAAATTCAGGGTCGCGCTGAGCACGTTCGGCGATGGTGTGTTTGTAGCTGCGGGTGAGCGCCATGTCGGTTACCTCTGTTGTTTCAATTTCTTGTCACGCTGATGTTCATTGATCAGCGACTTCACGACTTTGATATCGCGTTTTTGACTGGACTTGTCGCCACCACCGAAAAGGATGATTAATCGGTGGGCTTCTTGTATCAGATAGATTCGCAGGCCTGGTCCCCAGTCGATGCGGTATTCGCCCAACCCATCGAACCACTTGATGTTGCTGGTGTTGCCCATTTCAAGTCGAACCAAAGCGGTGGAAACTCTGGTGGCTGCCGGCACACTCAAGGATGAAAACCACTCATTGAACGGGCTGGACTGGTTATCGCGTCGGTATTCTTCAATCTCAATCATTAGCCGTCCTGAAGGTAACAAATAGGTTACTAGTCAAGCAAGCGAGCGATCCTGACTTACCGAATGAAATTTGCCAACGCGGTGAGTGTTTCATCAGGCGACAAGAATTCCCGATCTACTTGAGCCAGCACGGGCCGCTTCAACACCAGTACCGGTACTCCGCGCTCCCGTGCCACTTCCAGCTTCGGTTCGGTCGCGGTGCTGCCGCTGTTCTTGCTGATCAGCACATCAATCTGCCGTCGCTCAAACAACGCCCGTTCGTCTTCGATCAAAAACGGCCCACGCGCCCCGATCACTTCACACCGCTCATTCCCCGGATACACCTCCAGCGCGCGCAGCGTCCAGAACTGGTCCTGCGGGATTTCATCGAGGTGTTGCAGCGGTTCGCGACCCAAGGTGAAAAGGGGGCGCTTGAAGGGCTTCAACGCTTCGATCAATTGAGCCCAATCACTGACCTCACGCCAATCATCCCCCGCCTGCGGCCGCCACGCCGGTCGGCGCAGGGCCCAACACGGTACACCGCACACCTTTGCAGCCTCGGCGGCATTGCGGCTGATCTGCGCGGCATACGGATGGGTCGCATCGAGCATCAGGCTAATCCCCTCATCCCGAACAAACTGCGCCAAACCCTCAGCGCCACCGTAACCGCCGACCCGCACTTGGCAGGTCAGGTCAGTAGGCACGCGGCCAACGCCGGCCAAACTGTAGATATGTTCCGGGCCCAAGGTCCGTGCAATGGCCAGCGCTTCAGTCACGCCGCCCAGCAGCAGGATGCGTTTCATCGCGGCTTGACCACTTCCAGCAAGGTGATCGGCAACGCCTGGCGCCACGTATCGAATTCCCCCAGCGGCTGAGCCTGAGCGACATGGATGCGCGTCAGTTCGCCGCCATGCTGGACGCGCCAGTTCATCAAGGTCATTTCACTTTGCAGGGTCACTGCGTTGGCGACCAACCGGCCGCCAGGACGCAGGTGTTGCCAGCAGGTGTCGAGCACGCCTTCGCGAGTAACGCCGCCGCCGATGAAGATGGCGTCCGGTGCTTCCAGGTCGAGCAACGCATCGGGGGCCTTGCCGCGAATCAGTTGCAGGCCGGGCACGCCAAGGGCGTCGCGGTTGTGTTCGATCAGGCCTTGGCGACCCTCGTCGGCTTCAATCGCCAGCGCACGGCAACTCGGGTGTGCACGCATCCATTCAATCCCGATGGAGCCGCTGCCCGCGCCCACATCCCACAGTAATTCGCCGGGCATCGGCGCAAGGCGGGCGAGGGTCATGGCGCGGACATCGCGTTTGGTCAGTTGGCCGTCGTGTTTGAACGCCGAATCCGGCAGGCCGGCGAGGCGCGACAGGCGGTGTGTGTCGTCAGACACCAGGCAGTCGATGGCGACGAGATTCAAATCGGCGACCGAGGTGTGCTCCCACGACTGCGCCAGCCCGTCGATACGCCGCTCATTCGCGCCGCCCAGGTGTTCAAACACAGACAAACGGCTAGGGCCGAATCCGGACTCACTCAGCAACGAGGCAATCAACGCAGGGCTACGCCCGTCATTGCTCAACACCAACACGCGCACACCACTGGCCAGATGCGCCTTCAACGCCGCCAACGGCCGCGCCACCACGGATAGCGTCACCACCTCCTGCAACGGCCAACCCAACCGCGCCGCCGCCAACGATACCGACGAAGGCGCTGGCAAAATCAGCAGCTCATCCGCCGTCACCTGTCGCGCCAAACTCGCCCCCACGCCGTAAAACATCGGGTCGCCACTGGCCAGCACACACACAGGCTCGCCTCGCCGCGCCAGCACAGGCTCCAGCGAAAACGGACTCGGCCACATTTCGCGCTCGCCACGAATGCACACCGGCAACAGGTCCAACTGGCGTTGACCCCCTATAATCCGCGAGGCGCGCAACAGGGCATGCCGGGCATTCCTGCCCAGCCCTTTGAAGCCGTCTTCACCGATGCCTACAACCGTCAGCCAGGGCGACATATGAATTCCTTGAACGACATCCGACGGGCAGGCTTTTCATGCCGCCGGACAAAGCAGGCATAATACCGCGCCTTTACCCGCGAACCGGTAGCCCCGTGAACCAGACGCCCGCTGTGAATACCTTGCGCCCCTCGGCTTGTCCGGGGTTGCTGCGTATTGTCCAGGCGCTGGACGGCGGCATTTGCCGGATCAAATTGGCTGGCGGATCAATCACCGCCGCGCAAGCCCACGCGGTCGCCGACGCGGCCCAGGCCTATGCGGGTGGGGTGATCGAGGCGACCAACCGCGCCAACCTGCAGATTCGCGGGATCGGCGCCGAGCAGGACGCGTTGATTGCCATGCTGCTGTCCGCCGATCTCGGCCCGAGCAACGCTGCCGGAGACGATGTGCGCAACCTGATGCTCAGCCCCAGCGCCGGTATCGACCCGCAGATGCTGTTCGACACCCGCCCGCTGGCCGATCAGATCCTCGCCACCCTGCAAAACCACCCACGTTTCCATGAGCTGTCGGCCAAGTTCGCTGTGCAGTTGGATGGCGCAGAGGCCCTGGCGATGCTCGAACATCACCATGACCTGTGGCTTTCGGCGTTTGTACGCGAGGGTGAGACGCTGCTCGCGTTCGGCCTGGCCGGTTGCCCGGGGCTGGATGCGCCGCTGGCGGCAGTGCCTCTGACGCAAGGCCACGCGCTGGTGGTGGCCGTGCTGGAAGTATTTTTAGACCTTGCTACCCCAGAGCAGACCCGAATGCGCCATCTGCCTGTTGATACTTTGCTGAGCCGTCTAACTCTGCCGCTGCTGCCAGTCGACAGCTTCCATCGCCCGCCCAGCGGCGCTTTGCTGCACCTCGGCACTTATCCACAAGATCAAAAAAATCAGTTCTACGTCGCCGCCATCGCACCTCTGGGTCGCCTGGACTCGACGATGCTCAACGGCGCCGCGCAACTCGCCAGCGAGTACGGCGACGGCACCTTGCGCTTCACCCCCTGGCAGGGCGTGCTACTGCCCTCCGTCGAAAAACCTCACGCCGTGACCGAACGCCTGGCGCAGTTGGGCTTTCTCTGCTCCATCGACCAACCCCTGGCGCGCATGAAAGCCTGCACCGGTTCCAGGGGGTGCGGCAAAGCCCTGGCCGACACCAAGGCTGATGCGGTGCAACTCGCCGCGCTGAAACCCGATCACGACGTGCACCTGTCCGGCTGCCCACGTTCCTGCGCCGCTGCGCACGTCGCGCCGGTGACTTTGCTGGCCGTGAGCCCCGGCCACTACGACCTCTATTTCCGCGAAGCAGCCCATCCCGGTTTCGGCCGGCTGCACGCGCGCAACCTTTCCATTGAAGCGACGGGCGCCTTGCTGCGCGCTCGCCCACGGAGCAACACCGATGATTGATTACATCCGCGACGGTCAGGAGATCTATCGCAACTCCTTCGCCATTATTCGCGCGGAAGCCAAGTTGGACCGCATCCCGGCCGACCTGGAAAAACTCGCGGTGCGCGTGATTCATGCCTGCGGCATGGTCGATGCCATCGACGGCCTGCAGTTCTCCGAAGGCGCAGGCAAGGCCGGGCGCGATGCGTTGGCCGCTGGCGCGCCGATTCTGTGTGATGCGCGGATGGTGTCCGAAGGCGTGACCCGCACGCGCCTGCCGGCCAATAACCAAGTGATCTGCACCCTGCGCGACGACAGCGTGCCGGAGCTGGCACGGGCGTTGGGCAACACCCGTTCCGCTGCCGCCCTGGAACTCTGGCGCCCGCACCTTGAAGGCAGCGTGGTGGTGATCGGCAACGCGCCGACCGCGTTGTTCTACCTGCTGGAAATGCTCGATGCCGGCGCACCGAAACCGGCGTTGATCCTCGGCTTCCCGGTAGGTTTTGTGGGCGCCGCTGAATCCAAGGCGATGCTGGCCGCCGACAGCCGCGGCGTGCCATTTGTGATCATGCAGGGCCGCCTGGGCGGCAGTGCGATGGCCGCCGCAGCGGTGAATGCCCTGGCCACGGAGGTCGAATAATGCAGGCACGCGGACGTTTGATCGGCTTGGGCGTTGGCCCCGGTGATCCCGAACTGATCACCCTCAAGGCGCTGCGCCTGCTGCGCGAATCGCCTGTCGTGGCGTACTTCGTGGCCAAGGGCAAGAAGGGCAACGCCTTCGGCATAATCGAAGATCACCTGGTGCCGCAGCAGACCCTGATGCCGCTGGTGTACCCGGTGACCACCGAAGCGCTGCCGGCGCCGATGTCCTACGAGCAAGTGATCAGCGATTTCTACGACGCCGCCAGTGCCGACGTCGCCGCGCATTTGGACGCTGGCCGCGATGTGGCGGTGATCTGCGAAGGCGACCCGTTCTTCTACGGCTCCTACATGTACCTGCACGACCGTCTCGCCGAACGCTACGAAGCGCAAGTCATCCCAGGGGTGTGCTCGATGCTAGGTGGCGCCTCGGTGCTGGGGGCGCCGTTGGTGTATCGCAACCAGAGCCTGTCGGTGTTGTCAGGCGTGTTGCCACATGACGACCTCAAGCGTCGCCTGGCGGATGCCGACGCGGCGGTGATCATGAAGCTGGGCCGTAACTTCCCCAAAGTGCGTCAGGTGCTCGCAGAACTCGGCCTGGCCGGGCGTGCGCTGTATGTGGAGCGCGCGACCATGGCCAACCAGAAAATCGTGCCGTTGGACCAGGTGGAGCCGATGTCGTCGCCGTACTTTTCGCTGATCATCGTGCCTGGCGAACGGTGGCAAGGTTGATGCGCCCGGCGATTGTCATCCTGGGGCAGGGCAGCCTGGCCACTGCGCGCCAGATCCAGCAGGTTTACCCTGGCGCAATGATCCACGGCTTGGCCGCACGTGTTGAAGGGGCTGACCAGGCCTATAGCGAGTTTGGCGCGACCCTGCGCCAGCTCTATCAACAAGGCACGCCGCTGATTGCCCTGTGCGCCGCCGGCATCGTCATTCGCACCCTGGCGCCATTACTGCTGGAAAAAGGCGAAGAACCTGCCGTGCTGGCCGTGGCCGAAGACGGCAGTGCTGTAGTGCCGTTGCTCGGTGGCCTTGGCGGGGTGAATATCATGGCCCGCGAAATCGCCGCTGCCTTGAACGTTGCCGCTGCAATCACCACCAGTGGTGAGTTGCGTTTCGGCACGTGCCTGCTCAATCCGCCCGCGGGGTATGAACTGGCGGATCTGGAGCTGGGTAAGCGTTTTGTCTCGGACCTGCTGGCCGGCGAAAGCGTGCGCATCGAAGGCGCGGCGCCGTGGCTGGCGCAGGCCAACTTGCCGCAGGATCAACAGGCGCGCCTGGCGATTCTTGTGGGCAGCGCCGAGCGCACGCCGGCGGCCAATGAGTTGCTGATCTATCCGAAGAATGTATGTGTGACCTGCAAACCAGGCGCTCAGTTGGGTGAGCGTGTGCGCAGGGCATTGCATGAGGCGGGTATCGCCGTGCAATCCCTGGCCTGCTTGCTGGCCAGTGATACGCAGATGGCCGAAGCATCGTTGCATGAAGCGGCTCTGGAGCTCGGCGTACCGCTGCGGTTTGCCAGCGTTACCCAGAACGCCGATATCCTCATCAACGTTGCCGAGCAACCGCTGGACTTGGCGCAAATCGGTCGCCCCCGTGGCCGACTGGCCGTGATCGGCCTGGGCCCTGGGGCTGCCGAATTGATGGTGCCGGCGGTGAAAGCCGAACTGGCGCGTTGCACTGACGTGCTTGGCTACGAAACCTACGTGCGCATGGCCGGGCCGTTCCGCGACGATCAGGTGCAGCACTGCACCGACAACCGCGAAGAAATGCAGCGTGCGCGCCACGCCTTCGAGCTGGCCGCGCAGGGCCGTTCGGTGGTGGTGGTGTCGTCCGGCGACCCTGGCGTATTTGCCATGGCCGCCGCGGTTATCGAGGCCTTGCACGAGTCCAGCGACCCGGCCTGGCATCAGGTCGACCTGGAAATCCTGCCCGGTGTCTCGGCCTCCCTGGCCACCGCCGCCCAGGCCGGTGCGCCGTTGGGCCATGACTTCTGCGTGATGTCGTTGTCGGACAACCTAAAACCCTGGTGGATCATCGAAAAGCGCCTGGACCTGGCGTCCCAGGCCGATCTCGCCCTGGCGTTCTACAACCCGATTTCCCGTTCGCGGCCGTGGCAACTGGGGCGTGCCCTGGAAATCGTCGCGCTGCATCGCACGCCGCACACGCCGGTGGTGCTGGGCCGCGATATTGGCCGTCCGGGGCAGACTTTGCGTGTCACCACGTTGGGGCAACTGACGCCGGACCAAGTGGACATGCGCACCATGGTGCTGATCGGCTCGTCCACCACCTGCACATTCCCCCGTGCCGGTGGCGGTGAATGGGTATACACACCGCGCTGGTACGGCGAGAAACCTGCCTGCTGAAAACGGCCCGCAGGTTGCCGGAAAGCTCCGAATGATCCAGGGATTTTCCTGGCGTTGTTCGGGGCTTTTTCTTTTTTTTGCGACGACGTCTGGAAACTCACCCGTTACGCCGCGCGATTGCTGGACGCGGTGGTTTGACGAGGTGCGTCAAGGGATGTTTGTCGTCTGGCAAGCCCGTCGGTGGGTGGACTAGGGTGGACATAAGCCCCGAATTGGGGTGCTTGTGGAGAATCAAAATGGAGCGACATCACAGAAGGATCAACAGTACAAAAAGGCGCAAATTGATTGCTGCCTACAAACTGCCGGGAGCGCCAGGAACGCTGAAGGCATTGCCGCTGGACACTAGGGACGATTTCAACGCGGCGGTGGTCAACAACAGCGTGATTTCGTTTGCCGATGGCCTGTCGGGCCTGAGCCGGGAATACATTCGCAAGAGCTATCTGCTGGCCAGCAGCTACGTCAGCGATGTGTTGAAAATCCAGCGCGGTACCGAGGTCTGGTACGAGGAATTTATCAAGGTGATGGTCGGTTTGGGCTGGCTGCCGGTGCGCAGCCGTTTCGAGCGGGTCTCACGTTCGGGCAAGGGGCTGACCGTGCAGTTGGCGGTGTTGAATATCATCGGCGCCATGCTGGCGTCGACGTCATTGTCGGCAGCGTTGCTCGCGGCTTTGCCTAAATTGGCCGCCGATGCATTGGAGGCATTGAAGCAGACGCCTGCGAATTTCGAGCTGTTCAAACGCAACAGCGCGGTACACCAAGGCGGTGATTTCGGCCTGGCGTCCTGTGCCGAAACAGAGGGTGAATTGATGATGGTGCTGGTGACCTACAGCACCCACAGCGTGAGTAAACAGGTAGGGCTGCCATTCCTGGAGTGGGACAGTTCTTCGTTCGAGGCCTTCAGCGGGCAGACGTGCCTGGTGCTGAATACCTCGGTGGTCAACGAAAAGACTCTCCAATTGATGCGCGAGAGCGCGGGTGACAAGGTGCAACTGGCGATCGCCAAGTACCGGATCTAGGGCACCAGGTAGCCGCGCACCCCGGTAAAGATGATTTGCGCGGCCAAGGCGCACACAAACAACCCCATCAACCGACTGACAATCTGCAAGCCCTGGTCACCGAGGATGCGTTCGATACGGTTGGACAGGTACAGCACCACGCCGACCGTGAGGCTGGCCAGGGCGATGCTGAGGATGGCGGTGAGCTTGTCATCCCAGTGCGGCTGGCTCACACCCATCACCAACAGTGCGCCAATGGTGCCGGGGCCGACGGTGAGGGGAATGGTCAGCGGTACGATGGTCACGTCCTGCTGCACGTTGTCGGTCTGCACAGCTGATTTGCCTTGGGCCATGCCCAGGGCCGAGATAAACAGCACACTGCCGGCGCCGATGCGGAAGGCGTCGACGGTGATGCCGAACACGCTGAAAATCACCCGGCCGAACAGGTAGAGCAACACGCTCGAGACCAGGGTCGCCAGCGCCACTTTCCAGGCCAAGCGCCGCCGCTCTTTGCTGGAGTAGCCGCGAGTGAGGCTGATAAAGCAGGACAGCACGAAGAACGGGCTGTAAAGCACCAGCATTTTCAGGTAGACGCTGAATAACACGTGGAGCATGTGAGTGGCTCGCGGGCGGAAAAAGTGTTGAGAGTCTATCAGGCGACAGAGACCAAATGTGGGAGCGAGCAAGCCCGCTCCTACATGGGTTCTGCATTACACGTCAGGAGGGTGCGTGCTCTGGACGCTGCTGACGCTGCGCCACCCAAAACTCCACCAACTCACGCAACTGCGACAACTCCACCGGCTTGGCCATGTGCCCGTCCATACCAGCCTGGCGTGCGCGCTCTTTATGTTCCGAAAGGATATGCGCCGTCAGCGCCACCACGGGTGTGCGAATGCGCTGGTGGCTGACTTCCCACGCACGCAGTTGCTGAGTCGCCGAGAAGCCATCGAGGATTGGCATTTCGCAGTCCATCAACACCAGGTCATAACGCTGGGCTTTCATCGCCTCCAGCGCTTCCTCGCCGTTGCTGGCGGTGTCCGGGTTGAGGTTGAGCTTGCCGAGCATGCCACGGATCACTTTAGTGGAAATGCTGTTGTCTTCGGCCACCAGGATGCGGAAATCGCTGGGTACGGTGACGGCGGCTGGTGCGCTGAGCACCGCGCGCGGTTGCACGTTGCCCTTGCTGCGCTGGGTCAGTTCATCCGCCAAGGTCGTCTTGAGTGTGTAACCGGCGACTGGCTTGGCGAGGATACGTTTGATCCCGCAATTGCGCGCGATGATCTTGCTTGGCGCATTGCTGATGCCGGTGAGCATGATCAGCAGGATGTCGTGGTTCAGGCTTGGGTCTTCCTTGATCTTTGCCGCCAGTTGCATGCCGGTCATGCCGGGCATGTTCTGGTCCAGCAGCACCACGTCGAAGTAGTCACGCAGGTGCGCCTTGGTGCGCAGTAACGCCAGGGCTTCCTTGCCCGATGGCACGGCGCTGACGTTAAGGCCCCAGGCCGAGCATTGCTGCACCAGCACTTTGCGGCAGGTGTCGTTGTCGTCCACCACCAGCACCCGCGCGCCTTTGAGCGGGCCGTCTAGGTCGGAGGTCGGGTGTTCCAGGCGTTCCGGGTCCAGCGGCAAGGTCAGCCACAGGGTGCTGCCCTGATGGCTGCCGCTCTTGATGCCGAACTCGCCGTTCATCAGCAGGATCAACTGACGGGCGATAACCAGGCCCAAGTGGCCGTTCAAGCGGGTGGCCGAGAAGAAATTCTTGCTGTGCAGTTCGCTGTGCAGAAGGGCGTCGCGCTCGGCCGCTTCCATCGGCAGGCCGCTGTCCTGGACGGCAATGCGCAGGCGTGGCGTGGTGCTGCGGTCGTCCAGGGCAACCACGATCAGCACTTCGCCTTCGTCGGTTTTTTTCAGGGCATTTTCCAGCAGGCTCAACATGGCCTGACGCAGGCGCGTCGGGTCGCCGCTGATCACGCGGGGCACCTGGGGCTGGATAAAGCTGATCAGTTCGACGTTCTGCTGTTCGGCCTTGGCGCGGAAGATGCTCAGGCAATCTTCGATCAGCGCGTTGAGGTCGAACTGCACGTCGTCCAGTTCGATCTGGCCGGACTCCAGCTTGGAGATGTCGAGGATTTCGTTGATCAGGGTAAGCAGTTCATTGCCCGCGCTGTGGATGGTTTGCACGTAGTCGCGCTGTTTCACCGACAGCGGCGTGCCCAGCAGCAGCTCGGTCATGCCTAGCACGCCGTTCATGGGTGTACGGATTTCGTGGCTGATCTTGGCCAGGAACTCGGCCTTGGCGGCGATCTCGGCATTGCTCGCTGCCAGGTCGCGACTGAGGCTGAAACGTGCCTCGACAATCGCGCGCTGGCGTTCGCCTAACGCCAGGCTCATCAACAAGCCGCTGAGGCAGATGAACGCCAGCAGCGTGACTATCAGGCCCTGGGGCGAAATCATCGTCAGGCCAAGCAGCGCCGGCAGGATGATCAGCGTACCGATGTTGAATACCACCATTGCCGCCACGAACAAGCGTGCCGGGCGGTAGCCTTTCTGCCAGTGATAGGCCGAGATAAACAGCATGCTCAAGCCAGCCAGGGCCACCAGCGCGTACGTGATGATGTTCAGCGGCAGGGTGTTGACGAACAACAGCAGCAGGCCGCACAGCACGATGATCAGGATATCGGCCATCAACAGCTTGTTCAGTGGATGTGGGCCCAGAGGCATGAAGAAACGGTAGGCGAACATCAGCCCGCAGGGCGCGGTCAGTAGCAACGCCAGGTAGGCGCCCGGTGTCTGGATTGCATGCCAGTTCGGCAGCCATGGGCCCAACAGGTTCAGCAATAGCGCCAGGCTGAGCATCAACAGCGCTTCGCAGGCCGCCAGCCACAGGCTGCTGCGCGATCGGTGGTAGGCGAAGCGCGTGAGGTTGTGCAGGATCAGCATCAGCAGGCAGCCGAACAATAGCCCGTAGATCAGCGTCTGGGTCTGGTCGGCGGCGGCGAGCACAGCCGGTTCCAGGGTGATATACGGGCGCAGTTCGTGCCCCGAGACCAGGCGCAGGTAAACCTCTAACGGTTTCTGGCTCTGGGGCATCGGCAGCATGAAGTCGCTGCTGGGCAACGGCCGCTCAGTCTGGGGCTGGCGCGTGCCGGTGCTCTGTTGTTCCACCAGGGTATCGCCGTCCAGTACATAGAGGTTCAGGTGGGACAAATCCGGGGCAAATACCCGCAGCACTTGCTCGTGCTTGCCGGGTTGCAACTTAAAACGTATCCACAGCGCGCCGTTCGGTTGCGCGGCGCTAATGCGGTCCAGTTCGATGGGGCTGAATTGATTGGTGTAGCGTGGGGAGCGGATGTCGCTGAGCTGCAGGTCGGCCTGTTCATCAAGCAATACTGCCCAGCCACTGCCTTGCGCGGCGGCCTGGGCCGGGAACAGGCAGAGCAGCGTCAGCAGGCTGACAGTAAAACCTATGGCGATCCTGAGCCAGCGCACGGCGAAATCCCTTCGTAGGTTGAGGCACGGCGTAACTATGCGCGGGGAGGCCTGTATACGGCAAGGGCCTGAGGCCCTTGCCTAGCCGAACGGATAGCTACTGACGTCGGCTGCTTAGCTGTTTTCGCCACGTTCGCGGGCGATGGCGCGGTAGCCGATGTCCTTGCGGTAGAAGCAGCCTTTCCAATCGATTTTCGCGGCCAGCTTATACGCTTGCTGCTGCGCGGCGTCGACACTGGCGCCCATGGCGGTGGCGCACAACACACGGCCACCGGCGGTCACGACCTGGCCATCCTTCAGCGCGGTGCCCGCATGGAACACCTTGCCTTCCAGCGTAGCTGCAGCGTCGAGGCCTTCGATGACGTCGCCCTTGGCGTAGTCGGCAGGGTAACCACCGGCCGCCAGCACAATGCCAACGCTCGGACGTGGGTCCCATTGCGCTTCAACCTTGTCCAGGGCCTGGGCCAGGGCGGCTTCCACCAACAGCACCAGGCTCGATTGCAGGCGCAGCATCACCGGTTGGGTTTCCGGGTCGCCAAAGCGGCAGTTGAACTCGATGACTTTCGGGTTGCCGGCTTTGTCGATCATCAAACCGGCGTACAGGAAGCCGGTGTAGACATTGCCCTCATCGGCCATGCCACGCACGGTTGGCCAGATCACCAGGTCCATCACGCGCTTGTGCACGTCGGCGGTGACGACCGGGGCAGGGGAGTAGGCACCCATGCCGCCGGTGTTCGGGCCGCTGTCGCCGTCGCCGACGCGTTTATGGTCCTGGCTGGTGGCCATCGGCAATACGTTCTTGCCGTCTACCATCACGATAAAGCTGGCTTCTTCGCCGTCGAGGAACTCCTCGATCACCACGCGGGAACCTGCGTCACCGAAAGCGTTGCCGGCGAGCATATCGCGCACGGCGTCTTCGGCTTCTTGCAGGGTCATGGCGACGATCACGCCTTTACCAGCGGCCAGGCCATCGGCCTTGATCACGATTGGCGCACCTTTTTCACGCAGGTAAGCCAGGGCCGGCTCGATCTCGGTGAAGTTCTGGTAGTCGGCGGTCGGGATCTTGTGGCGCGCCAGGAAATCCTTGGTGAACGCCTTGGAGCCTTCCAGCTGGGCAGCGCCGGCGGTTGGGCCGAAGCAGTCCAGGCCACGGCTGCGGAACAGGTCCACCACGCCGGCAACCAATGGGACTTCCGGACCGACGATGGTCAGGGACACATTCTTTTCAGCAAAGTCGGCCAGTTGCTCAAGGGCGAGCACGTCGATAGCAACGTTCTCGCACTTGGCTTCAATGGCGGTGCCGGCGTTGCCGGGTGCAACGAACACTTTCTGGACGCGCGGGTCCTGGGCAACTTTCCAGGCCAGGGCGTGTTCACGGCCACCGCTGCCAATGATAAGGACGTTCAAGTCAGACTCCTTCGGAGGAAGTTACAAGCTGCAAGCTACAAGTTAAGAGCAATCTGCATTGCTCTGAAGTGCAGCATGCGACTTTGAATTTTAGAGGCTGCAAGCAAGATCAAAAGCGGCAAAGTCCTGCTTTTACTTGTCGCTTGCAGCTTGAAACTTGCCGCTCCACGCTAGTGGATTAGTGACGGAAATGGCGCATGCCGGTGAAGACCATGGCGATGCCGGCTTCGTCAGCGGCAGCGATGACTTCAGCATCACGCATCGAACCACCCGGCTGGATGACGGCGGTAACGCCGGCTTTTGCGGCATTGTCCAGGCCATCACGGAACGGGAAGAACGCATCGGAAGCCATTACCGAACCCACGACCTGCAAACCGGCGTGTTCAGCCTTGATCGCGGCGATACGCGCCGAGTTCACGCGGCTCATCTGGCCGGCGCCGACGCCGATGGTCTGGCGGTTTTTGGCGTAGACGATGGCGTTGGATTTAACGTACTTGGCCACTTTCCAGGCGAAGATCAGGTCGTTGATCTCTTGCTCGGTCGGTGCGCGCTTGGTCACCACTTTCAGGTCTTCGCTGCCGATCATGCCGATGTCGCGGCTCTGGACCAGCAGACCCCCGTTGACGCGCTTGTAGTCCCAGGCAACGGCGCGGTCAGCCGACCACTCGCCGCAGGCCAACAGGCGCACATTGGCCTTGGCGGCGACGATGGCGCGGGCTTCTTCGCTGACGCTTGGCGCGATGATCACTTCGACGAACTGACGCTCGACGATCGCCTTGGCGGTCTCGGCATCCAGTTCACGGTTGAAGGCGATGATGCCGCCGAAGGCCGATTCGGTGTCGGTGGCGTAGGCCAGTTCGTAGGCCTGGCGAATGCCGCCTTCAGCGTCCGGGCTCACGGCCACGCCGCACGGGTTGGCGTGCTTGACGATCACGCAGGCCGGTTTGACGAAGCTTTTCACGCATTCCAGCGCGGCGTCGGTGTCGGCCACGTTGTTGTAGGACAGCTCTTTACCTTGCAGTTGGGTCGCGGTGGCGATGCCGACTTCGGCCGGTTTTGCCTCAACGTAGAACGCCGCGCTCTGGTGCGGGTTCTCGCCGTAGCGCATTTCCTGGGCCTTGATGAACTGGCTGTTGAAGGTGCGCGGGAACTGGCTGCGGCCTTCGGTCGAGAGTGTTTCAGCGGCCTGGTTCACGGTGCCCATGTAGTTGGCGATCATGCCGTCGTAGACGGCGGTGTGTTCGAACGCCTTGAGCATCAGGTCGAAACGCTGGGCGTAGGTCAGGCCACCGGCTTTCAGGCTTTCGAGCACCTGGGCGTAGTCGCTGGCGTTAACCACGATGGCCACGTCTTTGTGGTTCTTGGCCGCCGAGCGCACCATGGTTGGGCCGCCGATATCGATGTTTTCGATAGCGGTCGGCAGGTCGCAGCCTGGCTTGTTGATGGTGGCTTCGAACGGGTAGAGGTTAACGGCCACCAGGTCTATCGGCTTGATGCCGTGCTCGGTCATGATTGCGTCGTCGATGCCGCGACGGCCGAGAATGCCGCCGTGGATTTTCGGGTGCAGGGTCTTGACCCGACCGTCCATCATTTCTGCGAAACCGGTGTAGTCCGCCACTTCCACTGCGGCCACGCCGTTGTCCTGCAGCAGTTTGAAGGTCCCGCCCGTGGAGAGGATTTCCACACCCAGGGCTTCCAGCTCCCGGGCAAATTCGAGGATCCCGGTCTTGTCGGAAACACTGATCAAGGCGCGGCGGATCGGCAGGCGGGTAGTCTGGTCGGTCATTTCAATTTCCATCAAAAGCAAAGGAGTCAGCAAAAAAGGCGACCGGTTTTACGCGGGCGCCTTTCTGGTTGGATTGAATGCTTACAGCAAATCGTATTGTTTGAGCTTTTTGCGCAAGGTGCCACGGTTGAGGCCCAGCAACTCACTGGCTTTGGTCTGGTTGCCCTTGACGTAGTTCATCACGCTTTCGAGCAAGGGCGCCTCGACTTCGGAGAGCACTAGGTTGTACACGTCCGTGACGGAAGCGCCCTCAAGGTGGGCGAAATAATTGTGCAGCGCCTTCTCGACACTCCCGCGAAGGGTTTGGCCTTCTTCGCTCGGCGTGTTGAGGTGCTGTTTCAAATTGACGTTGTCGCTCACGGGTGTTGTTCCACTCACTAAAGTCTCGGTCATCATCGTCATGCGGCCACCCCCTTTGCATCCCCTGTTTCCAGGCTGTTGTCACGTTCGGCGAAGAACTCACGAACGGTGGCGACCTGTGCCTGCGTTTCATCCAAACGATTGAACTGGGCGCGAAACTCCTTGGCGCCCGGCAAGGTTGCGAGATACCAGCCGACATGCTTGCGAGCAATGCGCACGCCCATCACGTCTCCGTAGAAGACGTGCAGGGCATTCAAATGCTCTAGCAGAATACGTTCCACCTCGACCAACCCTGGCGCCGGTAACACTTCGCCGGTACGCAGGAAATGCTCGATCTCACGAAAAATCCACGGACGCCCCTGGGCGGCCCGGCCAATCAACAAACCATCGGCGCCGGTTGCGTGCAGTACGCGCCGGGCTTTCTCGGCTGAGTCGATGTCGCCATTGGCAAACACCGGCATCGACACCGCCTGCTTGATCGCAGCAATGGTGTCGTACTCGGCTTCACCGGTGTAAAGGTCGGCGCGGGTGCGGCCATGCACCGCCAGCGCTGTAATTCCTGCCTGTTCGGCGATCTTCGCCACCGTCAGGCCGTTCTTGTTATCCCGGTCCCAACCGGTACGAATCTTCAGGGTGACCGGCACATCCACTGCGGCGACAACGGCCTGCAGGATCTCGGCAACCAACTGCTCATCTTTCAATAGCGCGGAACCGGCGGCCTTGTTGCAGACCTTCTTGGCCGGGCAGCCCATGTTGATATCGATGATCTGCGCCCCCAACTCCACGTTGGCCCGGGCCGCATCCGCGAGCATCTGTGCATCTCCCCCGGCGATCTGTACCGAGCGTGGCTCGGGATCACCTTCGTGGATCATGCGCATCCGCGATTTGCGGGTGTTCCACAAGCTCATGTCGCTGGTGACCATTTCCGAGACTACTAGACCCGCGCCCAAACGTTTGCACAGCTGACGAAAGGGCTGGTCAGTGACGCCCGCCATCGGGGCGAGAATCAAGCCGTTCTGCAATGTGTATGGGCCGATGCGTACCGCCGACATAGGACTTCCCTGTTGTGGGGCCGGATCATTAGAGTTCGAAAAAGGGTTGGCATGATACCCGCTCTCGATGACTGGATAAAGGCTGAATTGGATAAAATCTGAACAGTTATTTTCTTATCGCCACCGGTTTGGTTGCCGATGGTCCAGCCATTCAATCCAAGATGCGGGCCTTGATTTACTCGGGCGAGTGAAAGCTCAGGCTGTAATTCACGGCTTTATTGCCCGGATCGAGGATGTCCAGGGAGATATGAATCGGGACCTGCGATGGCATTTCGCTAACGCCGGCCAATTCGCCGCTGAGGTATTCGGCGGGTTTGAAGCGACGACTGGCAATCAGGCCGCCGTTCAAGTCGGCAAAACGCAGCTCCAGCAGCGGGAAGGGCTGGGAGAACATCGCGCGGTTGTAGATGATCGCGTCCACTACCAGCGCCCCGGCGAAGTCCGGATGGCTGCGCACCACCAGGTTGCTGCTCTTGATATGGGCAATATCGACCCGCGACGGCACGGTGCAGCCCAGTGTAGGGCACAGTTCCTGGAACCAGGGGCGATAGGCGTCCTGGCGGGCCAGATCGTCGAATTGGTAGGCGATGTACTGGCCTGCGAGACTGGCGGCAGCGATCAGTACCAGCAACAGCCAGATCAGGCGACGGCCCAGGCTGGCCGGACGCTTTTGCGCGTAGAGGTGCAGCGGGTCGTCTTCGAGATCCAGCAGTTGGTCGTCGTGCACACTCGTTTCGGCGCGCGGGCGCTTGCGCCGGGGTTTGGGGCGTTCTTCGGGTTCAACGTCATCGGCCGACTGGGTCAATGGCGTGAACGGCGGATCGGTATCGTCATTTTCTGGCGTTGAACGCAGTGGCGGTTCATCGTCGATATCGTCGGTGTGGAGCGACATGGACGGTTCGGTGCGCAGCTTGGTCGCAGGTGCGTTCGTCGGCTCGGCTTTGGCTTCAGTGCTTTGGCCGCGCTCTTCAGGCGGTTCGCTGAACAGGCTGGCGGCCCATTTTTCTTCTTCGGTTTTAACCGTGTCGCGGCTGGCGCTGAAGGATTCTTCTTTTTGGTGACGCTCGGCGCCGGGCTGGCGACGTTCTGCACCCGCCGGCAGCGTGTGCTGAATCTCGCGACGTTCCAGCTTGGCCAGTTCTTCGTCCAGGTCAAGGTTGTCCAGGTCGAGCTCTTCGGCGGCCCACTGCTTCTGGCTGATTGCCCGCGGTGCCTCAAGTGTGATGTCTGGAACAGGCTCGGCAGCAGGCAGATCAGGCTGCGGCGCCGGCACTGGGCCGCGCTGCTCCAGCAACTGGCGAGCCGCATTGAACACTTGCAGGCACGAGCCGCAGCGCACCACGCCGCGGGCCACGCTCAATTGGGCGTGGTTGACGCGAAAACGCGCTTGGCAATGCGGGCACTGGGTGACGAAACTGTCGGTCATGCGGCCATCCGATTCAGGCAAGCGCTCATTCTAGCGCCGACGACCACTGATGCGTACCCAGCCATCACGGTTAGCGATGGGGTCCAGTTCGAAATCCCGCGCGTAGGCAGCGGCGACGTCTTCGCCTTGCTCAGCGAGGATGCCCGACAGCGCCAGGCGGCCGCCCGGCTTGACCAGGCTGGACAGCTGCGGCGCCAGGGACACCAGCGGCCCGGCGAGAATGTTCGCCACGAGCACATCGGCCTGCACCTGGGGCAATTGCTCTGGCAGGTAGAGCGGGAATTTGCTTTCAGCAATGTTGTTGCGTCCGGCGTTATCGCGGGAGGCTTCCAGGGCCTGTACGTCGATATCGGTGCCCACAGCTTCCTTTGCGCCGAGCAGCAGGGCGGCAATCGCCAGGATGCCCGAGCCGCAGCCGAAGTCCAGCACGTGGCTGTCGGTCAGGTCCTGGCCGTCCAGCCATTCCAGGCACAGTGCGGTGGTCGGGTGGGTGCCGGTACCGAACGCCAGGCCCGGGTCCAGCAGCAGGTTGACGGCATCCGGCTCAGGCGCGGCGTGCCAGCTTGGCACGATCCACAGGCGCTGGCCGAAACGCATCGGCTGGAAGTTGTCCATCCAGCTGCGTTCCCAGTCCTGGTCTTCGATCACTTCGCTGTGATGCTCCGGCAATGGGCCGCCGGTGAGCAATTCCATGTGGGCCAGCACGGCGGCAGCGTCGGTGCCGTCTTCGAACAGGGCCAGCAAATGGGTGTGGGACCACAGCGGGGTGGTGTTGAGTTCGGGTTCGAAGATCGGTTGGTCTTCGGCGTCCATGAAGGTGACCGAGACAGCGCCCACTTCGAGGAAAGCGTCTTCATAGGTTTCGGCTTGTTCTGGGCTGATGGCGAGACGGACTTGCAGCCAAGGCATGGCGGGCACCTTTGAGAAAATGAGTGTGCAGCGGGGTGGGGCTGCGAAAGGGCGCAAGTTTACGCGAGCGGCGGGCAGAAGACGACACCACTGACTGCACTGCGTTCAAATTTGGGTCCACAAAATCCAGGTGATCCAGAAACAACAAAACCGCCCGAAGGCGGCTTTGTTGGGTGGAGCACTTACTGGTTGGCCAGCTTGTGTTCCAGGTAGTGAATGTTCACACCACCCTCGCAGAAGCCTTCATCGCGAACCAGGTCCCGGTGCAGCGGGATGTTGGTCTTGATGCCGTCGACCACGATTTCGTCCAGGGCGTTACGCATACGGGCCATAGCCTCGTCGCGGGTAGCGCCCCAGGTGATCAGCTTGCCGATCAGCGAGTCGTAGTTGGACGGAACCTTGTAGCCGCTGTACAGGTGCGAATCGACGCGAACGCCGTTGCCGCCTGGCGCATGGAAATGCTTGACCAGGCCTGGACTTGGCATAAAGGTTTTCGGGTCTTCGGCGTTGATCCGGCACTCCAGGGAGTGGCCGTGGATCTTCACGTCGTCCTGTGTGAAAGACAGCACGTTGCCAGCGGCGATGCTGAGCATCTCTTTGACGATGTCGATACCGGTGACCATCTCCGAAACCGGGTGCTCTACCTGCACACGAGTGTTCATCTCGATGAAGTAGAAACGACCGTTCTCGTAGAGGAACTCGAAGGTACCGGCGCCACGGTAGTTGATGTCGATGCACGCCTTGACGCAGCGAGCCAGCACTTCCGCGCGCGCTTTCTCGTCCAGACCCGGTGCCGGCGCTTCTTCCAGCACCTTCTGGTGACGACGTTGCAGGGAGCAATCGCGGTCGCCCAGGTGGATGGCGTGGCCCTGGCCGTCGGACAGTACCTGCACTTCCACGTGACGTGGGTTGGTCAGGTACTTTTCCAGGTAGACCATTGGGTTGCCGAACCAGGCGCCCGCTTCGGAGCGCGTCTGCTTGGCGGCCTCGATCAGGTCTTCTTCCTTGTGCACCACGCGCATGCCGCGACCACCACCGCCACCGGCGGCCTTGATGATTACCGGGTAACCGACTTCGCGACCAATGCGCAGAGCGGTTTCCTCGTCTTCAGGCAGCGGGCCGTCGGAGCCAGGAACGGTGGGCACGCCGGCCGCGATCATGGCGTCCTTGGCTGAGACCTTGTCACCCATCAGGCGAATGGTGTCGGCTTTCGGGCCGATGAAGGCGAAGCCGGATTTTTCCACTTGTTCGGCGAAATCGGCGTTTTCCGCGAGGAAGCCGTAACCCGGGTGGATGCCATCAGCGCCGGTCACTTCAGCGGCCGCGATGATGTTCGAGACTTTCAGGTACGAGTTCGTGGCCAGTGGCGGGCCGATGCAGATGCTTTCGTCCGCCAGTTTCACGTGCATCAATTCGGTATCGGCCGTCGAGTAAACAGCGACGGTCTTGATGCCCTCTTCCTTACAGGCGCGCAGGATACGCAGCGCGATCTCGCCGCGGTTAGCGATCAGGACTTTTTGCAGTTTCTTCGCAGGTTTCAACATCGAAGGCGCTCCGCGGTTCAAACGATGGTGAACAGCGGCTGGTCGTACTCAACCGGCTGACCGTTTTCTACCAGGATGGATTCGATGACGCCGGCTTTCTCAGCGGTGATGTGGTTCATCATCTTCATCGCTTCAACGATGCAGATGGTGTCGCCCACTTTCACCGTCTTGCCGACTTCAACGAAGGCTGGCGAAGTGGGTGCCGGGGTGCGGTAGAAAGTACCGACCATTGGCGACTTGACCACGAAACCGTTCAGCGCAGGCGCTGCGGGTGCTGCAGGTGCGGCGGCAGCAGGTGCGGCGGCCGGAGCAGCAGCGGCCGGAGCCGGCGCTTGCATCTGTGGCGCGTAGAACTGTTGGGCTGGCGTCTTGCTGTGACGGCTGATCCGTACGGACTCTTCGCCTTCCTTGATTTCCAGCTCGTCGATACCGGATTCTTCCAGCAGCTCGATCAGTTTCTTAACTTTACGGATATCCATGAATCATCAACTCCCAAGGGTCGGTCAGGGGCGCTTGGCCGGTTGTTCAAGCTGTTCCAGGGCGGCCTCCAGGGCCAGTCGGTAACCGCTGGCGCCAAGGCCGCAGATCACTCCTACCGCTACGTCGGAGAAGTAAGAGTGATGGCGGAAAGGTTCACGTTTGTGCACGTTCGACAAATGCACTTCGATGAATGGGATGCTCACCGCCAGCAGCGCGTCACGTAATGCAACGCTTGTGTGCGTAAAAGCGGCGGGATTGATCAGGATAAAGTCCACGCCTTCGCCGCGCGCGGCATGGATGCGATCAATCAATTCGTACTCGGCATTGCTTTGCAGGTAGAGCAGATGGTGGCCGGCTTCACGCGCCCTGCGCTCAAGATCGAGGTTGATCTGATCCAGGGTAACTGCCCCGTAGACGCCCGGTTCACGGGTGCCGAGCAGGTTCAGGTTGGGTCCGTGAAGAACCAGTAAGGTCGCCATCGGCTGTTCCTTGTTATTGATGTGAGTACGGCAGAACCCGGCGACTATGCCGCAAAGCCTTTGTGACTGTCCAGTTCTATGCAGTAGGCAGCACGATTAGCGAGGATAGCGAAAAGTATGTGACCAAGTAGTGGGTTCTGGTCATTGATAATACGGTTCTGAGTGCACTGAAGATCAAATGTGGGAGGGAGCAAGCCCGCACACATTTCTGATCTCCATATGATTTTGGATCGTCGTGAGGCGGGAGATCGGATTAGACGCGGAAGGCTTGCACCGCAGTATTGAGCTGCCCACCGAGGACCAACAAGTGCTCGCCCTGGCGGCGTCCCTGACCAATGCGCAGCAAGTTATCCTCACCCATCTGATGAATCCGCTCGCTGTTATCGCGAATCTCACTCACGGCCCCACTCTGCTGCGCCGTCACATCGGCGATGCGCACGGCGGTGTCGGAAATGGTCTGGATCGCGCCGACGATCTCATCCAGTGCTCCGTCCACCGCCTGGGCCTGCTGGGCGGTGGCTTCGGCGTGTTCGACCTGGGCGCGCATGCCTTGCACGGATTGATGGGCGGCGCTTTGCAGGCCGGCAATCAGGGTCTGGATCTGCGCCGTGGCGCCAGCGGTGCGTTGAGCTAGGGAGCGGACTTCGTCGGCGACTACGGCAAAACCACGTCCGGCTTCACCGGCACGGGCGGCCTCGATGGCGGCGTTGAGGGCCAGCAGATTGGTCTGGTCGGCAATCGCGCGAATCACCGTGAGCACGCCGCCGATGGTGGCGGATTCTTCGGCGAGTTTTTCGATCATCTGCGCGTTTTGCTGCACTTCACCCACCAGGGCGTGCAGCCCGGTCAGGCTCAGGCCGATCACGCGTTGGCCTTGCTCTACCGCTTGGCCGGCACTGCGACTGGCGTCCGCGGCCTGGCTGGCATCGCCGGCGACTTGCTGGATGGTCGCTTCCAGTTCCCCCAGCGAGTCGCGGATCTGCGCGGTATCGCCGGCTTGGCGTTCGGCGCCGTCATGCAGGCCGCTGCTCAGTTCGGCAAGGGCGCGGCTGCTGCCGGCAACTTCCTCGGCGTTGCCGCGAATAGTGCCCACCAGGTCCACCAGGTAGGCGCGCAGACGGTTCAAGGAGGCTTCGATATCGTGCAGCTCGCGGTTGGTCTTGCCCAAGGCAATCGGCTGGCTGAAGTCGCCTTCGGCCCAGGTCGATAAGGCCGGTGCCAAGTTGGTCAGCACCCGCGCCAGGCGGCGTTGCAAGGTGTCGATCAACAGCGCGATCAGCAGGATCAGGCCGATCATCACGCCTTGCAGCAGGCGCACTTCGCCCTGGATCTTGCCGTGCTGCGCGCGCACCACGGGCTCCAGACCGGCGATGGCTTGCTGCACGGCGTTGATTTTCAGGTGGGTAGCGGCGGCCAGTTCGGCGCGTTGCTGGATCTGTTCGCGAGTGCGCTTGAGTTCAGCAGGGTAGCGTTTCAGCAGGCTATTGAGTTCGCGCTTGAGGTCGACGCCGGTGTCCTGTGCTTCAGTTTTTTCAGTGTTTTCCAGGCCCATCAGCGCGGAAAAATCATCCGCGCTGGATTCGGCGCTGGCCTTCACGCCCAACAGCGGCAGTTGTTCCAGCACATCCGCCTGGCTGCGGATATTGCCGACTTCGCGCTCCACATCATCAGCCAGTTCCGCGCGCCCGCTGCTCACCAGTTTGTCGCGGGCCAGCGACAGTTTGGCCAGATGCTGGGACGCCGCCAGCAGTGGCGGCAGGTAACGTGCGGCCTCTGCAGAGTTGACGCCGATGGCGTACTGGCTCAGTTGCTCCAGGTTCGCGCCGAGTTCGCGCTCGGCTTGCAGCAGCAGGGCCTGTGGGTCACCC
This sequence comes from Pseudomonas sp. EA_65y_Pfl1_P113, assembly GCF_963970525.1. Classification (NCBI taxonomy): domain Bacteria; kingdom Pseudomonadati; phylum Pseudomonadota; class Gammaproteobacteria; order Pseudomonadales; family Pseudomonadaceae; genus Pseudomonas; species Pseudomonas sp. EA_65y_Pfl1_P113. The sequence continues at coordinate 84,850 of NZ_CAXAQM010000015.1, forward strand.
GCTAATTTGCCGGCGGCGAGCAGGTCGGTCTTGCTGAAGGCATCCAGGTCCACCAGGCTGGGGCGCACGTTTTGCGCCAGGTCGACGGGCAGTTGATCCAGATCCAGCAACAGGCTTTCCAGGCTCTGGCTGGCGCTGCTCAGGCGCAGGGCGTCGCCGCTGGCCATGTAATCGTCAATATTGCGCGCGGCCTGGTTCTGAAATGCCTGCGACAGGCCCAGGTAGCGCTCCATCAATAAATACGGCCGTTCCAAAGCGCGCTGCGACCACCACAGCGTCGCCCCGAGCGCCAGGCACACGGCCACCAGAAGAAGGGTATTGAGATTGGTCAGCAGCTTCAGGCGCATGCGTGGTTTCAACCGACAGCAAAAGATAAGTGCCTGAAGTTATTGCGTTTCTATTACAGCGTTATGACTGAATTGGTGAATTCAGGTGAAAAGATGGCACTTTGCCTTGGCGTGTGCGTCCCTTGCACGCGGTTACGCCCGGCATTCTTGGCACGGTACAGCGCTTCATCGGCCTGGGCGGCCATCATCAGGCTGTCGGAACCGTCGCCCAGTTCCACCAGCCCTGCACTGAAGGTGCACCACAAATCCTCGGGCTGGGCCGGGTAGTGGATTTCCGCAAAGCGCTCACGGATTTCATCCAGCACCTTGCAGGCCGATTCCAGGTCGGTGTCTGGCATCACGATGGCGAATTCTTCGCCGCCGTAGCGCCCGATGTAGTCGGTCTTGCGCAGTCGCTGCTTGAGAAACAGCGCCAGGCTCTTGATCACTCGGTCGCCCATGGGGTGGCCGTGGCTGTCATTGACCCGCTTGAAGTGGTCGATATCGAGCATGGCAAAGCTCAGCGGCTTGTTTTCGCGGCGCGCGCGGAAGCTGCAGTCTTCGAGCAATTGCAGGATATGGGTGTGGTTGTACAGGCCGGTCAGGCTGTCGCGCACCATCCGTGCCTTGAGGTTGCGCGCACGTGCCGCGCGGTTGCGCACGGTGGTGATCAGGTGGCGCGGCTTGATCGGCTTGGTGAGGAAGTCGTCGCCGCCTTCACTCATGGCGTCCAGTTGCTTGTCCAGGTCGTCCTCGGCCGAAAGGTAAATGATCGGCACGCTGACGTAGCGGTCGTTGTGCCGGATGACCTTGGCCAGTTCGGTACCGGTACAGGCGGGCATGTACATGTCGAGGATGATCAGGTCCGGTTGGAAATCCGCCAGCTCGGCCATGGCCTGGATCGGTTCGATCAGCGTGCGGGTGACGATGCCTGCACTGTTGAGCAGCCGCTCGGTGTGCAGTGCCTGCGCCCGCGAGTCATCGATGATCAGCACTTTATACGGCTCGTACTGGGCGACGCAGGTCAGTACTTCGATTTTTTCCAGCAGGCTGGAGGCTTCCAGGGTGCCGGTAAGAAATTCCTGGCCCCCGGCGCGCACGGCGGCCAGGCGAGTCGGCGTATCGGTTTCGTGCAGGCTGAAAAACAGCAGCGGCAGCTTGTGCTCCAGGCCTTCCTGGGCTTCGGCGGCAAGCTTGAGCCCCAGCCCTGCGCCGCAGAAATCCACATCCATCACAATCGCCGAAGGCAAGCGCTCGGCCATCGACGCGCGAAATGCCGCCACGCTGTCGAGGGATTGGGCGCTCATGCCAAAGAATTCCAGTTGCTTGGCCAGGCGCTCGGCGCGATCGTGATCGGCCAGCATCACGTAGATTGGCTTGCGCATCGGCGGCAGGAAGGTGTGTTCGAACTGGTCGCCCTGGCGCAGTCCAGTGCGCGACAGGCGCTGCATCAAGCGGTTGAGTTCGGTGATCAGTTGGCTGCTCAGGCGGCCACGGTTGTCGTCCACCGCTTTGAGTGATTCGCCGATATGCCGCGCCAATTGGCCGTGCTCGGGTTGTTCGAAGCGCTCGGCAAAGCGCAGCAGGCGCAAATTGGCTTCGCTGAGTTCGCAGAGGTCGGCGCTGGACCATTCGCTGCGTTGCAGGCGCTGCCAGATCTCAAGAATTTGACGTGCCTGATGAATTACCCGCTGGGCAAAATGCTGCTTGAGACGCTCACGGCTGGGGTCTTCTGGCTCGGTCATATCCTGACTACTAGTTAGGGGGCACGCTGAGGTCCAATAATGGCTCTATGCTAGCACTATCTTTCCGATGGAATGAGTGTCTTGCGTCAATAAACTGCTCTTCCCTGATAGTCATTTGCTGACCCAGTGGTCGCGCAGCGGAAAAAGCGTGCATCCTTTATAGTCGAACTCTCCCTGTTCGCCAGTTTGGCGAAAAGCCCCGCATGGGCGGGCACGATGGGGTAGGGTTGTGGTCGGAGTGTTTGAACGCACGCCATCAATTCAAGTGCATGAACTCAAGTGATTGAAAGGATATCGCCATGCTGGACTGGAAAAACCGTGCAGGCAGCGCCAAAGGCCCTGCGCCTGAGCCCAAGTCGGCCAACCGCAGCTACTTCCGTACGCTGCTGCTGAGCCGGGCGTTGCTGAGCGTCCTCTGCCTGTACCTGTTGGTCACCGGCGCGCTTGGCTGGTACTGGAGCGAAGAGCCGGCGCTGTTTCCGGTCCAGCAAAATGCGCAGATTGCGGCCGAAAAAGACGGCAAGCAGATGGTGTTAGGGTTTACGACCGTCGAAACCCTCAAGACCGTAGCCGGCACCTTGCTGAACAAGCCGGGTGGCTACATTTCCAATGACCGCTTCCCGCCTGGCCTTTGGATGGACAACATGCCGAGTTGGGAATATGGCGTGCTGGTGCAGGTGCGCGACCTGACGCGCGCTCTGCGTAAGGACTTCGCCCGTTCCCAGTCGCAGTCGGCCGAAGACGCCGATTTGGCCAAGGCCGAGCCGCGTTTCAACTTCGGCAATAAGAGCTGGGTGCTGCCGTCCAGTGAGTCGGAGTACCAAGAAGGCATCAACTCTCTGAGCCGTTATGAAACACGTCTGTCTGACCCGAATCAGCGCGGTGCGCTGTTCTATGCCCGTGCCGACAACCTGAACAACTGGCTGGGCGACGTCGCGACCCGCTTGGGTTCGCTGTCGCAACGCCTGTCGGCCAGTGTGGGTCGGGTGAAATTGAACACCGCTCTGAAAACCGAGGCCCTGGCGCCGGGTCAAGTACCGCAGGTCGATGAAGAAGTGGTGGAAACCCCATGGATGCAGATCGATAACGTGTTCTACGAGGCTCGCGGTCAAGCTTGGGCCCTGTCCCACCTGCTGCGTGCCATCGAAGTCGACTTCGCCGACGTGCTGGCCAAGAAAAACGCCACCGTCAGCGTGCGCCAGATCATCCGTGAGCTGGAAGCTTCGCAGGAACCGGTTTGGAGTCCTATGATCCTTAATGGCAGTGGCTTCGGGGTACTGGCGAACCACTCGCTCGTCATGGCCAACTACATTTCCCGGGCAAACGCTGCAGTGATCGACTTGCGTCAGCTCCTCAACCAGGGTTGATGATGGACGCTATTCAAAAAGAGGCCGCGCACCGTGCGGCGTCCGATGCTGAACTGATCTGCTGGGTCGACGAGCAGGACAACCTGCTCGGCACCCTTGTCAGGTCCGATTTGCGCCAACGCGGCCTAATCGGCCGGTGCACCTTTATCTTTCTGTTTAACTCCCAGGGTGAGCTGTGTGTGCATCGGCGAACCCTAAGCAAAGCCATGTATCCCGGTTTCTGGGACACGGCAGCGGGTGGGATGGTGGCGGCGGGCGAGTCGTACGCCTTATCGGCGGCCCGCGAGTTAGAGGAAGAGTTGGGCGTCAGCGGCGTGGCGTTGACTGAGCACGATCATTTCTACTTCGAAGACGGTGACAGCAAACTCTGGTGCAAATCCTACTCCGCTGTCTGGGACGGGCCGCTGCGCCTGCAGCCTGAAGAGGTCATGGAAGCGCGCTTTTTACCTATTGAAACAGTCCTGCAGGAGGCTGAACAAAAGCCTTACTGCCCGGACGCTCAAGAAGGCTTGCGGCGCTATCTGGTGTCACGTCGCTAAAGTTGCATGAAATGGCGCCATTTGGCCCTTAGCAAGTGGACTTTTTGCCGTTACACTGCGCCACTTTTCAGCCCCCAAGAGGATTGCCGGTGGCCAAAAAAGCCGCATCCTTCGCCGCCCTGGGCGGCCTGGTATTTTCCACCGACGCAGGTCGACACTGCCCGGACTGTCGCCAGCCCGTGGACGCGTGTACCTGCAAACAGACCCTGATCCCCGAAGGCGACGGTATTGCCCGCGTGCGACGCGAGAGCAAGGGCCGTGGCGGCAAGACGGTGACCACCATCACCGGCGTGCCGCTGGCAGAAGACGCGCTGAAGGCGCTCGCCACCACGCTGAAAAAGCGCTGTGGCACCGGCGGCGCGTTGAAAGAGGGCGTCATCGAGATCCAGGGCGATCACGTTGAATTGCTGTTGGCCGAGCTGATCAAGCTCGGTTACAAGGCCAAGAAGTCCGGCGGCTGAAAGCCTCTTCCCGACCTGTGTCTAAACTCTGTCCTGCGAATGAGGTCTACCTCCCTCGCAGGCAAATCGTCATTTTCATTCTTTAGACTGCGCCAGCCTCCGCGAGAGGTGGCGCCTTCGCCTTCATTTATAGGGGACTTCGATGTCCGTACGACGCACACGCAAAGACGATGGCAGCCAATGGACAGTTGCGGACAGCCGCAGTGTTTACGGGATCCGCCATTGGGGGGCCGGGTATTTCGCGATCAATGAAGCCGGTCGCGTTGAAGTCCGTCCGAACGGCCCGAACAGCACGCCCGTCGACCTCTACGAGCAAGTCGACGCGTTGCGTAAAAGCGGCCTGTCGCTGCCGTTGCTGGTGCGTTTTCCCGACATTCTGCAAGACCGTGTACGCCAGCTGACCGGCGCCTTCGATTCGAACATCGAGCGCCTGGAATACCAGAGCAAGTACACCGCGCTGTACCCGATCAAGGTGAACCAGCAGGAAGCGGTGATCGAGAACATCATCGCCACCCAGAACGTGTCCATCGGCCTGGAAGCCGGCTCCAAGCCTGAGCTGCTGGCCGTACTGGCCCTGGCGCCGAAGGGCGGCACCATCGTCTGCAACGGTTACAAAGACCGTGAGTTCATCCGCCTCGCGCTGATGGGCCAAAAGCTCGGCCACAACGTGTTCATCGTGATCGAGAAAGAGTCCGAAGTTGAGCTGGTGATCGAAGAGGCCGCCAGCCTCAAGGTCAAGCCACAGGTCGGCCTGCGCGTGCGCTTGTCGTCCCTGGCGTCGAGCAAGTGGGCAGACACCGGTGGCGAGAAGTCCAAGTTCGGTCTGTCGGCGGCGCAACTGCTGTCTGTGGTCGAGCGCTTCCGCGCGGCGGGTCTGGACCAGGGCATTCGCCTGCTGCACTTCCACATGGGCTCGCAGATCGCCAACCTGGCCGACTACCAGCACGGGTTCAAGGAAGCCATTCGTTACTACGGCGAACTGCGCAACCTCGGCTTGCCGGTGGACCACATCGACGTCGGCGGCGGTTTGGGCGTGGACTACGACGGTACGCACTCGCGTAACGCCAGCTCGATCAACTACGACATGGACGACTACGCCGGCGTGGTCGTGGGCATGCTCAAGGAGTTCTGCGACGCGCAGAGCCTGCCGCACCCGAACATCTTCTCTGAAAGCGGCCGCTCGCTGACCGCCCACCACGCCATGCTGGTGGTGCAGGTCACCGACGTCGAGAAACACAACGACGAAATCCCGACCATCGAAAACAAGGAAAGCCTGCCGGAAACCGTGCAATGGCTGGTGGACCTGCTCGGCCCGACCGACATCGAGATGGTCACCGAGACCTACTGGCGCGCCACTCACTACATGAGCGACGTGGCCACCCAGTACGCCGACGGCAAACTGACCCTGGCCGAAAAAGCCCTGGCCGAGCAGTGCTACTTCGCCGTGTGCCGTCGCCTGCATAACTCGTTGAAAGCCCGCCAGCGCTCGCACCGCCAAGTGCTGGACGAACTCAACGACAAGCTGGCCGACAAGTACATCTGCAACTTCTCGGTATTCCAGAGCCTGCCGGACACCTGGGCCATCGGCCAGGTATTGCCGATCCTGCCGCTGCACCGCCTCGACGAAGAGCCGTTGCGCCGTGCCGTACTGCAAGACCTTACCTGTGACTCCGACGGCAAGATCAAGCAGTACGTCGACGAGCAGAGCATCGAGACCAGCCTGCCGGTTCACGCCTTGAAAGAAGGTGAGGACTACTTGCTGGGGATCTTCCTGGTGGGTGCCTACCAGGAAATCCTTGGTGACATGCACAATCTGTTTGGTGACACCGATTCGGTGAACATCTACCAGCGTGAAGATGGGTCGGTGTACAGCGCGGGTATCGAGACCCACGACACTATTGAAGACATGCTGCGGTATGTGCACTTGTCGCCGGAAGAGTTGATGACGCATTACCGCGACAAGTGTGCGAGTGCGAAGATCTCTGCATCTGAGCGTACCCAGTTCCTGGATGCGCTGCGCCTGGGCCTGACCCGCTCTTCGTACCTGTCCTCTTAAGCTGGATTGACATAAATCCCATGTGGGAGCGGGCTTGCTCGCTCCCACATTTGCATCTAATTCCTTCAGTTGCTGCCCAGCCAAAGCCCCTGCCGATTTAAACGCCAGGCAATCGCCCACAGCGTCAAACTGCGCACCGCCATAAACACCAGGAAGGTTATCCACAGCCCGTGGTTACCCAGCCCTTGCAACGCCCAGGCAATGGGCAGCACCACAACCACCGTCAGCAGCATCCCATTGCGCATCTCCCGCGCGCGTGTCGCGCCGATAAACAAACCATCCAGCAAGTAACTCCACACCGCAATCAACGGCAATACCGCGAGGTAAGGCAGGTAGCTGTCGGCGGTTTCGCGCACGCTGGGAATATCGGTCTGCATGGCGATAAACACGTGGCCAGCGACGGTGAACAGCAGCGCGAAACCGACGCTGGCGATCAGCGACCAGCCGCCGGCCACCACCAGCGAACGGCGCAGCGCTGGGCGGTCATGGGCGCCGATAGCGTGACCGCACAGGGCTTCGACGGCGTGAGCCAATCCATCCAGGGCGTGGGCGGTCAGCAACAGGCCGTTGAGCAGTAGCGCGTTGGCGGCCACGGTAGCGTCGCCCAGGCGGGCGCCTTGCACGGTGATCATGAAAAACACCGATTGCAGCGCGAGGCTGCGGATGAAGATGTCGCGGTTGACCGCCAGCAGTGGACGCCAGCTTTCCCACAACTTCAGTGCCGCCCAGGCGATGTGACCGGGGTAGGCGCGCAGGGCTTTTTGCGTCAGTGCGAGGCCCAGCAGGGCGCCGGTCCATTCAGCAACAACCGAGGCGCGCGCGGAGCCGACCACACCCCAATCCAGGCCCAGTACGAACCACAGGTTCAGGGCGATGTTGACCAGGTTGGTGGTCAACAGAATCGCCAGCGGCGCGCGGGCGTTTTGTGTGCCGAGGAACCAACCGACCAGCGCGTAGCTGGCCAGCGCGGCGGGCAGGCCGAACAGACGGGTGTGGAAGAAATCCTGCGTCAGTTGATTGAGCTCGGGGGAGGGCTGCATCCACTGCAACGCCAGATGGCTCAGCGGGATGCCCACGGTGCCGAGCAGCATCGCCAGGCCCAGTGCCAACAGCAAACCTTGCAGCAGGATTTGCCGCAGCGCCGCCCCATCATTGCGCCCGGCAGCTTGGGCGGCGAAACCGGTGGAGCCCATGCGCAGGAAACCCATGGCCCAGGCGAGGAAGGTATACAGGCTGGCACCGACGGCCACGGCACCCAGTTGGTGGGCGTGGGGCAGGTGGCCGATGACCATGCTGTCGACCAGCGCTACGAGCGGCACCGAGATGTTCGAAAGAATCATAGGCGCGGCCAGGGCCCAGACGCGGCGGTGGGTGGGGCGGTGGCGCCAGTCGGTGAGCAGGTTGGTCATGGGGGCTCCTTGGGAGAGCAGCAGTGTAACTGGCCGTCAGACACGCCGCAGAACCAATGTGGGAGCAGCCAAGCCAGGTCCCACATTTTGATCTTCAGTGCTTGTGGGATTTGGCTGGGGCTGGGGGGCAGCTCAGAACCAAACCACCCTCCGTCGGTCAATGTGAGCAGCATCTCATCGGCCCCACTCTGGCTGATATATAGTTAGCCCTTCGGTCCCTCTCACTACGAGTGTCTCATGCTTAACAAAGGATTGTTCCTGGCCTGCGCGCTGGCACTGCTCAGCGCCTGCGATTCTTCCGATAAACCGACTGCTCCGAGCGCTCCTGCGGTGGCAACGGTTGCAACCACGCCGGCTAAAGCGGCGGTGGATGTGGCGGCGCTGAAGCAACGCTACGCCGGGCGTGAGTTGAGCGTGGTGGACGTGTCTGAAGTGCAGCTCGATGGGGCCAGTACCTTGTCGGTGAGCTTTTCCATTCCGCTGGACCGCGATCAGAAATTCGCCGACAAATTGCACTTGGTGGACAGCAAGTCCGGCAAGGTCGATGGCGCCTGGGAAATCTCCGAAAACCTCATGGAACTGCGCCTTCGCCACCTGGAGCCACAGCGCAAACTGGTGCTTACGGTGGATGCCGGGGTGAAGGCGGTCAACGACAACACGCTCGCCGCCGAGTACATCGCCCGTCTGGAAACCCGCGACCTGCAAGCCACTGTCGGCTTCGCCAGCCGTGGCACCTTGTTGCCGACGCGCCTGGCCGAAGGCCTGCCAGTGATCGCGCTGAACGTCGACAAGATCGACGTCGAGTTCTTCCGCATCAAGCCCGAATCCTTGCCGTCATTCCTGGCGCAGTGGGGGCGTAATACCAGCCTGCAAAGTTACGAATCCCGCGAACTGCTGCCGCTGGCCGACCTGGTCTACGGTGGCCGTTTCGACTTGAACCCAGCGCGCAACACCCGCGAAACCCTTTTACTGCCGATCGCCGGCCTCAAGCAATTGCAGCAGCCGGGCGTGTACCTGGCGGTGATGCGTGCGTCGGGCACCTACAACTATTCGCAACCGGCCACGCTGTTCACCTTGAGTGACATCGGCCTGTCGGTGCACCGCTACGCCAACCGATTAGATGTGTTTACCCAGGCGCTGGAAGGCGGCAAGGCACTGGACGGGGTTGACCTCGAAGTGCTCGACGCCGAAGGCCGTGTGTTGGGCCAGGGCAAGACCGAGAAGGGCGGCCACGCTGAGTTGCCGCTGCCGAAAAAGGCTCAGGTGCTCCTGGCCAAGCAGGGTGAGCAGACCAGTCTGTTGCGCCTCGACAGCGCTGCACTGGACCTGGCCGAGTTCGACATTGGCGGCCAGCCTTCCCACCCCTTGCAGTTCTTTGTGTTCGGCCCGCGTGATCTGTATCGCCCCGGTGAAACGGTGCTGCTCAATGCATTGTTGCGGGACAAGGATGGCCATGCCGTCAAACCGCAGCCGGTGAGCGTGGAAGTGCGTCGCCCGGATGAGCAGGTGAGCCGCAAATTTGTCTGGGATGCGGATGCCTCCGGTCTTTATCAATATCCGCTGCAACTGGCCGGCGAAGCGCCGACTGGGCGCTGGCAGTTGGTGTTCGACCTGGGCGATGGCAAACCGCAGTTGTATGAATTTCTCGTTGAAGACTTCCTGCCCGAGCGCCTTGCGCTGGAACTCAAGGGCAGCGACACCGCGCTGAGCCCCGCGGACAACCCGGTCATTCAGGTTAACGGCCGTTACCTGTACGGTGCGCCAGCATCGGGCAACCGCGTCAGTGGTCAGGTTTATGTGCGCCCGTTGCGCGAAGCGGTCAAGTCGTTGCCGGGCTACCAGTTCGGCTCTGTTACCGAAGAAGAGTTGAGCCAGGATTTCGAACTGGATGAAAGCGTGCTCGACGCCAAGGGCCAGGAAGCGCTGACCCTGGAAAGCAAGTGGGCCGACGCGAAGTCGCCGTTGCAATTAATCGTGCAAGCCAGCCTGCAAGAGTCCGGCGGGCGCCCGATCACGCGGCGTCTGGTGCAGCCGATCTGGCCCGCCGAGCAGCTTCCGGGCCTGCGCGGGTTGTTTGACGGCACCGAAACCAATGGCGATGGCCCGGCGGAATTTGAAGTACTGCTGGCCAACCAGTATGGGCAGAAACTCGCCGCGCAAAACCTCAAGGTGCGCCTGGTTCGCGAGCGCCGTGACTATTACTGGAATTACTCAGAGAACGATGGCTGGAGCTATCACTTCAACGAGAAATTCCTCAACCTCGACGAGCAGACCCTGACTATCAAGGCTGGCGACACCGCCAAGGTCAGCTTCCAGGTGGAGTGGGGCCCGTACCGCGTCGAGGTCGAAGACCCGCAGACCGGGTTGGTCAGCAGCCTGCGCTTCTGGGCCGGTTACCAGGCCCAGGACAACACCGAAGGCGGCGCCGTGCGCCCCGATCAGGTCAAGCTGGCGCTGGACAAACCAGCGTATGGCGATGGTGACACCGCCAATGTCACCGTGACGCCACCGGCAGCCGGTAAAGGCTACCTGCTGGTGGAGTCCGCCGAAGGGCCGCTGTGGTGGCAGGAAATCGACGTGCCGGCCGAGGGCAAAAGCTTCGCTGTGAAGCTCGACCCGAAATGGTCGCGGCATGACTTGTACGTGAGTGCCCTGGTGATTCGCCCAGGCGAGCGTAAAGCCAATATCACCCCCAAACGCGCAGTGGGCCTGCTGCACCTGCCGCTGGATCGCACCCAGCGCAAACTGGGCGTGACCCTCACTGCGCCGGAAAAAATGCGCCCCAAACAACCGCTGACGGTGAAGATATCGGCAAAAAATGCCGATGGCAGCGTGCCGAAACAGGTGCACGTACTGGTGGCAGCGGTGGACGTGGGCATCCTCAATATCACCGAATACCCGACACCGGACCCGTACTCCAGCCTGTTCGGCCGCAAGGCGTATGGCGTGGACCAGTTCGATATCTACGGCCAGTTGATCGAGGCCGGCCAGGGTCGCCTGGCCAGCCTGGCGTTTGGTGGTGACGCGGCGCTGGCCAAGGGCGGCAAGCGTCCGGACACCAGTGTGACCATCGTCGCCCTGCAAAGCGCGCCGGTGACGTTGAATGAGCAGGGCGAGGGCGAAGTCAGCGTCAACATTCCCGACTTCAACGGCGAACTGCGCCTGATGGCCCAGGCCTGGGGCGATGACCGCTATGGCATGGCCGAAGCCAAGACAGTGATTGCCGCGCCGCTGATTGCCGAACTGTCGGCGCCACGCTTCCTGGCCGGTGGTGACCAGACAACGTTAGCGCTGGACCTGTCCAACCTGTCGGGCAAGGCGCAGAAGCTTGATGTGCAACTGACTGCCGAGGGGCAGTTGGAACTGGTCAACAGTGGCGCGCAAACCGTCGAGCTGACACAAGGCCAACGCACCACGCTGCGCATCCCTGTAAAAGCCTGGGGCGGGTTGGGGCAGGGCAAGGTCAAGGTGACCGTCAATGGGCTGGACTTGCCAGGTGAGCACCTGCCGCCGTTCACGCGTGAATGGACCTTGGGCGTGCGGCCGGCCTATCCGGCACTGCTTAAGCATTATCGCGCGGTACTCAAGGATCAGCCGTGGACCTTGCCACCGGGTACCCTGGATCAATTCGATACCTCGGGGCGTCAGGCGCTGCTGAGCCTGTCGAGCCGGCCGCCGTTGAACCTCGGTGCGCAGATAAGTGCACTCAAAGCTTACCCTTACGGTTGCCTGGAACAGACGGCAAGCGGCCTGTACCCATCGCTGTATGCGGACGATGCGTTGCTCAAGCGCCTGTCGATAAAGGGCGAGTCGGACAGCGAGCGCAAGCGCAAGATCGAGCTGGGCATAGAGCGTTTGCTGGGCATGCAGCGCTACAACGGCAGTTTTGGTTTGTGGGGCGCCGACGGTGAAGAGGAGTACTGGCTGACCGCCTATGTCACCGATTTCCTGTTGCGCGCCCGAGATCAGGGTTTCGCGGTACCGCCTGAAGCCATGAAAAAGGCCAGCGAACGCCTGCTGCGTTATGTACAGGAGCGCAACTTGATCGATGTCGACTACAGCGATAACGCTGATCACACGCGCTTTGCCGTGCAGGCCTACGCCGGCATGGTGTTGGCGCGCAGTCAGCAGGCGCCGTTGGGTGCGTTGCGCAGCATTTTTGAACGACGCAGCGACGCGCGCTCCGGTTTGCCGCTGGTGCAGTTGGCTGTCGCGTTGCAGAAGATGGGCGACCAGCCGCGCGCGGACCAAGCCTTGCTGGCGGGGCTGGCGGCGCAGCGCAGTGCCAGTGAATGGTTGGCCGATTACGGCAGCCCGCTGCGCGACCAGGCAATGATCCTGGCGTTGCTGGAAGAAAATGACTTGGCCAAGGGCAAGCGTGAGGAGCGCTTGTTTACGCTGTCGGATCAACTGGCGGCCAGTGCGTATCTGTCGACCCAGGAGCGTAATTCGCTGTTCCTGGCGGGGCGCCTCGGTTTCGCCAAGCCGGATTCGAACTGGCAGGTGTCGCTCACCGGCAGTGGCGGTGTGCAGGCGTTGAATGATCAGCAGTCGACGCTGGCGCTGGAAGGCAAGCTGCTTTCCAGTGATTTAACCTTGAGCAATCAGGGCGAAACGCCGGTGTATCAGCAACTGACGATTTCGGGTTATCCACAGCTGCCACCGGCTGCCGGCGGCGACAACCTGAGCATTCGCCGTGAGTACCTGGGCATGAATGGCCAGCCGTTGAATCTTCGTAACCTCAACAGTGGGGACCTGGTGCTGGTGCATCTGGCGGTCGGTGCCAAGCAGCGTGTGCCGGATGCCTTGGTGGTGGATTTGCTGCCCGCTGGCCTGGAGCTTGAAAACCAGAACCTGGCGCAGAGTGCCGCCAGCCTGGAGAACGCCAGCAGCCAAGTGAAGGAGTGGCGTGAGTCGATGCAGAACGCGTCGCTCAAGCATCAGGAGTTCAGGGATGATCGGTATGTGGCGGCGATTAATCTGGAGGGGTCTGGCACCACGCACCTGCTGTATCTGGCGCGGGCGGTGACACCGGGGACTTATCGCGTACCACCGCCGCAGGTGGAGTCGATGTATCGGCCGAATTGGCAGGCGGTGGGGGAGACGCCGGCAGATTTGGTGATCAAGGGGCGCTGATATTCCAACATAAAATAGGGGCTAAATGTGGGAGCGGGCTTGCTCGCTCCCACATTAGTTTGGGGATACTCTGTGGGTTAGTGGACGACCCAGCTCAGGAGCCATAGGCCGAGCAGTAGCCAGATGATGCCCATGATGACCGAGGCGCGCATGAAGGCGCGTACGGCTGAATACAGGAATAGCAGGCCGACGATCAGGGTGATGATGCTGATGATCGAGGTATCCATGCCCAAGGTGCGGGACAGGCCTTCGACGAAGTTGCCGCCGGCGTTGGTCAGGGCACCGAACAGGCCGCTGAGGCCGTCGACGATAAAGCGGATGATGGAACCGAGCGCCTGGCCCAGCCATTCGAAAAAGCTTTCTACCTGCATGTGTGTGTCCTGATGAAGAGGTGGGCGTATCCGTGTCTTTGGTTGTTATTGCGACTGGCTAGTTCCCTACAAGCATAGAGGTTTGCCCGGTTGAATTTGCGATTAAGTTGCGTCATTTGCGGGTGTACGCTCCCACATTTACTGCGCTGGGCTCTGGGGGCAGTGGTGTTGGTGGTGGTGTTGTTGTGGGGAGCGGATCGGGTTTGGCCGTTGCCGTTGCCTCAGGATGATTTGGCGCGGGTGGTGTTGGCTGAGGATGGCACGCCGTTGTGGCGGTTTGCCGATGCGAATGGGGTGTGGCGCTATCCAGTGCAAACCAGCGAAGTGTCGCCGTATTACCTGGATGCGTTGCTCACCTATGAAGACCGTTGGTTCTATCAGCATCCTGGCGTAAACCCACTGGCGCTGGTGCGGGCGACGTGGCAGAACCTGACCGGGGCGCGTGTGGTGTCGGGGGGCAGTACGTTGTCGATGCAGGTGGCGCGGTTGTTGGATCCGCATTCGCGTACCTTCCACGGCAAGTTGCGCCAGTTGTGGCGCACGGCGCAGTTGGAATGGCACCTGTCCAAGGAGGAGATCCTCAACCTCTACCTGAACCGCGCACCGTTTGGCGGAACATTGCAGGGCGTGGCGGCGGCCAGTTGGGCGTATCTGGGCAAGTCTCCATCACAATTGACCCATGCCGAAGCCGCCTTGCTCGCGGTTTTGCCCCAGGCACCCAGCCGTTTGCGCCCGGACCGTCACCCGCAGCGTGCCCAGGAAGCGCGCGACAAAGTGCTGCGTCGTCTTGCCGAGTTCAAGGTGTGGCCGCAAGCCGCCGTCGATGAAACCCTGCAGGAACCGCTGCTGCTCGCCCCGCGGCTGGAGCCGAGCTTGGCGCCCCTGCTCGCGCGCCGCCTGAACCGCCCCGACAGCCCGCCGCTGATCCGCACCACCCTGGATGCCACCCTGCAACGCCGCCTCGAAGACCTGCTGTTGGGTTGGCGTGCACGCTTGCCGGAGCACACCTCCGCCGCGATCCTGGTGGTGGAGGAAGAAACCATGGCGGTACGCGCCTACCTCGGCTCGGTGGACATCAATGATGCCAAGCGTTTTGGCCATGTGGACATGATCCGCGCACTGCGTTCGCCGGGCTCCACCTTGAAACCCTTTCTCTACGGCATGGCCCTTGATGACGGGCTGATTCACTCTGAGTCCCTGCTGCAGGACGTGCCGCGGCGTTACGGGGATTACCGGCCGGGCAACTTCTCCCTGGGTTTTACCGGCGCAGTGCCGGCGAGTACGGCGTTGTCCAGTTCGCTCAACCTGCCAGCGGTACAGTTGCTGGAAGCCTATGGGCCGAAGCGGTTCGCCGCCGAGATGCGTATTGGCGGCGTGCCTTTGGCGTTGCCGGCGTTGGCCGAGCCGAACCTGGCCTTGATCCTGGGCGGCGCAGGCAGCCGTCTGGAAGATCTGGTGAGCGGCTATAGCGCCTTCGCCCGGAACGGCAGGAGTGCAACTATTCGATTACAGCCGGATGATACGCTTAGGGAGCGACCATTACTGTCGCCAGGGTCCGCCTGGATTGTGCGGCGCATCCTCAGCGGCCAGGCGCGTCCCGACCGCGACCCGCGGGCCGAACTGGTGCAGCGCCCGATGCTGGCCTGGAAGACCGGCACCAGCTACGGCTTTCGTGATGCCTGGGCGATTGGGGTGGGGCCGCGTTACTTGATCGGCGTGTGGATCGGCCGCCCGGACGGCACACCGGTGCCGGGCCAGTTCGGGCTGGCCTCGGCGGCGCCGTTGATGTTGCAGGTGCACGACGTACTGAGCAACCGCGACAGCCAGCGCGGCATCAGCGCGCCGGTCAAACCTGTGCCTGCCAATGTCGGCGTGGCAGCGATCTGTTGGCCACTAGGCCAGCCCATGAGCCGCAGCGACCCCAATTGCCGTCGCCAGCGCTTCGCCTGGACGCTGGACAACACCACGCCGCCGACCTTGCAGGCACTGGACCAACCGTTGAGCGTGGGCCTGATGGAAAGCGTATGGGTCAATGCCAAAGGCTCGCGGGTCGACGCCCATTGCCCGGGGGCAGAGCCGAAAAACATCGCCCTGTGGCCTGCGCCCTTGGAACCCTGGCTGCCAAGGGCCGAACGCCGCGAAGCACGCATCCCGCCCGCTGACTCCGATTGCCCGCCACCGGCGCTGGCCGCGTCTTCACCGCTGTCGATCGTTGGCGTACGCGAGGGCGACCAGCTGCGTCTGCCCGCCGCCAGCCAGCAAACCTTGCGCCTGAAAATCTCCGCCCTCGGCGGCAGTGGTCGGCGCTGGTGGTTCCTCAACGGCGCGCCACTGGGCGACAGCGCCAACCAGGACTTCATCAACGCCAGCTTCGAACACCTGGGCCGTTACCAACTCAGCGTCCTCGACGAAGCCGGCCAAACCGCCCGCCTAGGATTCAGCGTCATCGACTAGAGCCTCATTGCAGCCCAGGCATCTACACCTCTAGAGCGGGCCCTCTGCGTAGCAGCTGTCGAGCCTCCTCAACCCCCCACAGATTCACTTGCCTTAACCGCCAATCCCCCCGAAGCTACCCATCTTCAGGAGCCCCCGCATGAACCTCGAACACCTCACCGAACGCCTGCACCGCATTCGCGATACAAATAATTGGAAACAGTTCCACAGCCCAAAAAACCTGGCCATGGCCGCCAGCGTAGAAATGGCTGAACTGGTGGAAATCTTCCAATGGCTGAGCGAAGACCAATCGCGCCAGCTCCCGGCTGAGAAACTCGCCCACGCCGGCCAGGAAGTCGGCGATATTGTGCTGTACCTGCTGTTGCTGTGCAGCGAACTGGGCCTGGACATGAACGAGGTGGTGCGCGCCAAATTGGCCGACAGCGAACGGCGGTTTGCCCATGAGTGATCGTCATTTCGACCAACTGGCCACGCGCTTTGCCGAAAAAATCTACGGCGGTGCCAAAGGCGCGATTCGCCTGGCGGTGCTCCAGGCCGACCTCACCGAAGCCCTGCCCAAACGCCCCTTGCGCGTTCTGGATATCGGCGCAGGCCTGGGCCACATGTCGCTGTGGCTGGCGGAGCAAGGCCATCAGGTCACCCTGGCCGAACCTGCCGAACCGATGCTCGCCGGCGCCCGCCAACGTTTTGCCGACGCCGGGCAGACCGCGACCTTTATTCATGCGCCCTGGCAAGACCTGCTCGGCCAACTCACCGAACCCTACGACCTGGTGCTGTGCCACGCCGTGTTGGAATGGCTGGCCGAACCTCATGCGATCCTGCCGGTGCTGCATCAGCTCACGCTGCCTGGCGGCTGGTTGTCGTTGGCGTTCTACAACCGCGATGCGCTGATTTACCGCAACCTGCTCAAAGGCCACTTCCGCAAAATGCGCAAGAACGACATGGCCGGCGAAAAGCAGAGCCTCACCCCGCAGCAGCCGCTCGACCCGCGTGAATTGGCGGCGCAACTCGAAGGCCTTTGGCAGGTCGAAAGCCAAAGTGGCGTTCGCGTATTCCACGACTATATGCCGGTGGAATTCCAGGCCCGCGCGGATTTGCAGGGCCTTTTGGAGATGGAACTCGCTCACCGTCGTCACCCAAGCTTTGCCGGACTTGGGCGTTATTTGCACTGGGTCTGCCGTCCGGTTTAAACGGCCCAGTCTGCGGAGGTCGAAATGCGTCGTCTCTGTTTGATCCTGTTATCTCTCGGCTTGGGTGCGTGTTCGAGCCCCAACCCTTATGTCTCCGCTTCGGCGCCGATTCCACCGGCGCCGCCGCAGGCAGCCAATACCTTTGATGCCAGCGCCTATCCCGCGCCCGTGCGCGACTACGGCGCCTACCGCAACTGGGCGTGGCGCAATGGCCAGCTCCCGGCGGGCACGGCCTGGGCGGATTCGGCGCAAATTGCCGAAGCGGTCAGCGGCGCGCTTGACCAGCGCGGTCTGCGTCCCTTGCACGACAACCGCCCGGCAGACCTGCTGGTGAGAGCCGATGTGCGCCAGGAAAAGCGCCTCAAGCAGGTCCAGGATGATTATGGCTACGGTTACGGCGGCTACAACCGCTATGGCAATGGCTATGGCATGTACAACTCGGTGCCGATCGTACGCACCTATGAAGTCCAGGTCGTGGTGGTGCGCGTCAATCTATTCGATGCCCGCACGGGGCAGCCGGTGTGGAGTGCCAGCGCGGAAACGGGCAGCCAGGGCAGCCTCAGTGAACGGGGAGATGCCTTGCGCCAGGCGGTGCAAAAGGCAATGACGGCGTATCCTCCCAGTTAACAGCTATTCTCATCCTGAGCGCGGGTCGCTTTTTGGAGAAAACCCATGTTTTGTCGTATCGCTATGCTCGCTGTTGTCATGTTGCTGGGCGGTTGCCAGACCAGCCAAGTCAACCACGATTTTGACGCCAGCCGTGATTTTGGCGCCTACCGCAGTTGGGCCTGGAAAGACCCGGCCTTGCAATATCGCCCGGATGACCCGCGCATCAAGAGCGACCTCACCGAACAACGCATCCGTCAGGCGGTGGGCGAACAACTCGACCAACGCGGCCTGCGCTCAGCGGCACCGGGCAGCAAGGCCGACTTGAACGTACAGGCCTACCTGATCGTCGAAGACCGCCAGCAACAAGTCACCACCAACTATGGCGGCGCATGGGGCGGCCCATGGAACGGCTATTGGGGCGCGCCGATGTACAATGAAACCCGCAACATCACCTACAAAGTCGCCACCCTCCAGATCGACCTGCTCGACGGCAAAGACGGCAAACTGGTCTGGCGCGGCAGCGACGAGCAAATGATGGCCAACTCGCCCAGCCCGCAGGACCGCAACAACGCCATCCGCACCACGATCACCCGAATCCTCTCCAGCTACCCACCCCACTAAAACCACCGCTGAACCCTGTGGGAGCTGGCTTGCCTGCGATAGCATCACCTCGGGGCATCTGAAAAACCGAGGTGCCTGCATCGCGGGCAAGCCCGGCTCCCACACAAGCCAGCCCCCACATTGATTTGTGGAGACTGGCCAGCCCTTGTCTACACTCAATACCAACTAAGGAGAGTAAGCGCTAAGGAGTGCCTGATGTCTCCCCGACTTGGTTCCCGTCAGCGTGGTGCGATTGGCCTGATGGCTGCGGGCACCCTCGCAGTGGCCCTGGTGTTCATGCTGCTCGCGGTAGACAGCGGCCGCCTCCACCTGGAAAAGCGCAAATTGCAATCCATCGCCGACACCTCGGCCGTGGAGGCCGCCAGCCGTGGTGGCCTGTGCACGCCCACCACCAGCGCCAATGACTACGCCAAGGAAAACGCCACGCGCAACGGCTTCACCGTGGTCGCCGGCGACAACAGCCGTGGCCTGGCCGTGACCTGCGGCACATTGACCACCAATGCCAGCAATATCCGCGTATTCACCGCAGACGCCACCAAAAACGATGCCGTGCGTGTGGTGGCCACGCGTAGCGTGATGACCAGCATTGCCGGCGGGATCTGGAGCATGTTCAGCGGCGGGCCAATGTCCACCCAGATGATCTTGAGTGCCACCGCCGTTGCTGCATATGCGCCACCGGTGGCGCAGCTGACGATTCGCAGCAGCCTAGGAACGGTCGATGCCAGTAAATCTCCTATATTGAACATGGTCATCGGCAATCTTTTGGGCGGCAACCTGTCCCTGACGGCGGCGGCCTGGAACGGCTTTTTGACGACGAACGTTAATCTGCTCAGCTACTTGGATCAGTTGGCGATTGAATTGAATGTCAAGGCAGGTGACTACGATGCATTGCTCAACACCGCTGTGTCCGCCAGCCAGTTGATCGAAGCCGCGGTAAAGGTGCTGCAAAAAAATGGCTCGGTGGCCACGGCGATCATTAACGACGTGATTTCAGTGAAAGCAATCGCGCCCAACACACAGCTGTTGAAGGTCGGAGACCTGCTGAAGGTCGCCACTGGAACACCGGCCGCTGCCTTGAATACCAGCCTGCAGTTGTTTCAACTGCTTGAGACTGTGGCGCAACTGTCCAATAGCAAGAGCGCGGTGAGTGCCGCAACGCAGGTGAATATTCCACTGGTGGGCAATGTCTCGATCCAGACCAAAGTCATCAAGCCGCCGCAACTGTCGGCGATTGGCAATCCCGCAAAGGCCAAGGCCGGACTCCTGAATAACCCGCAGACAGATCAGATTTTTGTACGAACCGCCCAAGTGCGCACTTTGGTCACCATTGATGCGCCGGTAATCAAGATGGTTTCTGGGGTTTCACCGATTCTGACCGGGCTTGCGACGCCAGTGTCAAAGGTGGTCGGCGGTTTGTTGAACCTGAACCTTGTTGATACGGTGGCCGGTGTCGTGTGCTTATTGGGGTGCAATCTCACTGACGTGGATATCACCCAGCCCTTGAGCATCTATATCGAGGCGGCCAGTGCGCAAAGCCATGTAACCGACTTCAGTTGCGCCACACCGGCCACTAAGTCTTTGACGGTGCAGGCCACCACCACACTCGCTACCCTGGGCGTTGGTTATGTGGATCCGGTGGCGGCATTTTCATCGTCTGCGCCTGTCAACGTGCAGCCAGTGAGGCTGATCGACTTTGGCCAGCGCTTTTGCCTGCTGACACTGGTTTGCGGTCCGCGCACAGCAGGCGTCGGCGGCGGCTTGAATCTGAGAGCGTTGTCCACGGTGGGCGCGCAGACTAATACGTTGCTGTTTTCTCCGGTGAATGACATCAACGCGGCGACGATCTATAAAAGCCCACCTGGCACCGCCAATATCGTCAGTAGCCTGGGGGCTACGTTGAACGGTCTAGAGGTCACCTACGTACCGCCCAGCGGCAGCACACCCGGTGCGGCGAACGGCACTGTCACAAGTGCTATGGCTACCATCATCAGTTCGGTGATCACGCTTGTAAAAAGCGTCCTGACTCCGATACTCGACCCCATCGTCAACACGCTGCTCTTAGCCCTAGGGATCAGCCTCGGCAACGCCGAAGTCGGCGCCAACCTCAGTTGCCACATGGGTCGCGCCTACCTGGTGATCTAACTGATCGGCAACTCCACACAAAACCGCGCACCGTGCTCCCCCTTGGCAACGCTCAACCGTCCGCCCATGTTGTCCACAATCCCGTAGCTCACCGACAACCCCAACCCCGTGCCCACGCCAATCGGCTTGGTGGTAAAGAACGGCTCGAAAATCCGCTCCAGCAACCGAGGGTCAATGCCACCCGCGTTGTCTTCCACCCAGATCCGCGCATGCCGACTGTCGTGCTCGCAATGCACTGCGATCCAGGGGCGGAACGCCGGGTCCTTGTCCTGTTTGCTCAACAGCGCATCACGGGCATTGACCACCAGGTTGATCAGCACCTGCTCAAGCTGGTCGACGTAACCTTTGACCTGCACCGCAGCGTCCGCTGGCGTGACGCGCACCTCCACACCTTTGCCGCGCAAGCCTTCGCCGAGCAGTGACAGCGTGCCTTCTACCGCCTGTGACGGGTCGAAGGGCTGTTGTTCGATTTCCGAGCGGCGGCCAAACACGCGCATATGGTCCACCACCCGCGCCGCGCGCTGCACCTGGGTGTCGATGCGCTGGAGCTTGTCAGTGAGGTAGTCGATTTGAGCATCACCAGTGCTTAGCCGCTTGAGCACATTGACGATCGCCATGCGCATCACGTTAAGCGGCTGGTTGATCTCATGGGCCAGGCCCGTGGCCATTTCGCCAAGGGTGGCCATTTTTGCGCTTTGGGTCAGTTGCTGCTGGGAGCGGCGCACTTCGGTGTTGTCGCGGCCCACCGCTTGCACTTCCACCAGCGTGCCCTGTTCATCGAACACGCCACGGTCTGACCATACCCACCAGGCGTGTTCGCGGCCGGGCAATTCCAGGCTGATTTCGGCGGTGCTGACCGGAAATTCCGCGCTCAATTGGCCGATACGTTGCACAAAGGCCTGGTGTTGTTCTTCCGACAGCCAGTTACCCAAGTTCTGCCCCGGCAGCTGTGCGGGCAGGCATTCCAGGTAATTGGCCAGCGGCGTGTTGCCAAAGGTCAGGGTCAGGTCCGGGCGGTAGCGGCAGATCATTGCCGGGGAGTCTTCGACGAGAATGCGGTAGCGCTCTTCGCTTTGTTTGATCTGCTCGGCAGCCTGGGTTGTCTCGGTGACGTCCAGCCACAGCCCGACGGCTTCCAGCGGCAATCCAAGGTCATCGCGCAGTAATTTGGCCTCATCCAGCAGCCAATGGTATTGGCCTTGTTTGTCGCGCAGGCGGTAGCGGCTGCGCACGGCGCCTTCGCGCAACAGTTGGCGGGTGCGTTCGAAGTACAAATCGCGGTCTTCGGGGTGAATCAGCGATGCCAGGCTGTCGTGGTTACACTCGGCCAACGTCCAGCCCAGCAGGGGCAGCAGGCTATCGCTGAAGAACGCAGGGTGCAGGGCGCCGCTGACATAGCGCTGCACATAGATCACTGCTGGTGAACTGGCGATGAGGTTGTCCAGGCGCGCATGGGCGGCGGCGGCTTGCAGTTGTTGGTTCTTGATGTCGCTGATGTCGAGCATGAAGCCGACCCAGCGGCGGTCATCGCCCATGCCCAGCACCTGGCCCTGTACGCGGTACCAGAGGGGGTTGTGCTCGGCGTCGGTGCGTTGCAGGCGTACGGTGGTCAGCAGCGGTTTGCCCAGGGCTTGCAGATCGTGCAGGCGGCTGTTGAGTTCCTGGCGGTCGGCGGGGTGGATCAGTTCCAGCCACAGGCCCAGCGGTTGGCGGGTGGGACCGTCTTCCGGGCTGAGGCTGTGCAGCAACTGCGGGGCGAGCTGGATTTCTTGGGTAGCCGGCAGCAGCTCCCACCAGCCGGTGCCGAGCAGGCCTTGCAGGGCTTCCATGCGGTCGAGCTGTTGATGATAGCGTTGCTCGCGCAAGCGGCTCAGCAGTGGGGCGGCGAGGGCGGCGGTGAGGTTCAGCCAGTCCTGTTCGCGGGTGTGTTGCTGGCCGTTGTAGAGGCCGCAGAGTAACCATGCGGCGACGCCCTGGCTGTCACGGTAGGGCACCAAAAATCCATCGGCGTTGCCGAAAATGCTCTGCAGGCGCAGGTTGTCGCTGCGCTCTTGGGCCAGGCTCAACGGCGTGTTGCCACTCACACTGTCGAGGCTGGTGCCCAGGTGTTGGCCGGTCCGCCACAAGGCGGGGGCATCGTGGGCGGCGTAGTGGCTGTAGATCCGCCAGCCCTGGTCTTCTTCATCGAGCAACGCCAGCGCGAGGCAGGGCATGCGCCAGCGCTGCGCCACGCTTCGCAGGTGCTCGTTGAACACCTCGGGCAGTCGGGCCAGGCTGCACACCCGCAACTGGCCGCTCATCTGGCAGGTCAGTTGATGGTTCTGCTCACGGTGTTGGGCCAGTTGCGAGCCAGCCAGCAAGTCGCTGACGTCCAGCAGGCGCAGGCTCCAGCCGTCACCCTCGGCTTCGATCCAGCCGCGGGTGTGCAAGACCTGGCCGGTAGCACCCTGGAAGTCCAGGTCCAGGTCCAGGCTCTGGCGCTGCCAGTCGGCCGGGCGACCTTCAATGCTCAAGGTGCTGCTGGCGCACAACAGTTCACGCAATAGCGGCCGGGTTTCGCCCACGCCATGCGACGCGAGCTGCGGGCGCAGCGTGCCGCTGATGCTCAATACGTGGCCCTGGTGATCCAGTTGCAGGTGCAACCCTGGCGTGGGTGCGCCGGGCGTGTCGAGGGGCGTTGCGCTGGTGCGGCCGAGCAGGCGCCCGAAGAGGCTATCCCCCGAGGTCAAAACTGCAGACTCGAAATGGCTGTCAGGTTGGCCGGCAGATTCGGCACGGTGCCTATGCCCGGCACTACCAACGCCGGAAACACTGAATAGAGGCGGCTGGTGGGGTATTTAATCGTCACAGTCAGCGTAGTGCCGTTGTAGGCGGCGGTGATTAAATCGTCGGTAAATTGGAAGCTGGGTGGAATCCAGTCCAACTGCAGGATCGCCTTGGTTTTGGCGCGATCAATCAGCTCGGTGCCATAGGCAGTGCCCGCAGCGACCGGGTCCACCGCCATCGCCTGGCGTACGGCCTCCGCTGCCGCCTGGTTGAACGACTGCATCAACAACAGAGGCAGGCTATAGCTGATCAATCCATAGAACACCGCAAAAAAGATCCCGAAGACCAGCGCGAACTCAATCGCCGCCGCACCTTTTTGCTTTCTAGGGAGGCTTGTTTTCATGACTGCGTCTACCCTGACGGCTACTACTTGATATGAGCATAGAATCATTCAGCAAAAAGGGATGTTTTTTACGTGATCCATGGCGTGGTGATACTGCTCTGGTTGGGGCTCTGTGCGTGGCAGGACATGCGTCAACGGCAAATCGCCAACGGCTTGACCCTGGGGGCGGCGCTGCTGGCGCTGTTCTACCTGTCATGGACGGGCACCACCTGGCTCGGAGCGCCCGCCGGCGAAGGTGGCGGGGCCTTTGCCGTGGCGCTGCTGCTGACCTTGCCCGGCTATGCGCTGGGCCGCTTTGGCGCGGGTGATGTGAAGCTGCTGGCCGCCCTGGCGCTGGCCAGTACGCTGGACTATTTATTGTGGTCTTTAATCGGCGCAGCGCTGTTCCAAAGTGGCTGGGTGATTGTGCGTCAAAGGCTTAGCGCGCCTCTTCTAATCGCGGCTGCGGGAGCGTCAACAAAACAGCCTTTTGCGCCCTTTGTATTGACTGGGTTTGGGCTATATTGGTTTTGGATCGATTAGGCTGACGAGGCCTCTGTCACTGTGTACAGAGTCAGAAAGTAGGTCTACGTTTATTAACTGGATGTGTAGGATTTTTTGTCAAAAGGGATAGCTCAATCTTTTGGCTTTCCGGGCATGGAGTGGCGTGTGAACAAGCTTACCTCGGCGGTGAAAGTGCTCGTTGTCGACGATCAGCCGATGATCGTGGAAGAACTCTGCGAATTTCTTGAAGGCAGTGGTTACCGCTGCGTCCCTTGTGAATCCAGTCGGCATGCGTTGCAACGCTTCGGCGAGGATGCCGACATTGGCTTGGTCCTGTGCGATCTGCATATACCGGACATGGATGGCATCGAGCTGGTGCAGGCCATGCAGAAGGTGGCGGGCAAGCAGCGGGCGTTCGAAGCGATCATGCTGACCGGGCGTGCCGACAAGCAGGACGTGATCAAGGCCCTGCGCGCAGGGATCTCGGATTACTACCAGAAGCCGATCAATCTCGATGAGTTGCTCGAAGGCCTGCAACGCCAGGAAGCGGCGTTGGAAGAACGGCAAAAAGAGCTGCAACTGGGGCACTTGAACCAGAAGCTGCAATACCTCTCCGAATCCATCAATGACCTGTACCAGGACCTCGATAAAGTGCGCCGCAGCCCAAGTCCCGGCTTGGTGGACGATGGCGAGCTGGTCGCCGAAGAGGCTGGGCCCGTGGAGATTCCGACCATTTTCAACCAGCTGTCGCCGCGCCAGCTTGACGTTGCACGTCTGGTGGGCAAGGGCCAGGCCAACTACCAGATTGCCTGTGAGCTGGGGATCACCGAGAACACCGTCAAGCTGTACGTGTCCCAGGTGCTTCGCCTCACCCACATGCGCAACCGCACCCAGCTGGCGTTGGCCTTGTCACCGAATAACTCCGCGATTCGCCAACGGTTCACCGCCCACTAGGGTGTCACTGGCTCTTCCCGCCTTGGGCAGACCCTCCCGACTCCGATTCAAAGAACTCCGGAATCGGATGCTTATTACTGTCCAGCCAGCGCTGCAAGGCTTGCTCCCGTTCTGCGGGAGTGGTCCTTTGCGGCGTCGCCGAAGCAGCCCGACCATTGACCTGCAAGGCCAGCCAGTTTTCCGTCTCCGCTTGTTGCGGGGACGACGGGCCGGGTTCGAGGGCCAGTGCGCTCAGCGGTAGCATCGCCAGGCCAATAAGGTAATGTGCTTTCATCAATCACTCCTTACTTTAGGGTCACCGGCAGGGCATCGCTCACCGCCGCTACTTTGCGCGTCGCCGCGCGGGAGCCCTTGAGTTTTTCCGCGCGTGCCTGGGCAACGGTGACTTGCTCGGGGGTCAGGCCCAACTGGCTGACCACTTTCGCCGCTTGACCCCAGTCGTCCTGATAGATCAACAGCGTCACCAGGTTGACGGCAGCCAAGGGATTGCCCTGCTTGACCTCGATGGCGGTCATGAATTCAAAGCGGGCGTCTTCCAGGCGCAATTGGTTGAGGTACACCACGCCCAGGTCATTGCGGATTTTTTCGTCCGTGGGCGCCAGCCGCGCCGCTCGCTGCATATGCGCCATCGCCTGGTCGTTGTCGCCCTTGGCCGCCGCCAATTGCCCCAAACCGTGTTCGCCTTCAGCGGTCATGCAGGTGCCGAGCAGGCTGCGGTAGAACGGCTCGGCCTCGCTGCGCCCCAGCAAGCGGTAAGCGCGTGCCTTGCGCTGGCGCACCTGGGGCAAGGACTCGGGCAGGTTTTGCAGGTTGGCGAGGCTGGCGTGCAGCTTGCCTTCGTTGGCCAGGTCGTCCGACAGGTTGAGCGCCAATCCCTGGTCTGAACTCGGCTTGGCGCAACTGCCGGACGAGATCAACGCGGCCCAGGGTGATTGGCCGTTGGTGGCGCAGCCGCCGAGCATTAGCAGGGCCACGCCGGCAATCAGTACTTTCATCAACGTCTCCTCAAAAGTGATTCAAAGCGCGGGCGATGCCGATAAACGCAGGGCCACCGAGCACGATCAGCAACGCGGGGAACAGAAACACCATCATCACCACTGACATTTTTGCCGACATCTTCGAGATGTATTCCTGCAGGCGAGTCAGGCGTCGGTCGTCGAGCAACTGCTTTAGCGCCAGCAAGGATTTCATCGCGCCGCCGCCCTGATGGATCAATTGCTGCAGGATGATGCAGGTGTCGGTGAATTCATCCACTTCGAGCAAGCGTGCGGTCTTGCCCAGCTCTTCGCTCAGCTCCAGGCCGGAATCGACACGCGCCAGGATCAGCCGCAATTCATGGGTAAGCGCGGGTAGCAGGCGTTCGGCTTCGTTGCCCAGCACGCGCAGCGACTGCTCAATCGCCATGCCCGACTCGAACAGGATGCGCAGCAGCGGAATGAACGTTGAGATTTCTTTGGCGATGGCCTGCTGGCGGTATTTGGCCGCCGCAGCCAGCACGCGTTTTGGCAACAGGTAACCGATGCCCAGCGCAAATATCGGGGCAATCCAGGCAGGGTCTGCATGAGGAAACAGCAGTTGCTGGCCGAGGAGCGTCAGGCCCAGCAGCACGACAGGCAAACCAATCTGGAACGCAGCAAACAGTGAGCGCTGGCTAGCCTTGCGCCAGCCGACCCGGTTGAGCAGGACCTGCGTCTCGTTGTCCAGGCTGACCGAGCGCTGCGCCAGGGTGCTTGCGCCCAATTGACGCATGAGCGTGCCGAACCTTGCATCGCCGCTCATCCGCCCCTGCAAGCGTTCAGCCACCCGGCGCTTGCGACGTCGATTCTCGAGCTCTTGGCCGCCCACCAATACCACGGCTGCGAGCAACAACAAGGCGCAGGCCAGAAGTGCCATCTCAGACACTCCTCAGCATGCGCCACATGATAAAAGTGCCGCCGAGGTCCATGGCCAGCGCGGTGAACAGCATCATGCGCCCCGTGCTGTCGTTCCACATGGTCATCAAATAGCTGGGGTTGACCACCATGAAGTAACCCACGATCAACACGGGCAGGCCGCCCAGCACATAGGCCGTCATGCGCGTTTCGCCGGTCATGGCTTTGAGTTGACGGGCGCCCTGTTCTCGCTCGCGAATCATTTTGATCAGGTTTTCCAGCAGTTCGCTGGCGTTGCCGCCGTAGCGATGGTTGACCTTCAAGCCAAGGGCAAACAGGCGGAATTCGTCCTGTTCGTAGAACTCGGCGAAGTCGCTGACCGAATCCGGCAGGCTGACCCCCATGCGCACGTTGCGCTGCACGCGGCCCATCGCATCCTTGAGTGGGTTTTCAACGCTATCGACGCCGCCCAATATGGCATCGGCCAGGGTTCTGCCGGATTTGAGGCTGCGTACGCTGTGGTCGAGCAACTGCGGCAGTTGCTCGACCATACGCTGCACGCGACGTTGGTAGCGCCAGCTGATGTACATGCGCAAAACCAGCGGCGGTCCCACGATCATCGCGAACAGGCCCAGCCCGTCGGCGAGCAACCCGCCCAACAATGCGCCGATGACCCAGGCGCTCAGCCACAGGCCCAAACGGTCTGTAGGTTTGCCCAGCCCCGCGCGCAGGAACATGCGTTCAAGGCCGGTCCATCGGGTACTCGGCTCCTGGGCCTCGGGCTGGCCATCGCCGAGGCGCTCCAGCACGCGATCCGTCCGGGCCTTGCGCAGGCCATGTTGAAGCAGCCAGAACGACAAGCCGATCAGCAGCAGGCAGACAAGCAGCAACGCCGGTCCAGTCATCACGCGCTCCCTAGGGTGGCAAGGCCGATTCGCGGCGCAGTTTGTCGCCGGCCGGGTTGAGGGCTTCGCGCAAGAAACCAAAGCCGGTGCGCCGATCCAGGCGGAACAGGGTGTTGGTGACATACACGTCATCGCGCACGCCGACCACTTCCACCACCTCGCTCACGCAGCGACGGCCATCGGGCATGCGCGTCAGCTGGATGATCACGTCCAGCGCGGCGCAGATCATCTGCCGCAAGGTTTTTTCCGCGATCACGCGGCCGGTCAGGCCCACCAGGGTTTCCAGGCGCAGCAACGCATCCTGGGCATTGTTGGCGTGTACCGTGCTCATGGAACCGTCGTGACCGGTGTTCATCGCGGTCATTACGTCGAGCACTTCCACACCACGAATTTCCCCGAGAATGATGCGGTCCGGGCGCATCCGCAACGCGTTGCGGATCAGGTCGCTGGACCTGACCTCGCCGTGTCCCTCAGCGTTGGGCGGACGGGTTTCCAGGCGGACCACGTGCGGGTGGCCCAATTGCAGCTCGGCAACGTCTTCGATCGTTACCAGGCGCTCGTGGGGGTTGATCAACTGACTGAGGATATTCAGCAAAGTGGTCTTGCCGGTACCCGTACCGCCGCTGATCAGGATGTTGCAGCGCCTGCCCACGGCCTCCTGGAAGAACCCGAAAATGCTCTGGTCGATAGTCTGCATGGCGACCAGATCGCTGCTCTTGAGCATGTCTTTACGAAACTTTCGAATCGACAGGCACGGGCCGTCCAGGGCAATCGGCGGGATGATCGCGTTCACCCGGCTGCCGTCGGGCAAGCGTGCGTCCACCATCGGCGAGGACTCATCCAGGCGCCGGCCCAGCGGCGCAAGGATACGTTGCATCACGCGTTCCACGTGGTGGTCGTCGATGAAGCGCAAGTCACTCTGGTGCAGCAGGCCATCACGTTCGATAAACACCCGGTGCGGCCCGTTGACCAGGATTTCGGTGACCGATGGGTCGCGCAACAGCACTTCCAGTGGGCCGAAACCGGTGAGTTCGTCGACTATCTCTTCGGCCAGGCGCTCTATCTCATAGCGCGAAATCGCCAGGCGCATGCGCGTGATGTATTCCGAAACCTTGTCGATGACAAGTTGCGCCAGCGACTGGCGCGTGCCTTCGAGCAGGTTTTTGCCCGACTCCTCGATGGCGTCGATGATGTAGCGATGCAGCACCAGTTTCAGCCCATCGTGATCGCTGTTGCCGCTGACGCTGCGGGCCGGGCCGCCAAACAGTTTTTCGCCGCTCATCGTCCCGACCCCAGGATGCGTTCAAACCAGCGCATTGAGGGCTTTGCAAGGCCCTCGGAGCGTTTTGCCAGGCGCTCGCCCAAGGTGCGTACGGCTTGGGTCAGGGGTTCACGTGGGGCCAGGGCGAACAGGGTCTGGCCTTGGTTTTTCACGTTCAGGCGCAGCTCAGCGCTCAGGGGCAGCACGGCGACGCATTCAAGGCCGTAGCTTTTTTCCAGGGCGTCGGTGTCCGGCGCACAGGCCTTGATGTAGCGGTCGATCACCAGCTTGGCGTGATCAAGCTTCATGCCTTTTTCGCGCCAGCGGCTTATCACCGCGAGGTTGCGGCGACAGTCCAGTACGCTCTGGTCGGTGCACCACAGCAGCTTGTCGCAATGGCTGACAAAGGTGCGCAGCGCTTCACTGTCTGGCTGCCCGGTGATGTTCACGACGATGTGCTGGAAGTGTTGGCGCAGAGCGCTGAGCAACATGTACAGCTCGGCGGCGCTGGTCAGTTTGAGTGGCTCGTCACCGGTGGCGTACGCCAGGATGCGCAGGCCATCCAGGGCGGTGGTAAACGCACTGTTGATCAACGTGGTATCAAGGCGGCGTAAATGCCGCAACGCATCACCGAAATTGAACGTACTCTCCAGGCCCAGCAAGGCCAGGCTGTCGCTGCGTGGCAGGCCCAGGTCGAGCAGTAAGGTCTGCTGCCCGCTTTTCTGCACGACCAAGGCCAGGTGGGTTGCCAGTATTGCGCCGTCAGCGTTGCTCTGAGTGCCAAACAGTACGGTCAACCCACCCAGCTGTGCATTGTGGGCGACGGCTGGCAGGCGCTTGCTCAGGCGACGCACCAGCCCCGCCACTTCGCTGGAACGCGAGCCGTAGGCTATGAAGTCGCGGGCACCGGCGCGCATGGCGTTGAGTACCAGTTGGTTGTCCATGCCATCGCCGAGGGCGACCGCGGCGAGCATCGGCTTGGCTTCCAGGGCACCTTCGATGAGCGCGCTCTGGGCCACGACGTTTTCTCGGTCGAGGCCGACGAACACCAGATTGGCGAACGTCACGTCCACCAGCGCCAGCAGTTCGTCCAGGCTGCCGGTGCCGGCACTGACGACTTGGCCAAGGGGCGCAAGGGCACCCTGCAGCCACTCCAGGTCGGTGGTGTTGCGCGTGATGGCGAGGAAGGTCTGGTTCAGGCTATCGCTCATTGGGAAAGTCCACTGCGACGGTCGAAATTACCGTTTTCCAGGAAGAACAGCCGGTACCAGTTCGGGTCGTAGCTGCGCAATTTTTCACCAGGCAGCGACGGCAGTTGGGCGTTGGCGGCCAACGGCTGCACCAGGTGCGGCGTGACGATCATCAGCAGTTCTTTTTCTTCGCGGCTGATGTTTGAGTCGCGGAAAAATGCCCCGAGGATCGGGATATCGCCCAGCCCGGGGAACTTGCTGACGGTGGAGCGATTATTGGTACTGATCAGGCCGCTGATCACGAAACTTTCGCCATCGGCCAGGGACACGCTGGTGTCGGTTCGGCGCACCGTCAGGGCAGGCACCTGGATGCCTTGGATCTGCACAGCGTTGCTGTAGTCCAGCTCACTGACTTCCGGCGCGACCTTGAGGGTGATGCGGTTACGGTCAATGACGGTGGGGGTCAGGGTCAGGCGAATGCCGAACTCCTTGTATTCGATGGAGATGGTGTCGCTGCCGGCGCTGGGCACCGGGACCGGCACCTCGCCGCCGGCCAGGAAGGAGGCGCTCTGACCGCTCATGGCCACCAGGCTCGGGCGCGCCAAGGTGTAAGCGAAACCGCTGCGTTCGAGGGCGTTGATCATCGCCGAGACCCGGCCACCGCCAAAGCCAATATTGAAGTTGGTGCTGCTGATAGCCAGGGCCTGGGTGGTGGTGGTCGGAAACAGCAAGTTAGGGCTGCCGAAGAACGCATTCTTGGCGGTGCCGAGGATGGTCGTACTGGCTTCCTTGAGCTTGGAGCGGCTGACTTCCACAAAGCGGATATCGGTCTGCACCTGGCTGGGCAGCAGTGGGTCTTCCGATGGCGACAGCGACAGGCTGGTCAGCGCCGAGGTGGCCTTGCCCTTGACGAACACCATGCTCTGGCGCGGCGCGCTGGCACAGGCGGTCCACACCATCAGGCTGGTGGCGCCACTGGTGACGCCGGTCAGCAGGAAGTTACGGTCGCCGTTGACGCGCACATCGGCAATTTTCGGGTCGCCGATTGCCAGGCGCGTGATCGCCACCGGCGACTGCAGCTCTTGTTGCAGGCCTTCTCCCACCTCGACCACGGCCGGCAGTTGGCCCAGGGTGCTGCAGTTGCCCGGCGCCGCCAAGGCCATGCCGACCGGAAAGATCGACAGCATCAAGGCCCAAGCCATTTGCGTGAACATGGGTGCGTAGCGATGGCTCATTCAAGGCATCCTTGCTCTATCACGGAGTTTGTGGCGCCGCTTGGGCACCGCGAATCACTTCAATGCCACGGCGCACGCTAGGCTCACCACCGGCCGGCGCGATTCTTTTTGGCGGGCCGGTCAGGGCTAATTGGGTGAATTGGTAAAGGTCGCGGTTGGCGCTTTCGAGTTTTTCCGGCGCGTCGTTTTCGCCGGCCCAGTAGCGGCTGAGCAGTTGCTCCTCGGCGCTGCGTACGGCCAGGCGCAAGGTGCCGGCTTGCGCCGCGAGCATCAGGCGGCTTAATAAAGGCTCCGGCACGGCCAGCACCACGGTGCGTGCGGCGGCGCGGCGTTGGGCGGCTTGGGCGCGCTCTTCGACCGTGGCCGGCGGTGGCACTGCGGGCTGGCCATCGTTGGCCAAACCCAACTGGTCGCCGACACTGAGTAGGCGCATCGCCGGAAGTGCGACCTGGGCCGATTGCTCGGTGTTGCTGGCATCCTGGCGCAGGAACAGCAACACATCTACGTAATCCCCGGGGGTCAACTGGCCGCCCGCGCCGATCACCTCATCCACCGCGACGGCCAGCGCGCGTTCGTTGGGACGAATCATGCGCGCCAGCGGGCCACCGCCGCTGAAGCTGTCCTCGGTGAGCCAGATGCCTGCGCCCAGGGCGCGCAGCGGCATGCGGCCGATGGCCTGGTCGAGCTGGGTGAGGCTGCCGGCGGGCACTGTACGCAGTTTTTCCACCGCCAGGTCGGCGGCGGTCAGCGGAATAAAGGCGGGCACGTCATGCACCAGGACCACTACCGGTTGGCGGGTCTGGTCTTCAGCGGCGGCGGCGGTGTTTTCCACGGAAACGACAGGTGCGGTGGGGACTGCGACAGGATCCGGTGCGCGGCTCAAAACAAGCCCCCAGTACCCGGCGAACAATGCCCCGATCAGCAACAAGCCGGCCAGGACCATGCTGATGCGACTGTTCATGACGGCTCTCCCTTCCCGTTGCACTGCATGCCCGTCTAATCCAAACGAGTTAATCCGCAACCTGGCTGTGATGAACATCTAACGAATTGGCTATTTGAAGGTAGCTCAGCTAGGACAAAAAGCCATTAACCCAGGAAAAATTTATCGGTCCTTTGAACCTTGCCTTTTAAACCCTACGTTCATGGCGCCAACGTTGCGACTAATACTTTGTGATTAATCCGTTCTTACAGTTGTGAGTCTGAGGTTTGTTGACAATGCTTTAGTGGCACGCCGCGATCATCTGGTAATAGAGCCCTTCCGGCTTTCAGTGGCGTTTTAGGGAGAAGTATTATGTTCCTTGACTTGGTGTTGAAACTTTATGTCCAGACGCACTTGTTTTTTCAACGCAAAGACGGCGCGTCGGGTATTGAATACGCGATTATCGTGGCCATGGTTGCACTGGTGATCGTCGGTGCAGGTACAGGACTTGGAACTAAGATCAAGTCCATCTTTGATAGCGTCGCGACTAAAATGACGACTTGATAGCCTGCTGAAAAATGTGGGGAACCCTCATTAAAGTTCTTTCTATCCAGGTACAGCCATGAGCGCCGCCTCTTCTTCCCGCCAACAAATTCTTTTGGTAGATGATGAAGAGGACGCCCTGATCGAACTCGCCGAGTCCCTCGAAAACGAGGGGTTTGTCTGTTTAACCGCCAACTCCGTCACCTTCGCCCTGCAAGAATTGACACTCCATCCCGACATCGCCCTGGTCATCACCGACCTGCGTATGCCCGAGGAAAGTGGCATTTCCTTGATCAAGCGCCTGCGCGAACACACCTCACGTTCTCATCTGCCCGTGATTGTGATGTCGGGCCACGCCGAAATGGATGATGTGAGCGACATGCTGCGGCTGCACGTGCTGGACCTGTTCCGCAAGCCGATCTACCTGGTGCGGCTGATCGACACGTTGAACAACTTGTTTCCCCTTCCCAATGCTCACTAAAGTCAGAGCTGATAGCCGAAGCTTAACGAGTAGCGCGGCCGCCGATCGAAGCTGTCCAGCGCTACGTCGGACATCGGCTTGGCGACTTCCAACGCGATGTTGTAGCACTTGGCGCTGCCAAAGCGCAGCCCCACCGCTGCAGCCGCCGAGTGCCAGTGCTACTGCCAGGGCCAGCGCGGTACTTGCTTTCCAAAACACGATTTGAGTGTTCATGATTGAGTTCCTTGCACCTGTACAACCTTAGTTGTCTTCAAACGCTCGCTATGTCTTGGGGCAGCGATGCGTTTGTCCGTGTGGCTATAACCGCCCAGACGGTGCTCTCTCAGTTATCTACTGGGTATTAACGATTTTTATACCGCAGCAATGTGCCGGTTAAGCGACTAGTGCCAAGGGTTTAGAGGGGGGTGTATCAAGATATATATGTTTTTGAAATCAATCAGTTGAATAAAAAAGCGGACTTGAAAAGCCCGCTAATACTTAAGGTGTGTATATACAATTAATCAGTTTGTTTCAGGTGATCGGTCGCCATTTACCTACCATGTGTTCAATGTCGCCAGCGCCTTTCAACCACCACTCACCGCTGGAACCGGCGGCGCTGGCTAATAACGTCACATCACCGGGCAGGCGCACGGGTTTCTTGAACTCGACGTCTATCTCGATATTGGCGGCGGGCAGGTGTTCGCTGAGGGCGGCGAGGGTGCGCGCCTTGTTCCATAACCCATGAGCGATGGCCTGGGGGAAGCCAAACAGCTTGGCGGTCAGGGCGCTGAGGTGAATCGGGTTGTAGTCGCCGGAGACCCGCGCATAACGGCGGCCGATGTCGGCAGGGGCTTTCCAGCGGGTCAGTTCATTGACCTGGGTCGGGCAAGGCTCGGCGTGTTCCTCTGCGTGACCTTCCAGTTTCACGCCTCGGCACAGCATGCGGCTCTCAGCTTCCCAGAGCAGGCCGAGGGAGTCCTCCACGCTGGTCACTAATTCAAACGTCGCGCCTTTGGGATGGGGCTTGAGGTTCTGGGTGTGCACGCTGATGGACAGCTCGCTGACGCCGCCGAGAGGACGGTGAATGCGGATGCGATTATTCAGGTGAATCAACCCCAGCAGTGGGAAGGGAAAGTTGCTGTCCGTCAGCAACTGCATCTGCAAACCAAACGCCAGGATATGCGGATAAGTCGCCGGCAGAATCGGGCTGTCGGTAAAGCCACAGACTTTGCGATACGCCGCCACATGGTTAGGGTCGATGCTCACCCGACAGCGCAACCCCTGTTCGGGCAGGGTGCTACCGGTAATCTTGCGC
Organism: Pseudomonas sp. EA_65y_Pfl1_P113; assembly: GCF_963970525.1. Taxonomy (NCBI): domain Bacteria; kingdom Pseudomonadati; phylum Pseudomonadota; class Gammaproteobacteria; order Pseudomonadales; family Pseudomonadaceae; genus Pseudomonas; species Pseudomonas sp. EA_65y_Pfl1_P113. Next base: position 119,581 of record NZ_CAXAQM010000015.1, read on the forward strand.
TTGAGCGCTGCGCGCCAATACAGCGGCGGCAGAAACGGTGTAGCGCCTAATGTCTTCCATTGCATGCCTATGCTCCCAGGAGACTTTGCCCACACACCCGCAGCGCTTGCCCGCTGACCGCACCGGAACCCGGTTGGCCAAGCCAGGCCACCGCTTCGGCGACGTCTTGCGGCAAGCCACCCTGGCCCAGCGAACTCATGCGCCGCCCGGCCTCACGCAGCGCGAACGGAATATGCGCCGTCATCTGGGTTTCGATAAAACCGGGGGCCACGGCATTAATGGTGATGCCGCGTTCCTTGAGCAGTGGCGCCCAGGCTTGCGCGAGGCCGATCAACCCGGCCTTGCTCGCGGCATAGTTGGTTTGCCCACGGTTACCGGCGATACCGCTGATCGATGCCAGCAGCACCACGCGGGCGTTGTCGTGCAGGGTGCCGCTGTCGAGCAGAGCCTTGGTCAATACTTGCGGTGCGTTAAGGTTGACTGCCAGCACCGCGTCCCAGTATTCCGGGGTCATATTCGCCAGGGTTTTATCGCGGGTGATACCGGCGTTGTGCACCAGAATGTCGAGGCCATCGGGCAGTTGTTCGATCAATTGGCTGGCGGCGCCTTCGGCGCAGATATCCAGCACCACGGTGCGGGCGCCCAGGCGCGCGGCCAGGGCTTCTAGGTCGGCCTTGGCCTGCGGCACGTCGAGCAGGATGACCTCGGCGCCGTCGCGGGCCAGGGTTTCAGCGATGGACGCGCCAATGCCTCGGGCGGCGCCGGTGACCAGCGCTTTGCGCCCGGCCAGTGGTCGCGTCCAGTCCTCAACGGGTGTGACGCAGGCTTGCAGGCGAATCACCTGGCCGGAGATATACGCACTTTTCGGCGAGAGGAAAAAGCGCAGCGCGCCTTCCAGTTGGTCTTCGGCACCCTCGCCGACGTAGAGCAATTGCAACACGCCGCCATTGCGCAACTCTTTGGCCAACGAGCGGCTGAAACCTTCCAGGGCACGCTGGGCGCTGGCGGCGAAAGGATCGCGGAGGCTCTCCGGCGCGCGGCCGAGGATCACCACGTGGGCGCTGTTATCCAGGTTTTTCAGCACCGGCTGGAAGAACTCGCGCAGTTGCTTGAGGGTGTCGGTGTGCTGCAGATCGCTGGCATCGAATACCACGGCCTTGAGTTTGGGGCCATGGCCGGGAATCCACGTCGAGGTCTCGCTGCCGTAGGTGTAGATAGCGTCGGTGAGTTTGTGCGCAAACGCCTGCACGTTGGTTGCCAGTGCTCCACCGCCCAGCAGCAACGCGCCTTCGACCGGACGCAGGCGCCCGGCTTGCCAGCGTTCCAGGCGTACCGGTGACGGCAGGCCAATGGCGGCGACCAGGCGATGGCCGAGGCTTGAGTTGGCGAAGTCGATATAACGGTCAGACATGGAACGCTCTCCGAAGGCTGGGGTTCAAAGGGTTGACCACCCCGGGGTGGCAGTCGTTCGATTGAGCCTAGGCTAGGCTTGATGATTCCACCCACAACCATCAGGGAGCTTTCCATGACTCAATTGCGCCGTGTAGCGATCATTGGCGGTAACCGCATTCCTTTCGCTCGCTCCAATGGCCCGTATGCCACCGCGAGCAACCAGGCGATGCTGACGGCTGCGCTGGAAGGCCTGATCGAACGCTACAACCTGCACGGCCTGCGCATGGGCGAAGTGGCGGCGGGCGCGGTGCTCAAGCATTCGCGCGACTTCAACCTCACCCGCGAATGTGTGCTGGGCTCGCGCTTGTCGCCGCAGACACCGGCCTATGACATTCAACAGGCCTGCGGCACCGGGCTGGAAGCCGCATTACTGGTGGCCAACAAGATTGCCCTGGGCCAGATCGAATGCGCGATTGCCGGCGGGGTGGACACCACTTCCGACGCGCCCATCGGTGTAAATGAGGGCCTGCGCAAGATTCTGCTGCAAGCCAACCGCAGCAAATCCATGGCGGATAAATTAAAAGTCCTGTTACAACTTCGTCCCCATCACCTCAAGCCCGAACTGCCACGTAATGGCGAGCCGCGCACAGGCCTGTCCATGGGCCAACATTGCGAATTGATGGCGCAGACGTGGCAGATTCCCCGCGCCGAACAGGACCAGTTGGCCCTGGAAAGCCACCAGAAAATGGCGGCCGCCTACGCTGAAGGCTGGCACAACGATCTACTCACACCGTTCCTGGGCCTGACCCGCGACAACAACCTGCGCCCCGACCTGACCCTGGAAAAACTCGCCGCGCTTAAACCCGCCTTCGAACGCAGCGAAAAGGGCACGCTGACTGCCGGCAACTCCACGCCCCTCACGGACGGCGCGTCGCTGGTGCTGCTGGGCAGTGAAGCCTGGGCCCAAGAGCGCGGTTTGCCGATCCTGGCGTATCTGCGCGATGGTGAAGCGGCGGCGGTGGATTTCGTCAACGGCGCCGAAGGCCTGCTGATGGCGCCGGTATATGCCGTGCCGCGGCTGCTGGCGAGGAATGGCCTGACGCTGCAAGACTTCGATTACTACGAGATCCACGAAGCCTTCGCTGCCCAGGTTTTGTGCACACTCAAGGCCTGGGAAGATGCGGACTATTGCAAGACGCGCCTTGGGCTTGACGCGCCGTTGGGGTCCATCGACCGCAGCCGGCTTAATGTAAAAGGCAGTTCCCTGGCCGCCGGACATCCGTTTGCCGCCACAGGTGGGCGTATCGTCGCCAATCTGGCCAAGTTGCTCGACGCAGCAGGTAAGGGGCGTGGCCTGATTTCGATCTGTGCCGCCGGCGGTCAAGGCGTGACGGCGATCATCGAGCGTTGATTGCGCCGCAAATTGGCATATAGGATGCATTCTGAAGGGGTCAGAGGTCGGTAGCCTCTCCCACCGGCGAGCCGATTGCCGTATAACGAGTGCCACACGCGTGTTTGGTAATACAGGACCCACAATAAAAGCTGATGAAGACTCCTAAACGCATTGAACCCCTGATCGAAGACGGTCTGGTCGACGAAGTGCTGCGCCCACTCATGAGTGGTAAAGAAGCAGCTGTTTATGTGGTGCGCTGCGGCAACGAATTGCGTTGCGCCAAGGTTTACAAGGAGGCGAACAAACGAAGTTTTCGTCAAGCGTCCGAATACCAGGAAGGCCGTAAGGTCCGTAACAGCCGCCAGGCCCGGGCCATGGCCAAGGGCTCCAAGTTCGGCAAGAAAGAAACCGAAGATGCCTGGCAGAATGCCGAAGTGGCGGCGTTGTTCCGCTTGGCCGGCGCGGGCGTTCGCGTGCCCAAGCCTTACGACTTCCTGGAAGGCGTGCTGTTGATGGAACTGGTGGCCGACGAGTATGGCGACGCCGCGCCACGTCTCAACGACGTCACGCTGGATCCGGACCAGGCGCGCGAATATCACGCCTTCCTGATCTCGCAGATCGTGCTGATGTTGTGTACCGGCCTGGTGCACGGTGACTTGTCCGAGTTCAACGTACTGCTGACGCCAACCGGCCCGGTGATCATCGACCTGCCCCAGGCGGTGGATGCGGCGGGCAACAACCACGCGTTCAGCATGCTGGAGCGGGACGTGGGCAACATGGCGTCCTACTTCGGTCGCTATGCCCCGGAGTTGAAGACGACCAAGTACGCCAAGGAAATGTGGGCGCTGTACGAAGCCGGCACCTTGCACCCGGCCAGCACCTTGACTGGCGAGTTCGACGAGCCGGAAGAGTTGGCGGACGTGGGCGGCGTGATCCGCGAAATCGAAGCGGCGCGGCTGGATGATGAACGTCGTCAGGCGATTCGCGCGGCGGATGATGAGCCGCAGAGCAAAGTGTCGGACGAGCCACCGCCACCGCCGTGGATGCAGTAGTCAGAGCAACTGCGATCCAATGTGGGGCTTGTGTGGGAGCTGGCTTGCCTGCGATAGCATCAACTCGGTGTGACTGACATACCGAGGTGTCTGCATCGCGGGCAAGCCCGGCTCCCACACAAGCCCACATTCGGTTTGTGTTCCGTCAGATGAATCAGCCGGCGCAGCAACTACCCGACGCCAACTCCTTGAGTATCGGACAATCCGGCCGATGATCGCCCTGGCAGTGCTCCACCAGATCCTGCAACGTATCGCGCAGTTGCCCCAACTCCAGAATTTTCTGGTTCAGCGCTTCGATATGTTGGCGCGCCAGCGCCTTCACGTCGGCGCTGGCGCGTTGCCGGTCCTGCCACAGGGTCAGCAACTTGCCGACCTCCTCCAATGAAAACCCCAAATCCCGCGAACGCTTGATAAACGCCAGGGTGTGCAAGTCATCCTGGCCGTACACACGATAGCCACTGTCGGTGCGGTGGGCGGCTTTGAGCAGGCCGATGGATTCGTAATAGCGAATCATCTTGGCGCTGAGCCCGGTCTGGCGTGCGGCTTGGCCTATGTTCATGGGCGTTGATCCTCCAAGTGCTCCGGTTTCCAAGTCTTCAACAGCAAGGCATTACTCACCACACTGACGCTCGACAGGGCCATCGCCGCGCCGGCCAGTACCGGGTTGAGCAGGCCGAACGCTGCCAGAGGAATGCCAATCAAGTTATACACAAAGGCCCAGAACAGGTTCTGGCGGATTTTTGCGTAGGTCTTGCGGCTGATCTCCAGCGCGGCCGGCACCAGGCGCGGATCGCCGCGCATCAGGGTGATACCGGCCGCGTGCATGGCCACGTCGGTACCACCGCCCATGGCGATGCCGATATCGGCGGCGGCGAGGGCCGGGGCGTCGTTGATGCCGTCGCCGACCATCGCGACGACGTCGGTTTTCTTCAGTTCGGCGACGGCGGCGGCTTTGTAGGCGGGCAGCACTTCGGCATGCACATCATCGATGCCCAGAGCCTCGGCGACCACGCGGGCGCTGCCGCGATTGTCACCGGTGAGCAAATGACTGCTGATGTGCTGGGCCTTGAGTTGCTGCACAGCCTCCAGCGCACCGGGCTTGAGGGTATCGCCAAACGCGAACAGCCCCAGCACACGCGGTTGCGCACCTTGCTCTATCAACCAGGACAAGGTACGCCCCTCGGCTTCCCACGCCTTGGCGGAGTCGGCAAGGTCGCCCATGCGCAAGCCGCTTTCTTCCAGCAGCCGACGATTGCCCAAGGCCAGCGGTTGCCCCTCAAGAGTGCCGGCGATACCGCGCCCGGTCAGGGATTGGCTGGCGCTCACGTCGGGCACGTTCAAGCCTTGTTCATGGCACGCATCCAGCACGGCCTTGGCCAACGGGTGTTCGCTGCCGCGTTGCAACGCGCCGGCTTGTTGCAGCAGCAGCGCTTCATTGCCATCCACTGCCGCCAAGTGGGCGATTTTCGGCGTGCCGGAGGTGAGGGTGCCGGTCTTGTCAAAGACCACGGCGCTGACTTCATGGGCGCGTTCCAGGGCTTCGGCGTCCTTGATCAGGATGCCGTGGCGTGCAGCGACGCCTGTACCGGCCATGATCGCGGTGGGAGTGGCCAGGCCCAGGGCGCACGGGCAGGCGATCACCAGCACCGCTACGGCATTGATGATCGCGGTCTCCAGGGACGCGCCATACAGCCACCAGCCGACCAAGGTGACAGAGGCCAACACCAGCACGGCAGGGACGAACACCTGGCTGACTTTATCCACCAGTTTCTGGATCGGGGCCTTGGCGGCTTGTGCGTCTTCCACCAGGCGGATGATCCGCGCCAGCACGCTTTCGGCGCCGAGCGCCAGCGTGCGCACCAACAGGCGGCCTTCACCGTTGATGGCGCCGCCGGTGACGTTGTCGCCGGGCTGCTTGGGCACCGGCAGGCTTTCGCCGCTGATCAAGGCTTCATCGGCATGGCTTTGACCGTCCACCACTTCGCCATCCACCGGGAAGCGTTCGCCGGGTTTGACCAGCACCAGGTCATTGAGCTTCAACGCGGTGATGGCGACGTCTTCTTCGCGACCGTCGAGCACCCGAATCGCCCGTTCGGGACGCAGGGCTTCCAGGGCGCGGATGGCGCTGGCGGTCTGGCGTTTGGCGCGGCTCTCCAGGTATTTACCCAGCAGCACCAGCGCGATCACCACCGCCGAAGCTTCGAAGTACAGGTGCGGCGTCATGCCTGGGTGAGCCGTGAGCCATTCATAAATGCTCAGGCCGTAACCGGCGCTGGTGCCGATGGCCACCAGCAGGTCCATATTGCCAGCGCCGGCCCGCACGGCTTTCCAGGCAGCGATGTAGAAGCGTGCGCCAAAGATGAATTGCACCGGTGTGGCGAGCGCGAACTGTCCCCAGGCGGGCAGCATCCAGTGCAGGCCGAAAGGTTCCACCAGCATGGGCAGCACCAACGGCAGTGCCAGCAGGATCGCCAGCAGCAACGCCCAACGCTCGCGATGCAGGCGCTGGGCTTGATTGGCTTCGGTGGCCGTTTCGCTTTGGGGCAGGGTGGCGCTGTAGCCGGCCTTGTCGACGGCGGCGATCAGCACGCTGGCGTCCATTTGGCCAAGCACTTCAACATGGGCACGTTCGTTGGCCAGGTTGACGCTGACGCTTTGCACCCCCGGCACTTTGCCCAGCGCGCGCTCGACCCGGCCGGCACAGCTGGCGCAGGTCATGCCGCTGATGGGCAGGTCAAAGGTGGTGGATCCATTCATGGGGCAGTCCTCCAGGAGAAGTTGCCCCTAGGATCAACCTTGACCTGTGGGGAAGGTCAAGCGCCGTTAATATTCCAGGGCGGCAGGCTTGAGGTACATGCCGTCCGCGCCTTGGGCGATACGCAATTTGCGCACGTCACCGGCCTTGAGCGTGATGTTTTGCGCGGGTGGCGCGAGCAGGCCCGGCAGGCACCCTGGGGATTGGCCCGGTAGCAGTTTCAAGCGCAACGACAGGTTGCCCGCCGGCAGGTTGAACGACGTGGCTTGCTCCTGGAACAACCGGCCCGCCAGTTGATCATTCAGGTACAGGCCGATCTCGCAGTTGGTCGGCACTTCCAGGCGCTCCCGGGAAATAATCAGCACCGCATAGTCTTCCGCGGCAAGGGCCTGGGGCGCAGCGGCAGACAAGCTCATCAGGCCGGCAAGGGCAAAAAAAGACCAGCGCATGGCGAATGCTCCGTGGTTTGAATCGAAGAGGGGTGAAGCTTGGCCTTTGAAGCCGCCAAATACCAGCCCGGCAGAAGTTTTCAGAACTTGACCTTGCCATCGTGGCAAGGTCGAGACTGGGCCCAACCTCATCAAAGGAGTCATGTCATGCAAGTATTCAGCGTTGAAGGAATGACCTGCGGCCATTGCATTCGGGCGGTGACCCAGGCGGTGCATAGCCAGGACCCGGCGGCCAGCGTAAAGGTCGACCTGGCTGCAAAGGAGGTCGGCGTCGAAAGCCGCCTGTGCGCAGAGCAAGTGATCAGCCTGATCACGGAAGAGGGCTACAGCGCCAAGCTTGCCTGACGGGTAAAAATAGTTAGCGAGCTATCGTGTTCAATGCACCCAAGCGCGGCTAGACTATCGGGCTGCCGTCTGACTTGGGTGCCCGATGAACCTTCGCATAATCCTGATTCTGGGTGCCTTGAGCGCCTTCGCGCCGTTGGCGATCGATTTTTACCTGCCGGGTTTCCCGGCGATGGCCCAGGCCTTTGCGACGGATGAAAAACACATCCAGCTGACTCTGGCGGTGTATTTCGCTGGCCTGGCCATCGGCCAATTGATCTATGGCCCACTCGCGGACCGCTTTGGTCGACGCGGCCCGCTGCTCAGTGGTGTCACCCTGTTTACGCTGGCCTCCTTTGCCTGCGCTTTCGCGCCGTCCTTGGAATGGCTGATCGGCGCGCGTTTCGTGCAGGCCCTCGGTGGCTGCGCCGGCATGGTGATTTCCCGCGCGGTGGTCAGCGATAAATGCGATGCGGTGGGCTCGGCCAAAGTGTTTTCTCAATTGATGCTGGTCACCGGCCTGGCGCCGATCCTCGCGCCACTGGCTGGCGGGCTGATGGTGGGATTGTGGGGCTGGCAGTCGATTTTCCTGGCGCTGTCGATCTTCAGCGTGATGGCGGCAATCGCTGTGGCGATCGGGCTGCCGGAAACCTTTCCGGCCCATCAGCCGCGCCAGCCGTTGTCCGGGTCGTTACGTCGCTACGGTTCGCTGTTGTCCGATCGGGTTTACCTGGGTTACGCGCTCACCGGCGGTATTTCGATTGCCGGGATGTTTGCCTACATTGCCGGTTCACCGTTCGTGTTTATCCAACTCTACGGCGTGCCTGCCGAGCATTACGGCTGGCTGTTTGGCTCCAATGCCGCAGGCTTTATCCTGGTGGCACAGGTGAATGCGCGGTTGCTGGCCAAACGTGGCCCGTCCTACCTGCTGTCGCGCAGTGTGTGGGTCTACCTGTTGGCGGCGCTGACGCTGCTCGGCATCGCGGCCTTACGCACCGATGCGCTGTGGCCATTGCTGGTGCCGCTGTTTATCTGCATCGCGAGCCTGGGCTGCATTTTGCCCAATACCTCGGCGTGCGCCATGAGCGGGCAGGGTGCACGCGCCGGTAGCGCGTCGGCGCTGCTCGGTTGCATTCAGTTTGGCGTGGCGGCGGGCGCTGCCTCATTAGTGGGTGTGCTGCACGACGGCACGGCGATGCCGATGGCCATCGTCATCAGCGTGTGCGGTGTATTGGCGGTAACGATTGCGATGTCGACCCAGCGCCTGCAACGGGCGAGGGCCGAGCAGGCGCAGGGCTGAAGCGCGTATCAGCCAGCGGCGGAGCGTTGCTGGCCGTTCGGAAAGCGGTGGGGGGCTTGGATACGGGTTTGCAGGGTGTCGGCAAACGCACGGGCTTCGGCCTCGGTGCGGAAGGTGAACGCGTCGCCGTCGAGACGAACCTGCCATTTATTGCCTGCGGATTTTGCTAACGCTTTTATCAGGATCTTCATTGCTGACTTCCTCACGTAAAAGAATCGTGGCAAAGGCGGCCAATATAAACCCGAATACGTTCACAAATATGACAAAGATCAACTCTCAGACTAGCGGTGTCGTCCATTACTCACAGGAGTAACGGACAACACTGACAGACGTTTTTCAGAACCCTTCCAGTACGATCTTTCCCTTGGCCTTGCCGCTTTCCAGCAGCGCATGGGCACGCCGCAGGTTTGCCGCATTAATCACACCAAAGTGTTCACCCACTGTGGTTTTCAGGGTGCCTGCATCAATCAGTTCGGCCACGCGATTGAGCAGGTTGTGCTGTTCGATCATGTCCGGGGTTTCGAACATCGAGCGCGTGTACATGAACTCCCAATGCAGTGACAGGCTCTTGCGCTTGAGCTTACTGACGTCCAGTGCCTTGGGATCGTCGATCAGCGCCAGCTTGCCCTGGGGTTGCAGGGCTTCGACCAACTGGTCCAGGTGATGGTCAGTCTGGGTCAGGCTGGCGACGTGGGTCACTTGCGGGTGGCCAGCTGCTTTCAGCGCTTCGCTCAACGGTTGGCTGTGATCGATCACCAGGTCGGCGCCGAGGGCCTTGGCCCATTCCTGGGTTTCCGGGCGCGAAGCGGTGCCGATCACTTTCAAGGCGGTGAGCCGGCTGGCCAATTGGGTCAGGATCGATCCTACGCCACCAGCGGCGCCAACGATCAGCAGGCTCTGGCCTTCATCCTGTTTGCCTTCACGCACTTGCAGGCGTTCGAACAGCAGTTCCCAGGCGGTGATGGCGGTCAGTGGCAGGGCGGCAGCTTCGGCAAAACCCAGGCTTTTCGGCATGTGCCCGACGATGCGTTCGTCCACGGTGTGCAATTCGCTGTTGCCGCCGGGACGCACCAGAGAACCGGCGTAGAACACGTTGTCACCGACGTTGAACAGCGTCACGTCACTGCCGACAGCCTTGACCACCCCGGCCACGTCCCAGCCCAACACCTTGGCGGTGCCGTTTTCCGGGGCGACGTTCTGGCGCACTTTGGTGTCCACCGGGTTGACCGAGATGGCTTTGACGTCCACCAGCAGGTCACGCGGGCCGGCGACGGGCGCTGGCAACTCGATGTCTTGCAGAGCGTTCGGATCGTTGATCGGCAGCGAGGCGTAGTAGGCAATGGCTTTCATGATGGCTCCAGGAAAAGGGCGATGATCAGGCAAGAAACTTCAGGCGCTTGAGGTCGAAGTGTTCGATCACATCAGCGGCCTTGGCGCGAAAGTTCTGGATGTGCGCGCTCTGGTCGTGGTCGGCCAGCGCTGCGTCGTCGCTCCAGCGTTCGAGCATGTAGAAGGTTTCGGGATGCTGCAGGTCCTGGTGCAGGTCGTACTGCTCACAACCAGCCTCAAGGCGGGTGGGTTCCAGCAGGCCGCGCAGCAAGGTTTCCAGGGTGGCCTGCTGGCCGGGTTTGGCGATCAGCGTGGCGATGACGTTAAAGGCAGTGGACATATTCAACTCCAGACACGTAATGAACGGGATGCACGGATGATTGGCTATTTCCCCAGGAGATAAAAGCCGCTAAAACAAAGGTCTGTTTCAACCAAATTTTGATAATGAGCGGAAATGCATGCTGCGTTTTGATGATTTGCAGTTATTTGTGCGTGCGGCGGACTTGGGTAGCCTGTCCGCTGCAGCACGGGTGATGGACCTGTCGCCTGCGGTGGCCAGTGCCGCGCTCAAGCGCATCGAACAGCAACTGGGCACGCGTTTGCTGGCGCGCTCTACCCGCAGCCTGCGCCTGACGGCTGAAGGCGAGGGTTTCCTGGAATATGCTCGCGCCGCGTTGAGCTCGCTGGATGAAGGGCGACGCTTATTGGCCAGCGGCCAAGACCATGTCAGTGGCGTGCTGCAGCTGTCGGCGCCCTCCGATTTCGGGCGTAACCAATTGCTGCCGTGGTTGGATGAATTCCAGCATGAGCACCCGCAACTGAGCGTGCGCCTGTTGTTGGGTGACCGAATTGCCGACTTGTTCCGCCAACCGGTGGACATCGCCCTACGCTACGGTGAGCCCGAGGATTCCAGCCTTGTCGCGCTCCCCGTCGCGCCGGACAACGTTCGCGTGCTCTGCGCGTCCCCTCGCTATCTTGCGCGTTATGGTGAACCTCGGCATCTGGAGCAATTGGCCCAGCACAATTGCCTGCTGTACATGCTTGGCAGCCGGGTCCACGACCACTGGACCTTTCACGACGGTAAGCGCGACGTCAGCCTGACCGTCTCCGGCGACCGTTTCAGTGACGATGCCGACGTAGTCCGCCGCTGGGCGGTGGCGGGTGTGGGCATTGCCTACAAGTCCTGGCTGGACGTGAGTACTGACGTGCTGGACGGGCGCCTACGCTTGATCCTGCCTGAGCTGCGCGGTGAGCGTACGCCACTCAATCTGCTGTGCTCGCATCGCGCGCAGCTGAGCAAACCCATCAACTTGTTGCGGGAAATGCTCGTGTCCCGTTGTGCGATGTTGACTGCCCAATTGCCGGAGCCCTTGAGCGCGACGTAACGGCCTCCATCAAAGCAGGAAATTTCACTCAGATACTGTCCCTATCTACGCTGTCAGACGCCGTGGAACCGGCGATTTACGGCCCTATACTTTGGCGCCAACCTCAGTAGAAAAATAAATCGACAGGGAGTGAAAAGATGGAAGTAGCACCTTGCATCAGTCAGATCGCCAGCTTGCTCGCCGAGCCCAAACGCACCGCCATGCTGTGGGCCTTGATGGATGGCTCGGCCAAGTCGCCGGTTGAGTTGGCAACGCTCGCCGGGTTGTCTCCGACATCCGCCAACGCGCACTTGGCGCGAATGACCGCAGGTGGTTTGCTGCGGGTGGAGGCCCGGCGTGGAAAGCGTTTGTTTCGTGTAGCGGCACCTGATGTCAGCGCTGCCATCGATGCCTTGGCCAGAACCACCATGGCTTGTGTTGCACGCAGCGCGCCGGGCGTTTTGCCGCCGGCCCTGGTTGCCCCGCCACTGTTACGCCATGCCCGGTTGTGCCACGGCCACCTCGGTGGGGAGCTGGGGGCGCAGTTGTATCAACATTTGTTGGAGGCGGGGTGGATCGAGCGCCATGAGTTGCGTACCGACATTACGGTCAAAGGCGCGCAGCACTTGGCCGGCCTGGGTATTTTCATTCAGGCATTGGCATCGCCGCTGGTGTGTAGTTGTTTTGACTGGAGCCAGCAGCAACCGCATCTGGGCGGTGCGTTGGGGGCAGGGTTGTTGCAACTGTTTCTGCAGTCGAACTGGATCAGTGTGATCAACGAGTCGCAGGCCTTGCAGGTGCACGCTATCGGACAGCGGGAAATCGCCCGATTCACCCTGGCTGGGTGAGGTGTTGACGTGAGATCGATGAATTCAATGTGGGAGCCGGGCTTGCCCGCGGTAGCGGTGTGTCAGGCAATAAATGCCTGGCTGATACATCGCTATTGCAGGCAAGCCAGCTCCCACATTTTGGACTGCGTTTAGTCAGTTATGGCTTGACCAGTCTTGCATCCAGGCTGTTCTGCGCCAGGCGTTTGGCCTGGTCCTGGGTCATGCCCAGCGAGGTGTACAGCGCGTGGAAGTTCTCGGTGACATAGCCGCCGAAGTACGCCGGGTCATCCGAATTTACCGTCACCTTCACGCCACGCTCGAGCATGTCGAGGATGTTGTGTTGGGCCATGTCGTCGAACACGCACAGTTTGGTGTTGGACAATGGGCACACGGTCAGCGGGATCTGCTCGTCGATGATGCGCTGCATCAAGCGCTCGTCTTCGATAGCGCGCACGCCATGGTCGATACGCTCGATCTTCAACAGGTCGAGGGCTTCCCAGATGTATTCGGGCGGGCCTTCTTCGCCGGCGTGGGCCACGGTAAGGAAGCCTTCGTGGCGGGCGCGGTCGAACACGCGCTGGAACTTGCTCGGCGGGTGACCCATTTCCGAACTGTCCAGGCCCACGGCCACAAACGCGTCACGGAACGGCAAGGCCTGATCCAGGGTTTTCTCGGCTTCGGCTTCGCTCAAGTGGCGCAGGAAGCTGAGGATCAAACCGCTGGTAATACCCAGTTGTTGCTCGCCATCTTTAAGTGCAGCGGCGATGCCGTTGAGTACCACTTCGAACGGCACGCCACGGTCGGTGTGGGTCTGCGGGTCGAAGAAGGGTTCGGTGTGGATCACGTTCTGCGCTTTGCAGCGCAGCAGGTAGGCCCAGGTCAGGTCGTAGAAGTCCTGGGAAGTGCGCAGCACATCGGCGCCCTTGTAATACAGGTCGAGAAACTCTTGCAGGTTGTTGAACGCGTAGGCCTTGCGCAGGGTGTCGACGTCGTTCCACGGCAGCGCAATCTTGTTGCGCTCGGCCAGGGCGAACAGCAACTCAGGCTCCAGCGAGCCTTCCAGATGCAGGTGCAATTCAGCCTTGGGCAGGGCGTTGAGCCAATCGTACATTTTCTAAATTCTCATCAGGTGCAATGGCGGCATTCTACAGGCCATGGATGAAATAATCGGTAAAACCTGACCAGCAGGAGAGTTTTGGTTTTATTCATGCAATCACCCTCTCTACTAAGATGTAACGAAACGTTAGCTGCATCGCGCAGTCTGTACCCCATCAATGACAGATTTGCCGTACTAAAAGGCCCGAAATGCTCACCTCCCTCAAGCAAGAAAAATTCATGCTGCTGGCGCTGATTGCCGCCATCGCCGCCTACCCGCTGGAACACTGGATGCTGCACAGCGGGCAAATGGTGGCGCTGCTGGCCGGCGCTGCACTCATCGGCTTTATCGTAATGGCGTCGATGCGCGTGGCCCATCACGCCGAGCAACTCGCGGAAAAAGTCGGCGACCCCTACGGCACCATGATCCTCACCCTCGCTGCCGTGCTGGTGGAGGTGGTGATCCTGGCGATCATGATGAGCAACGAACCGTCCCCCACCCTGGTGCGCGACACCATTTACTCGGCGGTGATGCTCGACATCAACGGGATTCTCGGCCTGGCTGCGCTGATGGGCGGTATCAAGCACGGTGAACAGTCCTACAACGATGATTCGGCGCGCACTTACAGCGTGATGATCCTCACCGCCATGGGCGTGTCAATGGTGGTGCCGGAATTCATTCCCGAAGCCGACTGGAAAATTTACTCAGCCTTCACCATTGGCGCGATGGTGGTGTTGTACACCCTATTTCTGCGCATGCAGGTGGGGCCGCACAGTTATTTCTTTAGCTACAGCTACCCGGAAAAACGCCGCAAGAAGCAGCCGGAAGAACAGAAAGCGCCGTCGGTGAACCTGGCGTTTTCCATCGGCACGCTGGTGTTTGGGGTGGTGGTGATCGGCGCATTGGCCGAAGTGATGTCCAAGACCCTGGACCTTGGCCTGGAAGGCACAGGCGCGCCGCCGGTGATCACGGCGATTGTGGTCGCGGCCATTTCGGCAGCGCCGGAAATTTTGACAGCGTTGCGCGCTGCGTTGGCGAACCGCATGCAGTCGGTGGTGAATATTGCGTTGGGTGCTTCGTTGTCGACGGTGATCCTGACAGTGCCGGTGATGGAAGCCATGGCGCTCTATACCGGCCAGCCGTTCCAGATGGCGATGACGCCGGTGCAGACCGTGATGGTGTTGATCACGCTGATTGTCAGCGCTATCAACCTCAACGATGGCGAAACCAATGCCATCGAAGGGATGACGCATTTTGTGTTGTTTGCGACCTTCATCATGTTGTCGTTGTTGGGGGTGTAGCGCAACTCAAAGCAACGCCGCTCCCACATTTTTGCCCCGTGTCTGGCTTAGGTTCCGGCGATCAGTTGGCGTGCCGCCTGGGTGTGATCGGCGATCAAGCCTTTCACGTCCAGGCCTTCCACTTGGCCGTCAATCACACGCCACTTGCCGCCGATCATCACCCGGTCCGCACGATCAGCACCGCACAGCAGCAGTGCTGAAATCGGGTCATGGCTGCCCGAGAAACGCAGCTCATCCAGCTTGAACAGCGCCAGGTCTGCCTGCTTTCCTACCGCCAACTCGCCAATGTCCGTGCGCCCGAGCAATTGCGCCGAACCTTTGGTCGCCCAACCCAGCACGCCTTCAGGGGTGATCTTTTCGGCGCCGTAACGCAGACGCTGGATGTACAGCGCCTGGCGTGCTTCAAGGATCATGTTTGAGGCATCGTTGGAGGCGGAGCCATCCACGCCCAGGCCGATCGGCGCGCCCGCTGCCAACAGGTCCAGCGTCGGGCAGATGCCAGACGCCAGACGCATATTCGAGCTTGGGCAGTGAGAGATGCCAGTGCCGGCGGCACCCAGGCGCGCAATTTCATCCGGGTTGAAGTGAATGCCATGCGCCAGCCAGGTGCGCGGGCCGAGCCAGCCGACGCTGTCCAGATAATCCACGGTGCGCAAGCCGAAGCGTTGCAGGCAGAAGTCTTCTTCGTCGAGGGTTTCCGCCAAGTGGGTGTGCAGGCGAACGTCGAGGCTGGTGGCCAGTTCGGCGCTGGCTTGCATGATTTGCGGGGTGACGGAAAACGGCGAGCAGGGGGCCAGGGCAATCTGGATCTGTGCGCCGTCGCCGCGCTGGTGATATTCGCGGATCAAGCGCTGACTGTCTTCAAGGATGACTTGGCCCTGTTGCACGGTCTGCTGGGGAGGCAGGCCGCCATCGGCTTCGCCGAGGCTCATGGATCCGCGGGTGAGCATGGCGCGCATGCCCAATTCGCGCACGCTTTCAACTTGCACGTCGATCGCGTTTTCCAGGCCGTCAGGGAACAGGTAATGGTGGTCTGCCGCCGTGGTGCAGCCAGAAAGCAGCAACTCCGCGAGCGCCACCTTCGATGCCAGGGCGAGCTTTTCCGGGGTCAGCCGCGCCCAGACCGGGTAGAGGGTCTTCAACCAAGGGAACAGCGGCTGATTGACCACCGGCGCCCAGGCGCGGGTCAGGGTTTGGTAGAAGTGGTGATGGGTGTTGATCAGGCCGGGCAGGATCACATGTTCACGGGCATCGAAGACGTGCCCGCAAGGCACGGCAGGCTCTCTTCCCCAGCCCAGTACTTCAGTGATCACCCCGTCTTGCAGCACCAGGCCGCCACGGGCATCGAGGCCATTGGCAGTGAAAATCGCGAGGGGTTTTTTTAACCAGATACGGGTCGCAGGCATTGGCCGGCTCCTCTGAATGATGGGTTCAGGTTTGCCAGCTCAGTGTTGCCCTGTCTGCTGATCCAGGGTCGCCAGTGAAGGCGAGTGGCAGAGTTTACTTGTAGTCTATGTTCGGGTCTATCTGTAGGAGCGCGGTGCCCACGAGATCATCGCGGGCAAGCCCGCTCCCACAGTGGGTGGGTATTTACCAGGCGATGGTGTCGCCTTTGTAATCGATGAAGTGATGGCCGCCTTTACCGGTGTAGGCGTTCACTTGGTCCACCAGGCCGCGCACGCTGGTGTCGACATCGATGTGCGCATTTTCGCCGCCCATATCGGTCTTCACCCAGCCTGGATGCAGCGACAACACCGTCAGTTTAGGGTCACCCAGTTGGGTGACAAAGCTGTTGGTCATAGAGTTGAGCGCCGCCTTGCTGGCCTTATACAGCGCCAGGTCCGAACCGTCGGGGATGGTCACGCTGCCCAGTACCGAACTCATGAAGGCCATTACGCCGCTGTCCTTGCGGATCTGCCCGACAAAGCGCTGGGCCAGGTTAATTGGCGCCACGGCATTGGTGAAAAACAGTTGACCGACTTCGGCCAGGGTGGCGTGGCCGGGTTCTTGATTGGCGGGGCCCTTGACGCCGGCGTTGACGAACAGCAGGTCGAAGGTGTGCTCCTTGAGGCGCTGGCTGAGGGCGATCACGGCTTGTTGATCGTCCATGTCGAGTTTTTCGATCTGCGTTGGGCCGAGGGCTTTCAGCGCATCGGCGTTGCTCGGATCACGCACGGTGGCGATCACATCCCAGCCGTCCTGGATCAGTTGCTTGACCAGGCCAAGGCCCAGCCCGCGCGATGCGCCGATGATCAATGCGGTTTTTGGCGTAGGCATGAAAAGCTTCCTTTAGCGTTGCGGTTCAGGGCGTTCAGCGTTGTAGCAGGATACGCCCACGGCTGAGGTCGGCCAGTTGAATTTGCAGGGTGTCGATATGCGCTTCGCCCACAGCCAGCTGTAGTTCGACGCCGTTGGCGGTGAAGGTTTCTTCCACCACCAGCCCGCCCAGTTCAGCCACGCGCAGTTTCACCAGGTTGAGTTCGGCGAACCCGCAAGCGCAACTTAAGGGCACACGGCTGATCAATTCGATGCGTTCGGCATTCTGCAGGCATTTATTCGCGCCACCGCCGTACGCACGCGCGAGCCCGCCGGTGCCCAATTGGATGCCGCCGTACCAGCGAATCACCAGCACCGCGACCTGATCAAAACCCTGTGCCTCGATGGCCGCCAGGATCGGCCGCCCGGCTGTGCCGCCGGGTTCTCCGTCGTCATTGCTGCGGTACTGGTCGGCCAGTTTCCAGGCCCAGCAATTGTGCGTGGCGTTCAGGTCGCTGTGCTGTTCGAAAAACGCCTGGGCGTCTTGCGCGCTGGTAATCGGCGCGGCGAGGGTGATGAAGCGGCTTTTGCGTATTTCTTCGCGAAACTCGCAAAGGCCGGTGAGCGTAAAAGACATAAGTCGCTTCGTTTATTGGACGGGCTTGATGCCACAGCCCTTGAGAATGATGTGGATCAGGTTGGTGCCGGCGTCTTCCATGTCCTGCTTGGTCAGCTTGGCGCGACCGGTGACGCGGCATATCTGGGTGGCGAAATCGGCGTAGTGCTGGGTGCTGCCCCACAGCAGGAAGATCAGGTGCACGGGGTCGATGGGGTCCATCTTGCCGGCGTCGATCCAGGCTTGGAACACCGCCGCGCGGCCACTGAACCACGCGCGGTAGTCCTGGCTGAAATATTCGGTGAGGCATTCGCCACCGCTGATGATCTCCATGGCGAAGATCCGCGAGGCCTGGGGTTGGCGCCGCGAGAACTCCATCTTGGTGCGAATATAGCGGGCGAGGGCTACGGCCGGGTCATCCTCGGCGGTCAGCGAGTTGAAGGTGCTGTCCCACAATTCGAGGATGTTGCTGAGCACCGCGATGTACAGGCCCAGCTTGTTGGTGAAGTAGTAATGCAGGTTGGCCTTTGGCAGCCCGGCACTGGCAGCAATGGTGTTCATGCTGGTGCCTTTGTAGCCATGGCGCGCGAACTCATCTTCAGCAGCCTGGAGAATCGCTTGTTCGTTCTTTTGCCGAATGCGGCTGGCGGGTTTACCGGCTTGGTTGCTGTGGGCAGGAACTTCGAGGCTCATGGAGGTTTCCGTGCTGATCGATAGAGACGACGTGTGCACAGATAACCCACCCTCAAGCCCCAGACAAGTCCTGATGCAATAAAACCGTCAAAGTGGTTCCAGCGTGTCTCTTTCCGGTGTGTGGTTTACGGTGGCGCTGCTGACTTTGGCTTCCGGTAATAGTAGGCACAGCGCAATGGCAGTCAGGCCGCCGCTGGTGATAGCGGAGTCGAACAGGTTCTGCACCAGCGTTGGCATCAAGTGCAGCAGGTTCGGTTGGGCGGCGATACCCAGGCCGACACCAAACGAGGTGGCGATGATCAGCATGCTGCGTCGGTCCAGCGGTGCCTGAGCAAGGATACGCACACCGGCGGCGGCCACGCTGCCGAACATCACCAGGGTCGCGCCGCCCAAGACCGGCTTGGGGATTTGCTGCAGAACTGCGCCAATCAATGGAAACAACCCGAGGCAAAACAGCACCACGCCGATATACAAGCCGACGTATCGGCTGGCGACGCCGGTGAGTTGAATCACGCCGTTGTTCTGCGCGAATGTGGTATTGGGGAAGGCGCTGAAGGTGGCGGCGATCATGCAACTGACGCCATCGCCGAGTACGCCACCTTTGAGTCGGCTTATATAAGAAGGACCACTGATGGGCTGGCGGGCGATCATGCAGTTGGCGGTGAGGTCACCGACCGTTTCGATGCTGCTGATCAGATAAATCAGCGCGATCGGCAGGAAAGCGCTCCAGTCGAAGTTGAAACCAAAGCGAAACGGAATAGGCAGGCTGACCAGCGGCAGGTCGGGCAGGGCTTGAGGCACGAGTTTGCCGCTGAACCAGGCGGCCAGGCTACCCAGGGCCAGGCCGATGATGATTGCCGAGAGGCGCACCCAAGGTGTGTTGGAGCGGTTGAGCAGGATGATCGTCAGCACCACGAACACGCCCAGCGCCAGGTTGATAGGCGCGCCGAAGTCCGGCGCGTTGAAACCACCGCCAAGGTCGGTGATGCCGACCTTGATCAAACTGATGCCGATCAACGTGATGACAATTCCTGTCACCAACGGCGTGATGACTCGGCGCAGTTGGCCGATAAAGCGGCTCAGCACGATCTGCACCACGGCGCCGAAAAAGCACACGCCAAAGATCATCGCCATGATGTCTTCCGGGCTGCCGCCACGTTGCTTCACCAGAAAGCCCGCCGACAACACCGCGCCGAGAAACGCAAAGCTGGTGCCTTGCAGGCAGATCATCCCAGCGCCGATGCCAAATGGCCTACGTGCCTGGATGAAGGTGCCGACACCGGAGACCATCAAGGCCATGCTGATCAAGTAGGGCAAATGGGCGGTGAGGCCCAGGGTGGAGCCGATGATCAGTGGCGGGGTGATGATGCCGACAAAGGCGGCCAGCACATGTTGCAGTGCGGCGAGCAGGGCCGGAGCAGGTTTCGGGCGGTCATTGAGGCCATAGATGAGGTCGCTGGGGCTGGAGGGTTCTGGTGGCATGGCGGGTAAACTCGAGTCGGACAGTTCTAGGTCCTGGTGGGCTTGCAAAAAACTGTCCAAGTGCTCAGCTTTTTGCTCGAGGCCCGCGTTAGCGCGTTGCTGCCAGACTTTCCAGAAAGCTTTCCAGCACCAAATGGGGGCGACGGCCCTTGCGCGTGACCGATGCGAGGCTCAAATCGTAAAAACGTGTAGCCGGTTTCAGCGGGCGCAGTCGTCCTTGTTGTACCCACAGGCTGGCGTAGTGATCGGGCAGGTAGCCAATATAGTGTCCGGTAAGGATCAGGAACGCCATGCCTTCGCGGTCGGACGCGCTGGCGGTGCAGTTGAGTGCCTGGTAATGGGCCTGGATCTCGGCGGGCAGGCGGAACGTCGGTGCGATGGCGTCCTGGTCATCGATGCGAGCGTCGTCCAATTGCTTGTCGTCGGCATAGAACAACGGGTGGCCGACCGCGCAGTAGAGCAGCGAACGCTCGCTGTACAGCGGTTGATATTCCAATCCCGACAGGGCGCTTGCCTGCGGCACCACGCCAACATGCAGGCGACCGTCGAGCACGCCTTGTTCGACTTCGTTGGGGGCGATCATGCGGATCTGGATTTGCACATCCGGGCCGCGTTGCTTCAATTGTGCGAGCGCGTGGGTGATGCGCATGTGGGGCAGTGTGACGAGGTTGTCGGTGAGACCGATGATCAGCTCGCCGCGCAGATGCTGGTGCAGGCCGTTGACCTCGGTGCGAAAGCTTTCCAGGGCACTCAAGAGTTGCAGGGCCGACTGGTAGACCTCGCGGCCTTCTTCGGTCAGGGAGAAACCGGCGCGGCCGCGTTGGCACAGCCTTAACCCGAGGCGTTGCTCAAGATCGCTCATTTGCTGGCTGATGGCCGAACGGCCTATGCCCAGCACGGTTTCTGCCGCTGAAAAGCCGCCGCACTCCACCACACTTCGAAAAATGCGCAGCAGGCGGATATCGAAGTCGCTGACTTGGGCCAGGGGATCGGGTCGACGGCTGCTCATAGTTTAGTAAAGGCCTGACTGAAGGTTAGAAGAGTTGGATTTCACCGACTTTATCGCCATGGCAATTTAGCTGCAACCACGCGTTTCAATCCCGACGCTGCCTTCTGCCTTGCGAGGTTTTGCTGATGAACATGCCCGAAAACGCCCCATCGTCCTTGGCCAGCCAACTGAAGCTGGACGCGCACTGGATGCCCTACACCGCCAACCGTAACTTCCAGCGTGACCCGCGCCTGATCGTGGCCGCTGAAGGCAGCTGGTTGACGGATGACAAAGGCCGCAAGGTGTATGACTCGCTGTCGGGCCTATGGACCTGTGGCGCCGGGCATACGCGCAAGGAAATCCAGGACGCCGTGTCCAAGCAACTGGGGACTTTGGACTACTCGCCGGGCTTCCAGTACGGTCACCCGTTGTCGTTCCAACTGGCGGAAAAGATTACGGACTTGACCCCTGGTAACCTCAACCATGTGTTCTTCACCAACTCCGGCTCCGAGTGCGCCGACACTGCGGTGAAGATGGTGCGTGCGTACTGGCGCCTGAAAGGTCAGGCCACCAAGACCAAGATGATCGGTCGCGCCCGTGGTTATCACGGTGTGAACATCGCCGGCACCAGCCTGGGCGGCGTCAACGGTAACCGTAAGCTGTTTGGTCAGGGCTTGATGGACGTTGACCATCTGCCGCACACCTTGCTGGCAAGCAACGCCTTCTCCCGTGGCATGCCGGAGCAGGGCGGTATCGCGCTGGCCGACGAATTGCTCAAGTTGATTGAATTGCACGACGCGTCGAACATCGCCGCGGTATTTGTCGAGCCAATGGCCGGCTCTGCTGGCGTGCTCGTGCCGCCTCAGGGTTATCTCAAGCGTCTGCGTGAGATCTGCGATCAACACAACATCCTGTTGGTGTTCGACGAAGTGATCACCGGTTTCGGCCGCACCGGCTCGATGTTCGGTGCCGACAGCTTCGGCGTAACGCCGGACCTGATGTGCATCGCCAAGCAAGTCACCAACGGCGCGATCCCGATGGGCGCGGTGATTGCCAGCAGCGAGATCTATCAGACCTTCATGAACCAGGCGACGCCGGAGTACGCGGTGGAATTCCCCCACGGCTACACTTACTCGGCGCACCCTGTGGCGTGCGCAGCTGGCCTGGCGGCATTGGACCTGCTGCAGAGGGAAAACCTGGTGCAGAGCGTAGCCGAAGTCGCACCGCACTTTGAGAATGTGCTGCACGGTTTGAAGGGCAGCAAAAACGTGATCGATATTCGCAACTACGGCTTGGCCGGTGCGATCCAGATTGCCCCGCGTGACGGTGATGCCATCGTGCGTCCATTCGAGGCCGGCATGGCGTTGTGGAAGGCCGGTTTCTACGTGCGTTTTGGCGGTGACACCCTGCAGTTCGGGCCAACCTTCAATAGCAAGCCGCAGGACTTGGATCGCTTGTTTGATGCGGTCGGCGAAGTGCTGAACAAGATCGACTGATTTCTCCTTCTATATAGAACAATTTTTCAGGAGCCCTGCATGAGCCTTATCCAGCATTTGATCAACGGTGAGATGGTCAACGACAGCGGCCGGAGTGCCGACGTGTATAACCCGTCGACCGGCCAGGTGATCCACCAGGTGCCGTTGGCCAGCCGTGAAACCATTCAACAAGCGATCGATTCTGCGAAGGCTGCGTTCCCGGCCTGGCGTAATACCCCGCCGGCCAAGCGCGCCCAGGTGATGTTTCGTTTCAAGCAGTTGCTGGAGCAGAACGAAGCACGCATCTCGCAGTTAATCAGCGAAGAGCATGGCAAGACGCTGGAAGACGCGGCCGGTGAGTTGAAGCGCGGGATCGAAAACGTTGAGTACGCGTGCTCGGCACCGGAGATTCTGAAGGGCGAGTACAGTCGTAACGTAGGACCGAACATTGATGCCTGGTCGGACTTCCAGCCGCTTGGCGTGGTTGCTGGTATTACGCCCTTCAACTTCCCGGCGATGGTGCCGTTGTGGATGTACCCGTTGGCGATTGTCTGCGGTAACTGCTTCATCCTGAAACCATCGGAGCGTGATCCGAGCTCGACGCTGTTGATCGCGCAATTGCTGCAAGAGGCCGGTTTGCCTAAAGGCGTGCTGAGTGTGGTGCACGGGGACAAAGGTGCGGTGGACGCGCTGATTGAGGCGCCGGAAGTGAAAGCGCTGAGTTTCGTGGGCTCGACGCCGATTGCCGAGTACATTTATTCCGAAGCGACCAAGCGTGGCAAGCGCGTGCAGGCACTGGGTGGGGCGAAGAACCACGCGGTACTGATGCCGGACGCCGACCTGGATAACGCGGTGAGTGCCTTGATGGGCGCGGCGTATGGTTCCTGTGGTGAGCGTTGCATGGCGATTTCGGTGGCTGTGTGCGTGGGCGACCAAGTGGCGGATGCGTTGATTGCCAAGCTGGTGCCGCAGGTCAAGGCGCTGAAAATTGGCGCGGGCACTTCTTGCGGGCTGGATATGGGCCCGTTGGTGACTGGCCAAGCACGTGACAAAGTCAGTGGTTATATAGAAGACGGTGTGGCGGCCGGTGCTGAGCTGGTTGTCGATGGTCGCGGCTTGAGTGTTGCCGGGCACGAAGAAGGCTTCTTCCTGGGTGGTAGTTTGTTTGATCGTGTGACGTCTGAGATGCGTATCTATAAAGAAGAGATCTTCGGACCGGTGTTGTGCGTGGTGCGGGTAGATAGCCTGGAAACGGCGATGCAACTGATCAACGATCATGAATACGGTAACGGTACTTGTATCTTCACCCGCGACGGTGAGGCGGCCCGTTTGTTCTGCGATGAGATCGAAGTGGGCATGGTCGGCGTTAACGTTCCCCTGCCTGTGCCGGTGGCTTATCACAGCTTTGGTGGCTGGAAGCGATCGCTGTTCGGCGACTTGCATGCGTACGGTCCGGATGGGGTGCGCTTCTACACACGTCGCAAGGCGATTACACAGCGGTGGCCGCAACGGGCCAGCCATGAAGCGTCGCAGTTTGCCTTTCCTAGTCTTTAAGGCTCGGTAGGAAGAAAGCCGGCCCCTTGGGGCCGGCTTTTGCGTTTCTGAGGGCTTTTTGGCCTATATGACAGAAATGTGAAGAAAAGGGGTTGACGGCAGATTCTGGAAGTCTATAATTCGCCCCACTTCCGGCGCAGTCGAAACGGAAAACTCCTTGGTAAACAAAGAGTTATGCGAAATTCGACAGCGAGTTGCTTCAGTTGATCGAAGCCCAGAAGGAGTTGGTAGAGCGGTGTTGTTTGGCTCTATTAACGTTTC
>NZ_CAXAQM010000016.1:0-125298 GCF_963970525.1 Pseudomonas sp. EA_65y_Pfl1_P113
TCGGCAGATGCGCGCCTTGGAACGCAAGGCACGCAAACTTGGATTGCAGCTGGTTAAAGCGGCTTAAATTTTAAGAGCAAAAACAATGAGTTATTTTTTGTTTGATAAGAGCGGGCTTGCTCGCGAATGCGCTGGACCAGTCAACATCTTCGTCGACTGATACCCCGCATTCGCGAGCAAGCCCACTCCCACATTTGTTTTGTGGTGTTGGCTGGGTTGGCGTCCGGCCTATTTGCGCTGTAGCAACACCGGCAGTTGCACCACCAGCTTCTGATTGTTCAACGGCGCCCGGATAAACCCACGCTGCGTCCCATCCGGTCCGATCAGCGCCAGGTTGCCGCTGTGGTCGACGGTGTAGTTCGGCTTGCTGGTATCCGCCGGAATGAACGGAATGCTCACCGCATTTGAAACCTTCTGCACATCCTCCACATTCGCGCCGGTCAGGCCCTGGAACTGCGGGTCGAAGTAGCCCAGGTACTGCTTGAGCTGAGTCGGCGTGTCGCGGTGCGGGTCGACGCTGACCAGGATCACCTGCAACTTATCCACAACGTCCTTGGGCAGTTCGCTTTTGATCTGGCGCAGCTGGGCGAGGGTCGTCGGACAGATGTCCGGGCAAAAGGTGTAGCCGAAGAACAGCAGGCTCCACTTGCCCTTCAACTCATTAACCTGCACCGGTTGGCCTTCCTGATTGGTCATGGTCACCGGCGGTAGCTGGCGGCTTTGCGGCAGCAGGATGATACCGGCGTCGATCAAAGCGGTGGGGTCGCCCTGGCCTTTGCCCGAGAGCACTTTGTTGACGGTCAGGCCCATGATCAATGCCACCAGGGCCACCAGGATGAAGACAGTTTTTTGAGTTCGAGTCATAGGTTCAACAGTAGGTAGTGGTCTACGAGCAGGGCGATGAACAGCAGCAGCAAGTACCAGATAGAGTACTTGAACGTGTTGATCGCCGCGTGCGGCCGAGCGCCACGGTACAACACCCAGGCCCATTGCAGAAAGCGCCCGCCCAATATCAGCGCGCACGCAAGGTACAACACGCCGCTCATATGGATCACATAGGGCATCAGGCTCACCGCCAGCAGGGCGAAGGTATAGAGCAGGATGTGCACCTTGGTGTAGTGCTCGCCATGGGTGACCGGCAGCATGGGGATATCGGCCTTGGCGTATTCCTCCTTGCGGTGGATGGCCAGCGCCCAGAAGTGCGGCGGGGTCCAGGCGAAGATGATCAGCACCAGCAGCAGCGGTTCGGCACTGACATGGCCGGTGACAGCGACCCAGCCCAATAATGGCGGCGCAGCACCGGCGAGGCCGCCGATGACGATATTTTGAGGCGTCGCACGCTTCAGGAAACCGGTGTAAATCACTGCGTACCCCAGCAGCGAAGCCAAGGTCAGCCATGCCGCCAATGGGTTGGTAAAGGCCAGCAATAGCGCCAATCCCGCAACAGCCAGGAACAATGCAAAGGCCAAAGCAGCCAACGGCGACACACGCCCCTGCGCCAGCGGCCGCTTATGGGTGCGCGCCATCACCGCATCAATCCGCCGGTCCACCACGTGGTTCACCACCGCCGCGCCACCGGCACACAGGGCAATGCCCAGGTTGCCGAACACCAGCACTGTCCACGGCACACCCGCGCGCGTTGCGAGAAACATCCCCACCAGCGAGGTGATAAGCATCAGCACCACCACTTTCGGCTTGGTCAGCTCCAGGTAGTCACGCCAGATCGCCTGGCCGTGACGCGCGCCGCTCAAGGTCGCCATGGCATCTCTCCTTTAAGGGTGATGAGGCCCGATACGTGTTTGCGCGGGATAAAACGCCAGCCGAACGGCCGTTGATTACGCACCCGGACCAGGCTGGTGCGGGCGTGGTAATTGACCAGCACCAGGCTCAGCAACAACACGGCGCCTCCTGCGTTATGGCCTACAGCTATTGCCAGCGGCAGCCCGAACGCCACATTGCTCAGGCCCAGGCAGATTTGTGCAGCCAGGGCGATCAGCAACAAACCCGCTAGCCGCGTCATGCCGACCGCGCGCAGTTGCCAGGCCAGGCCAAGCAATACCAGGCTGACGATCACGGCGCCGATGCGGTGGGTCAAGTGAATGGCCGTGCGCGCTTCGCTGTCCAACTGCCCGCCAAGGTAATTAGGGCCAATATGCTGGGTAAGATGAAAGCCATTGGCAAAATCCGCCGCCGGCCACCATTCGCCATGGCACGTTGGCAGATCAACACAGGCCACGGCCGCGTAGTTGGAGCTGACCCAGCCGCCCAGCGCAATCTGCCCGATCACCAGCACCAAGCCTGCCGTCGCCCAATATTGCAGGCGCTTGGGGACAATCAACGCAGGCAGCACGCCCGACAATCGCAGGGTCAGCAGAAACAGCAGGCTCAAGGTCGCAAAGCCCCCGAGCAAATGCCCCGTCACCACCTGCGGCCACAGCTTCAACGTGACCGTCCACATGCCAAACGCCGCCTGTGCAAACACTACCGCCAATAGAAACAGCGGCAATTTCACCGGCTGACCGGGATCACGCCGATGGCTCCACGAGCGCGCCGCGAGCAGCAAGATCAGTAGGCCCAAAGTGCCTGCGAAGTAGCGGTGAATCATCTCGCTCCAGCCCTTGTCCGCCTCAACCGGTGTATCGGGGAAATGCAGTTCGGCATGGGCCAGCTGAGCCTCGCTTTGCGGCACGCTGATAAAACCGTAACAGCCGGGCCAGTCCGGGCACCCCAGTCCAGCATGGGTCAGGCGGGTATAAGCGCCCAGCAGCACGACGATCAGCGCCAGCAAGGTGGCAAACAACGCGAGGCGAAATCCAGGTTTGGCCATGACGATGCCCTTATCCGATATTCGACAGTTTCAGCAGATGGCGCAGGTCGTTGAGCACGTCCTTGCCCTTGACCTTGGCGTCATAGCGCAGCACCAGGTTGCCGTGGGGATCGACGATCCACAGCTGTGCATCGCCCGGCGCGCCGGCGTCCTTGGTGAAGGTCGCCAGGTCCAGCGGGTAACGCTGCAGTTGCGGATATTGCGCCTTGAGCTTGGCCTCGTAGTCGGTGGTGACCGGCTGCGCACTGGCCAAGGCGTGGCTGGCACGGGAGGCGTCGCGGCCGAGGCCGATCTGCAACTGGCGCGCGAGGTACACCAGTTGCTGGCAATCTGCGGCACAGGCAGCGGGCGCGGTGACCAGCAGTTGCCAACGCTGTTCATCAGCTTGCACGCCAATATCGGCGCGGGTCTGGCCGTTGCCGATTATCTCGCCATGGTAGCTGCGGCTTTCCGGCACCCAGAACTGCAATTTGTACATGAAGGTCGCCAGCGCCATCGGGCCGATTACCATCATCAGGATCAGCAACAGCTGCCAACGGCCTTTGCGCCGATCAGGCACGTCAGACATGTTGAGTGGATTCATGGCCGCTCCCATGGGGCTTCTCCTTTTTGTTGTGCCATCCGAGGTAGAGGTAAAGCGCCAGCAGGGCCAGCGACATGGCGAACCACTGCACGGCATAAGCCAGGTGTTTTTCGGGCCCCATGGCCACGATGGGCCAGGTGGTTTCGTAGGTGCCGGGGCCTGCTTCGGCCCGTAGCTCGTAGGCGAAACCACTGCGCCCCAGTTCAGCCCACAGCGCGGCCGGATGCAGGGCGGTCAGCAAGCGCGGCCATTGCGCGCTCGTCGGGTCAGCATGCAGTTGGAAGGTTTCGCCGGGGGCGACGTAAACCCAGGCATCCAGGTTCAAGGGCTGCTCAGGGGTGGCAAAGACGGGCGGCGTGCGCCGATCCGGCCAAGGCAGCCAGCCGCGATTGAGCAAGAGCCACAGGCCGCTGGCCTGGTCGTGGAAGGGTTGCAGCAGCTCTACGCCGGCCTTGCCGTCACGCAGGCGGTTATCGAGAAACACACTGTGTTCGGCGTCGAATTGCCCGCGCAGGCGCACACGACGAAAAGCCGGGTCAGCCAGTTCGTTAAGCTGTGCACTGCTGATCGGATCAGCCGCGCGCCGCTCGGCATAACTGTCCACCATCAGCTGTTTTTCATGGCCTCGGGACAATTGCCAGAACCCCAGGCCCACCATCAACGGCAGCAGCACCAACACCACCAGCGTCGGCGCAATCCCGGGGCGAAAGCTTTTTATGGCGCTGGCTATACTTGTTTTCATTGCCCGCCCATCCAATTGGAGCCAGACCATGCTCAAAGCCGCTATTGCCCTGATGCTGATCGCGACTGTCGTGAGCCTGTTCAGTGGCTTGTTCTATCTGGTCAAGGACGAGGGCAACTCCAACCGCCTCGTCACTGCCCTGACCGTGCGCGTGGTACTGGCCGTGATCACCGTGGCGCTGATCGCCTGGGGCTTTTTTAGCGGCCAGCTGGTTTCTCATGCGCCGTGGTAAGGCGCCTCACAGCACATAGACGAAGAAAAACAGCCCGATCCACACCACGTCCACAAAGTGCCAATACCAACTCGCCGCTTCGAAGCCGAACTGGTGCTCGGCATTGAAATGCCCCTTCAGGATGCGCATCAGCATCACGAACAGAATGATGGTGCCGATGGTGACGTGCGCACCATGAAAGCCGGTGAGCATGAAGAAGGTCGCGCCGTACACGCCCGAACCGAGCGTGAGCCCCAACTCTTTATAAGCGTGGATATATTCCTCGGCCTGGAACCCAAGAAATGCAAGGCCCAGCAGCACGGTGATCGCCAGCCAAATCTTCAGCGCGCCGCGATGGCCTTTGCGCAAGGCATGGTGGGCGATGGTGATGGTCACGCTGGAACTCACGAGCAGAATGGTATTGACCAGTGGCAGGCCCCAAGGACTGATGGTGCCTTCCGGCGCCGGATACATTTTCGGGTCTGGGTTGTTGAGCAAAGGCCAGGCAAATTCGAAGTTCGGCCACAGCATATGCGCGATGCCCTTGTGGCCTTCCCCGCCCAGCCACGGGCCGGACATGTGCCGCACGTAAAACAGCGCACCGAAGAACGCGATAAAAAACATCACTTCGGAAAAGATGAACCAGCTCATGCCCCATCGGAACGAGCGGTCCATCTGCGAACTGTACAAACCGGCGCGGCTTTCCTTGATCACCGCGCCGAACCAGCCAAACATCATGTAGGCCAACAGTAGGCCACCGACGAAAAAGATCCACGGGCCGTGGGATTCCGGGCGCGCTGCCTTCAAGTCGTTAAACCACACACCCAAGCCATACACAGTGATCAACAGGCCAAAGGTGGCAATTATCGGCCATTTGCTTTGCGCTGGTACGTAGTACGTATCATGAGTCGACATGTATTCGCTCTCCTGATTGAGCGGGCAAACAGTAGCTAGCCGCCGGTATGGACAGCCACGGGCGGTTGGCGCGCAGTGATGTCAAACAGCGTGTACGCCAGGGTCAGATGCTTCACATCCTTGGGCATGTCGCGGTCGACAATGAAGCGCACCGGCATCTCAATGCGCTGGCCTGGCTGCAGCACTTGCTGGGTGAAGCAAAAGCACTCGGTCTTGTGGAAGTACATCGCCGCTTCAGCCGGCGAAATACTCGGCACGGCTTGGGCAGTCATCGGTTTTTCGGTAGGGTTGTAGGCCACGAACAGCATCTCGGTCACCGCACCCGGGTTGACCACCACTTCGTCAGCCTTGGCATAAAAATCCCAAACCATGTCGATGGCATTGGTGGACAAGAACTGCACCCGCACCTGGCGTGAGGCGTCCACCACCTGCGAGCCCTCGTACTGTCCGGCCGTCTTGCCGTTAATGCCGAACGCCTTGCACATCACGTCATAGATCGGCACCAGCGCAAAGCCAAAGGCGAACATCGCCACCACCAGGATCAGCAGGCGGGTGACCAGGCGTTTGAGCGCAGCGGAGTCAGCCATGATGCTCACCTGAGACGAACGCGATCAATGTGGGAGCGGGCTTGCTCGCGAATGCGGTTTCACAGCCAATGATGAGGCTGACTGACACACCGTCTTCGCGAGAAAGGCCGCTCCCACAGGGGATTTGCGGCGTCAGGTTCATTTGACCTCCGGCGGCGTAGTGAACGTGTGGTACGGCGCAGGCGAAGGGATGCTCCACTCCAGGCCTTCGGCGCCATCCCAAGGCTTGGCCGGTGCGGGTGTACCGCCACGGATGCACTTGATCACAATGAACAGGAAGAAGATCTGCGTGGCGCCGAACATGAAGGCACCAATCGACGAGACCATGTTGAAGTCGGCGAACTGCAGGTTGTAGTCCGGCACCCGCCGCGGCATGCCCGCCAGCCCGACGAAGTGCATCGGGAAGAACGCTAGGTTCATGCCCACGAAGGACAGCCAGAAATGCAGCTTGCCCAGGGTTTCGTCGTACATGTGGCCGGTCCATTTCGGCAGCCAGTAGTAGGCCGAGGCAAAAATGCCGAAGATCGCGCCGGGCACCAGTACGTAATGGAAGTGCGCCACCACGAAGTAGGTGTCGTGGTACTGGAAGTCGGCCGGGGCAATCGCCAGCATCAGCCCGGAAAACCCGCCGATGGTGAACAAGATCACGAAGGCCACCGCAAACAGCATGGGCGTCTCAAACGTCAGAGAGCCTTGCCACATGGTGCTGACCCAGTTGAACACCTTCACCCCGGTCGGCACGGCGATCAGCAGCGTGGCGTACATGAAGAACAGCTCGCCCACCAACGGAATACCGACCACGAACATGTGGTGCGCCCATACGATGAACGACAGGAATGCGATGCTCGCCGTGGCGTAGACCATCGAGGTGTAGCCAAACAGTGGCTTGCGAGAAAAGGTCGGGATGATCGAGCTCACGGCACCAAACGCCGGCAGGATCATGATGTACACCTCGGGATGGCCGAAGAACCAGAACACATGCTGGAACAGCACTGGGTCACCGCCACCGGCCGCACTGAAGAAGCTGGTGCCGAAGTGGATATCCATCAGCATCATGGTCACGCAGCCTGCCAGCACCGGCATTACCGCGATCAACAGGAACGCGGTGATCAGCCAGGTCCAGACGAACAGCGGCATTTTCATCAACGTCATGCCTGGAGCGCGCAGATTGAGGATGGTGGCGACCACGTTGATGGCGCCCATGATCGAACTGATGCCCATCAGGTGAATGGCGAAGATAAAGAACGTCACGCTTTCCGGTGCATAGGTGGTGGAGAGCGGCGCGTAGAAGGTCCAGCCGAAATTCGGCCCACCACCGGGGGCGAACAGGGTCGATACCAGCAGCAGGAATGCCGCCGGCAGCAGCCAGAAGCTGAAGTTGTTCATGCGCGGCAGGGCCATGTCGGGCGCGCCGATCATCAGCGGAATCATCCAATTGGCCAGGCCGACAAACGCCGGCATGACCGCGCCGAACACCATGATCAGCCCGTGCATGGTGGTCATCTGGTTGAAAAACGCCGGCTCCACAATCTGCAAGCCGGGCTGGAACAGTTCGGCACGGATCACCATGGCGAACGAACCGCCGAGCAGAAACATGGTGAAGGCGAACCACAGGTACAGTGTGCCAATGTCTTTATGGTTGGTGGTCAGCACCCAGCGCATCAAACCCTTGGCGGGGCCGTGGGCATGGTCAGCGTGACCATGGTCATCAATCACAGCGCTCATGGCCGTTCTCCTGAGAGCAAGTGGGCAGGGCAGGTCGAGGTAAACGCCATGAAAGAGTTCATTGGCTTTCCGCCTGCTTGATGGCCAGCACGTCTTTAGGCGTGACCATGTCGCCTTTGTTGTTGCCCCACGCGTTGCGCTCGTAGGTCACCACGGCGGCGATATCCACTTCAGAGAGCTGCTTGCCGAACGCGGCCATCGCGGTGCCGGGCTTGCCGTGATAGACGATGCTCAGGTGGCCGTCTTTCGGGCCGATGGCGATTTTCGAGCCTTTGAGCGCCGGGAACATCGGCGGCAGGCCTTGGCCTTCAGCCTGGTGACACGCCACGCAGGTGGTGTGGTAGACCTTATCGCCACGCGCCACGAGTTCTTCCAGGGTCCACTCTTTGGAGGTCAGCTCCTTGAGCTTGGCGGCCTCTGCCTTGCGCTCGCCGAGCCAGGTTTCGTAATCGGCCTTGGACTTGACCTCGACCACGATGGGCATGAAGCCGTGGTCCTTGCCGCACAGTTCGGCGCACTGGCCACGGTAGATGCCGGGCTTCTCGACACGCGTCCAGGCCTCGTTGACGAAGCCGGGAATGGCGTCGCGCTTGACCGCAAAGGCCGGCACCCACCACGAGTGGATCACGTCCGCGGCCGTCACCAGGAAGCGCACCTTGGCCCCCACCGGTAACACCAGCGGCTGGTCGACTTCCAGCAGGTAATGTTCGCCCTTGGTCGCCTGGTTGTGGATCTGTTCGGCGGGCGTGGCCAGGTTGCTGAAGAACTCCACGTCCTGGCCCAGGTATTTGTAATGCCACTTCCACTGGTAGCCGGTGACCTGGATATCGATATCCGATTCACTGCTGTCGTAGATATTGATGAGGGTCTTGGTCGCAGGAATGGCCATCGCGATCAGGATCAGCAAGGGCACTACGGTCCAGAGGATCTCCACGGTGGTGCTCTCGTGGAACTTCGCCGCGACCTGGCCCGTGGACCGGCGATGAACGATCATCGACCAGAACATCGCGCCAAACACGATGATGCCGATCACCACACATATCCAGAAAATGGTCATGTGCAGGTCGAACACAGCGTGACTGACTTCTGTCGCCCCTGGCGCCATATTCGTTGTCCAGGCGGCATGTGCCTGGCCGAATACTGACCACAACAGGAGGCCCATCCAAACGTGTGGATGTCGCATCATTGCGGGTTCCCCTTATCGTTCTTGTTATCCCGCCGGTTTGCACCTGCGTCGAAGGGAGCGGCTTCCATACTGCTTACAACCGCTTAGCCTTGCCTGCTTATGCAGTCTGGCGTCATCAGCTAATCGCGTACAAATCCGAGTATAGACAGGCTCTGCAACCCCGCAATGTGTAGGGGTAAATGAGCTGAAATGAGGCACTTGGGCTTAATGAAACAGGCTGCGGAATCGTTTATGCGGTGCGCTATCGCGATTCGATATAACGCCTGCGCATAACCATGAAATAATTATGACAAATGCGTCTGAGGCGCTCGTACAAACGAGCTACCTTATCCTCTCCCTTTTCCTACACCTGCATCACTGGAGCCTTCATGAACACCGCCGCATTGCGCGAGCAGATTTCCCGTGCCCACCAACACGAAACCAGCACGGGCCAGCTTGCCCAGCAACTGGAAAAACAATTGCCGCACCTGCATTCGGCCATTGCCCTGGCTGACGGTGATCGCAACGTTGTCATGACCCGCTTTGTCACCGCCTACATCGACCTCGTCCCGGATTTGCTCGACGCTGCCAACGACGTAGCCCGCGAGGCCGGTATCGAAAGCCAGATCAAGCCGGTGCTGAAGATCGCCGAGCATTTCTTCCTGCAGCCGCCTGCGATCCTGGCAGGCCACGAGGGGCTCGACGGCCTGCTGGATGAGGCTTACCTGGCCCATCGCCTGGTGGAAGAGGTCAACGATCTGTATATCAAGCATTTCGGTCAGCCGTTGATTCCGGCGGATACCACTGTGGCTAACGTGATTGCCCACCAACTGATTGGCGAAACATTCGCTAATCAACTGGATGAGGCGGTGCATCAAGCAGTGGATGAGATGCTGAACGAAGAGAGCTTTGCGCTGGAGTCGGTGGAGGCTTACCGCGAAACGCTCAAGAGCCCGAACACCGAGGCCGCGTGGAAGCGCTGGCCGTGCCTGTCGCGGCAGTTGGGGGTTGAGTTGGCGTTGGATCAGCCGGCCTAGATCTTAGATCTAATACAAAACCCATGTGGGAGCGGGCTTGCTCGCGAATGCTATGGTTCAGTCAACACTTCCGGTGACTGACACGCCTTCGCGAGCAAGCCCGCACACATTTTGATCCGGTTTCGTCAGCTCACAGATGGCGCCGAACCTATCCACGTCGTCATTCGCACCCGCCCTTCCAACCGGCGCTTCAACCCACGCGCCTCGATCACCAGCGTCGAACCCTTCGCCGCATTGGCTCGCCCCCATTCTTCCAGTAACTCCAGGCAAGAATGGTCAATATAATTCAGGTTGTTCAGCGGTACGTGCAAGGTCGTCCCAGCGGGCACTGTCGCCAGCACTTGGGTCAATGCCGGCACTTTCAGGAAGGTCGCAGCCCCCGCCAGGCGCAGCTCCATCTCACCGACCTGGGGCAAGTCGATCAGGCTGACTTTAAGCCGTGACGCCTTGAACGCCAGCTTGACCAACGTCAACCCAAAGCCCACCAGCACGCCGGTCAGCAGGTCGGTAAAGATGATCGCCAACGCCGTGGCCGCATAGGTAAACATTGGCATCCGCCCATAGCGCCCCAGCGCCTTGAACGCCTTGATGTCCACCAGCTTGATCCCGGTATACACCAGCACACCCGCCAGGCTCGCCACCGGAATGCTCTGCAGCACACTCGACAACAACAGTACGAACCCCAGCAGCCAGAGGCCATGGAACATCGCCGACAAGCGCGTAGTTGCACCGGCCTGCACATTGGCCGAGCTGCGTACGATCACGCCAGTCATCGGCAAGGCGCCGACCAGGCCGCAGAGCATGTTGCCTACACCTTGAGCGGACAATTCCCTGTCAAAATCAGAACGCTGACCGCTGTGCATGCGGTCGACCGCCGCAGCGGAGAGCAGGGTCTCGGCACTCGCGATAAACGCTACGGCGAACGCGGCGATCAACAGTTGCGGATCAGCGAGGTTCAGCAAGTCGCTGGGACGCAGCCAGTCGATGGCATCGGCGAGATTTTCCGGCACCTCCACACGTTTGACCTGCAACGCCAGCACCAAACTGACAACGGTGGTCAGGCCCACGCCCAACAAGGCGCCCGGCACAAAGCGCAGGCGTTGCGGGCGTAATTTGTCCCAGGTGTACATCACCAGCATTGTCGATAAACCGAGCAACCCCGCCTGCCAGCCCAGGCCGCCGCCCAGGGTCGGGATCGCTTCAGCCAACGCCGCAGGGAAGCCTGCCAGGTTATCCAGCCCCGAAGGTTTGGGCGCGCCGTCGAGCATCACGTGGATCTGCGACAGCACGATCAGCACGCCAATCCCTGCCAGCATGCCGTACACCACCGCCGGCGCCGTAACACGGAACCAGCAGCCCAGACGCAAACGCCCGGCGACCAGTTGCAGAAAGCCTGCCAGCAACAGGATTGGCCCAAGCATCAGCATGCCGTGCTGGCGTACCAGTTCGAACACCAACACCGCCAAACCCGCCGCCGGGCCACTGACCTGCAACGGTGAACCCGCCAACCAACCCACCACCAAGCCACCGATGATCCCGGTAATCAGGCCTTTGGCCGGCGGCATGCCGGAGGCGATAGCAATACCCATGCACAAGGGCAGGGCGACCAGAAACACAACCACCGAAGCGAGCAGCTCCCGTGGCAATACAGCTTTCAATTGAGCAGCACGCATGATGACTCTCCCGAGGCATTGGCCGGGCGCGGTAAAGCCTGGCTGCATCCATGGCAGCCACCGCTAAACCCGGCAGGGAAGTGTTTTAGAAGCGCGCTTTAGGCGTCGCTGAAGGAATCGGCCCTTCGCCGCCCAACGGCAGGAAGGTCGACTGATCCGCATCGTAGGCGCGGATTTCGCTGGTCTCGATGTTGTAGATCCAACCATGGATAAACAAATGACCATTGGCCATGCGCGAAGCCACCGAAGGGTGGGTGCGCAAATGTTGCAGCTGGGCGATGACGTTTTCTTCGGTCAGCACCTTCATGCTCTCGCCTTCGTTGGCGCAGTCGCAGTTGTCATGGACCATGGCCTTGGCGACCTCGGCGTGCCGCAGCCAGGCCCTGACCGTCGGCATCTTCTCCAGGCTATCGGGGTTGAGTACCGCGCGCATGGCGCCGCAATCAGAGTGCCCGCAGACAATGATGTGCTGCACGCCCAGGGCGAGTACGGCGTACTCGATGGCAGTAGAAACGCCGCCATTCATCTGGCCGTAAGGCGGAACCACGTTACCGACGTTACGCGTCACGAACAGGTCGCCCGGAGAGCTTTGGGTGATCAGCTCGGGCACGATGCGCGAGTCGGCGCACGTAATGAACATCGCTCGTGGGCTTTGGGCCGTGGCGAGTTTCTTGAAGAGTTCTTCCTGTTGGGGAAAGACGTCGTGATGGAAATGCAAAAAGCCGTCAACAATATGCTTAAGCGCTGCATCGGCGGTTTCCGCCACCTGAGGGGCTGAAGCCGACGCAGCCAACGGCTGTTTATCCTGGTCACTCATGATTCATCCTCTTGATTAAATACAGGGGAGCTTTCAGGTCAGTTCGACGCCGGGCGTGTGGAACAGTTGCAAAAGCCACAAAGCGGGACGCCGACTCATCAGTCACTCGCAGAACACGTTAACCGCCGAAACTTAACTCAAACTGAATGAACCGCTCTAGTCCGCGGGTTTCAGTGATGTCAAAAAGCGACTATTCCTACACGGACTTCGCAAATCGCCTCTTCAGTCTACAACAAAGCCATCTGCCTGCCTGGCGGACAGAACGCCGTGCAATCCAGATTGAAGCCCTCCCGCTGGTTGAGCCCCAAGCGCTTGATCGCCTTGCTGAAGCGCTGCGCCAGCAGATCGGCAAATGGCCCTTCACCACGCATGCGCACGCCGAAGCGGCTGTCGTATACCTCACCGCCGCGCACCTGACGTACCAAGCTCATCACATGGGCCGCACGCTGCGGGTAATGCGCCGCCAGCCACTCCTCGAACAGCGGCGCCACCTCCAACGGCAGGCGCAGCATCATGTACGCCGCACTCTGCGCGCCAGCGGCGTGGGCTTCGGTCAGCAGGCTTTCCAGCTCACTGTCATTGATCATCGGAATCATGGGCGAACACAGCACGCCCACCGGGATCCCCGCCTCGCGCATTACCCGAATCGCTCGCAACCGCGCCTTCGGCGCCGCCGTGCGCGGCTCCAGGATGCGCTTGAGCTCGTCGTCCAGGCTGGTGAGGCTGATCATCACCGCCACCAGCCGCTGACGCGCCAACTCAGTGAGCAAATCCAGATCGCGCAGAATCAATGAGCCCTTAGTGATGATGGTCACCGGATGCCGGTAGCGCAGCAACACTTCAAGGGTTTGCCGAGTGATCGTGTACTCGCGCTCGATCGGCTGGTACGGGTCGGTGTTGGAACCCAGGTTGATCGGCGCGCACACATACCCCGGTTTCGACAGTTGCTGCTCCAGCACATCGGCGGCGTTGGCCTTGGCAATCAATTTGGTTTCGAAATCGAGCCCCGGCGACATGTCCCAATAAGCATGGCTGGGCCGCGCATAGCAGTAAATGCAGCCATGCTCGCAGCCACGGTACGGGTTGATCGAACGGTCGAACGGCAAGTCCGGCGAGTTGTTGCGGGTGATGAGGGTCTTGGCCGTTTCGATACGCACTTCGGTGCCCTGGGTCGGCGGCACTTCCTGATACCAGCCGTCGTCCTCGACCACGCTGACGGTGGGCGCAAAGCGGTTATGCAGGTTAGTGGCCGTGCCACGGCCACGGGGCGGCAGCGGAGTAGACATGAAAACGCCTCTATACTGTTTTTATATACAGTATAGAGGCGCGAGGTTTCTGACCAGTGCCGTTTGGCGGTCAGGGAAGGATCAGTGCTTTTGCGTCACCTGTCCCAAGTCATCGCCTGAAGTGGTGCGCAGATCTTTCTCGCGCAGGTCCGCCACATCGCTGGCGTTGACCGGCGCGCCCTTATTGCCCCAACTGCCGCGGATGAAACTGACCACATCCGCCACTTCCTGGTCCGACAGGCGCCAGGCAAATGCTGGCATGGTGAAGGTCGACGGCGCCGCGTGCGTGGCCGGCAACGTGCCGCCGTTCAACACGATGTTGATCAGCGACGTGGCATCCGCCGTCTGCAACACCGGGTTGCCCGCCAGCGCCGGGAACACCCGCGTGTAGCCATGGCCGTCAGTACGGTGGCAGGCCGCACAGTTGTCGATGTACACCGACGCACCTGGCTTGCTGTCATCACCTTTCCACAGGGCATCAGCCACCTGCTTGTCGTACTGATGCGGCTGGTCCTTGGGGTCCACCGCCGGCAGGCTCTTAAGGTAACGGGCGATAGCCGTCAGGTCATTTTCCGACATGTACTGCATGCTGTGGACCACAACATCGCTCATGCCACCAAACACCGCACTGCGATCACTGCGGCCGGTCTTGAGGAATTGCACCAGTTGCGCCTCGCTCCAACTGCCGAGGCCGTCCTTGTGGTCGCCGCGCAGGCTCTTGGCGATCCAGCCCTCCAACGGCGCGCTGCCAGACAGGAACGCGTTGCCATCAGTGGCACTCAGGGCTTTTTCCTGCATGGTCAAAGCCCGTGGCGTATGGCAAGCGCCGCAGTGGCCAAGGCCTTCCACCAAATAAGCACCCCGGCTGATCACCGGATCAGCATTAGCCGGTGCCTGGTAGTCTGCCACCTCGGGCGCAAACATCCAGCGCCATGCCGCCAACGGCCAGCGCATGCTCAGTGGCCAGGGAATATCGCTGTCCTTGTTCTCCTGGGCGACCGGTTCAACACCCTTCATGAAATACGCATACAACGCCTGCATATCGTTTTCGCTGACACGTGCGTAAGACGGGTAGGGCATCGCCGGGTAAAGCGTACTACCGCTCTTGGCGACGCCATGGCGCACGGCCTTGTCGAAGTCTTCAAAGCTGTAGTCGCCCAGGCCGGTCTTGTCCGGGGTGATGTTGGTGGAATAGATCACGCCGATGGGGGTTTCCATCGGCAGGCCACCGGCAAACGGCTTACCGCCCTTGGCGGTGTGGCAGGCCACGCAGTCTCCGGCGCGGGCCAGGTACTCGCCCTGCTTGACCAGGTCGGTTTCAGCCGCGCTGATCGAGCAACTGCTCAATAGGGCAAACGTCGCGATAACAAGTGCTTTCATGGTCATCGCTCCTTATGCCTGAACCAGTGGGCCGGGGTTTTTCAGGTACTGCTCGCGGATCGCCCGGGCCGACCAATAGGTCAGCGCCGCCACCAGGCCGGTAGGGTTGTAGCCCAAACCTTGTGGGAAAGCGGATGCGCCTGGCACAAACACGTTGTGTACATCCCAGCACTGCAGGTAACGATTCAAGGCACTGGTTTTCGGGTCGGTGCCCATGATCGCGCCGCCGTTGAGGTGGGTGGTCTGGTACGACGCGGTGTTGAAGTGCTCACCGACCTTTTTGCCCAGCACGGCAATTGCCTTGGGGTTCATCGCTTCGGCGACTTTGCCCATTTTCTCTACCATGAAGCGGTTCATCTTGATGTCGTTTTCTTGCCAATCGAATGTCATCCGCAGCAGCGGCTGGCCGTAGGCATCACGATAAACCGGGTCCAGATCCAGGTAGTTGCCCCGGTAGGATTGATGGGCGCCATGGGCATCCATCGACACCTGGTGGGTGTAGTAATCGGCGGTCGCGCGCTTCCACGCGCTGCCCCAGGCCGGGGTTCCCGGCGGATTCGAGGTGCCTGCAATAGGCCGACTTCCCGCCTGGTTGACCCACATCGGCGAGCCGCCCACAAAGCCGTGAGGGCCATGGTCGAAGTTGTCGGCATTGAAGTCATCAATGGCCACGCCATTGCCGCCCGCACCGATGAAGTTGTTGGTGTGGGTGTCCTTGTCGAAGAACGCCTTGATGGTCGCCATGTTCTGGTAGGCGAAGTTCCTGCCCACCACACCTTCATTGGTAATCGGGTCGTAGGGCTTGCCGATACCGGACAGCAGCATCAAACGCACATTGTGGAACTGGAACGCGCCGAGGATCACCAGGTCCGCCGGCTGCTCGCATTCCCGGCCCTGGGCGTCGATATAAGTCACGCCGGTGGCCTTGCTCTTGGTGCTGTCGAGGTTGACCTTGAGCACGTGAGAATTAGGCCGCAGTTCGAAATTCGGCACCTGGCGCAACGCTGGCAGGATGTTCACGTTCGGCGAGGCTTTGGAATACATGTAGCAAACATAGCCACTGCAAAACCCGCAGAAATTGCACGGGCCCATCTGCGCACCATAGGGGTTGGTGTAAGGCCCCGAGGTATTGGCCGACGGCAGGTTGTAGGGTTTGTAACCCACATCGCTAGCAGCTTTCTGAAACAGCTGTGCGGAAACGGTGATTTTCTGTGCTTCCAACGGGAACGGATTGGAACGGTCCGGTGCATATGGGTTGCCGCCACGGCCCTCACCAACGACTTGACCTTTCACCGTCCAGGCCTGGCCGGAGGTGCCGAAGACTTTTTCCGCGTAGTCGAAAAACGGCTCCAGCTCTTCATAGCTCACGCCGAAGTCCTGGATTGTCATGTCCTTGGGGATAAAGTTTTTGCCGTAACGCTCTTCGTAATGGCTACGGATGCGCAACTCCATCGGGTCGACGCGAAAATGCACGCCGGACCAGTGCAGGCCTGCACCGCCGACGCCATTGCCCGGCAAGAACGCACCTAACTGACGGTTAGGCAGGGCCACGTCATTCACGCTATGGCGAATGGTCACCGTCTCTTTGGAAATGTCCTGGAAGAGTTTTTTACGCACGCTGTAGGTCAATTCGTCGATGACCTGCGGATAGTTGCCGTCAGGGTAAGTGTCCTGCATCGGGCCGCGTTCCAGCGCGACCACGTTTAGACCCGCTTCCGTCAGCTCCTTGGCCATGATCGCGCCGGTCCAGCCGAAGCCGACGATCACTGCATCTACTTTTTTCATGATGGTCGCCACGTTTATGCCCTCTCGCCGCGGATGGAAACTGCCGGGAAGGGGTATTGCTCGTTGCGTTCAACCCAGTCCATGAAGTCGGCGCGAGCGCCGGGGAAGCCAATCATGGTCCAACCGACCATGCCTTTGTTGCCGCCGTGGATCGGGTCGCAGAAGAAGCCTTCCTTGGTGTTTTGCAACAGCAGGTTGAAGAACATCTTCGGCGGCACCGTCTCGAAATGCGCAGCAACTTCGCTACCGCCAGCCTCGAGGCGGCGCAGCATATCGTCTCGGGTAGCGCTGTCTTGCGCAGCAAAAGCTTTACCGTTGAACGCCTTCGACCATGCATCCGTCGCGGCAATGCCCAGACGATAGATTTCTTTGGGTACCAATTTGCTCTGCCAGCCCATCTCGGGCGGTGCGTCAGCGTTGAACGGGCCTTGCATGAACCACAGGGCACCACTGGCGTAAGGCGTGTTCATCTGCCGGTCGATGTATTCCGGTGCACCCGCTTCCAGGGCACCTGGGCCTTGGGCATCGGCGGGAATCAGGCGCTCGACGGCGGCATTGATAAACGACCATTCCTCGGCGGTGAAATACGTAGGCTCATAGGCTTTGTCGCTGGCCGCAGGCTTGGCGGGCGCGGCCTGCGCTGGCTCTGGCGTAGCCATCAGCATCGAGCCGCCGAGGCCAGTGCTGGCAACCGTGACCACCGGGATCAAGGTCAAGGATTTGCGCAGAAAGTCACGCCGGGGGTTGTCTTGATCTTGATCAGACATGGTGGCACCTCATCATGTGGTCACAGGTTATCAGCTTCTAGTGAGCTTTTTTTTGGCAATCAATAGTTACAAAGGATAGCAGGCTAAGGATGAGGGGAATCGATTCAGTGACCTAAGTCGAGTAAATGCGGGCAAAAAAAGTGGGCGCTGCTTATTTGGGAGCTGGCTTGCCTGCGATGCAAACACCTCAATCGTCCTATCAGGCCGAGGTGATGCTATCGCAGGCAAGCCAGCTCCTCAAACAAGCAGCGCCCACACTAGATCAGCGAATAACGCCTAGTCTTTTTTCAGCTTCGGGTTGGGGAAAAACTGTACGGCTTGAGTGTTAGGATCAGCCGGCGCTTTCAGCGCTGAGGTGTTGACCCGCGTACCCAATTCCTTGGGCACCGACAGACCCTGGTCATTCAGTGTGTCGGTATAACCGCAGGCCACGCACTCGCGATGCGGCACGTTGTCCTCGGTCCACATTTTCAACTTGTCCGGCTCGCTGCACGCCGGGCAGACCGCCCCGGCGATGAATTGCTTTTTGGTCATCACAGGCCCTTCGCTCATGCTGCCGCGTCCTCACTCAGGCCGCTGTGGCGCAAGAGTGCGTCAATCGACGGCGCACGTCCGCGGAAGTCGACGAACAGCACCATCGGCGCCTGGGAACCGCCACGGGCCAGGATCGCCTCGCGGAAAGCACGGCCGGTTTCGGCATTGAGTACGCCGTCTTCTTCAAACTTGGAGAAGGCATCCGCCGAGAGCACTTCAGCCCATTTGTAGCTGTAGTAACCCGCCGCATAACCACCAGCGAAGATGTGCGCAAAACTGTTGGGGAAGCGGTTGTAGGCCGGCGGACGCATCACCGAGACTTCATCGCGCACGCCTTCCAGTACTTGCGCCACGCTGCGGCCATCACCGTGGGTGGCGTGCAGTTCGAAGTCGAACAGCGAGAATTCCAGCTGGCGCACCATCATCAGGCCGGACTGGAAGTTCTTCGCCGCGAGCATTTTTTCCAGCAGGTCTTGGGGCAGCGGCTCGCCGGTTTCGTAATGGCCAGAGATCAGCGCCAGGCCTTCCGGCTCCCAGCACCAGTTCTCCATGAACTGGCTAGGCAATTCCACCGCATCCCAGGCCACGCCGTTGATGCCGGACACACCGGCATGCTCGACGCGGGTCAGCAAGTGATGCAGGCCGTGGCCGAATTCGTGGAACAGCGTGGTGACTTCATCATGGGTCAGCAGGGCAGGCTTGCCGCTGTCGGCCGGGGTGAAATTGCACACCAGGTTGGCCACCGGGCTTTGCAGCACGCCATCAACCGTGCGGCGACGGTCGCGCGCGCCGTCCATCCAGGCACCGCCACGCTTGTTGGCGCGGGCGTACAGGTCGAAGAAGAAGCGACCGACGTGCTGGCCGCTTTCCTTGATTTCAAACAGGCGGACATCCGGGTGCCAGGTGTCGAAGCCTTTTTGCTCGGCGATCTCGATGCCGTACAGGCGCTGGACGATGGCGAACAGACCACCGAGCACTTTGTCGATGGGGAAGTAGGCGCGCAGGGCTTCCTGGGACACGCTGTAGCGCTGCTCACGCAGTTTCTCGCCATAGAAGCCGCTGTCCCAACTTTGCAGGTCGGCGCAGCCTTGTTCAGCGGCGTAAGCCTTGAGCTGTTGCAGGTCTTGGGCGGCAAACGGTTTGCTGCGCTTGGCCAGGTCACGCAGGAAGCTGAGCACCTGGTCGCTGGACTCGGCCATTTTGGTGGCCAGGCTCAGCTCGGAGAAGGACGCGTAGCCCAGCAGTTGAGCCAGTTCCTGACGCAAGTCGAGGATCTGTTCCATCACCGGGCCGTTATCGTTCTGACCGGCATTCGGGCCTTGGTCCGACGCGCGGGTGCAGTAAGCCGCGTAGACTTCTTCTCGCAGCGCGCGATCCTGGGCGTACGTCATTACCGCGTAGTAGCTGGGGAATTCCAGGGTGATCAACCAACCGTCGAGGCCCTTGGCCTGGGCAGCGGCAGCCATTTGCGCCTTGGCCGAGTCGGTCAGGCCGGCGAGGGTGGCTTCCTCGGCAACGTGCTTGGTCCACGCCTGGGTAGCATCCAGCAACTGGTTGGAGAACTTGCTGCCCAACTCGGACAGTTTGCTTTGCACTTGCGCGTAGCGCTTTTGCTGTTCCGGCGGCAAATCGATGCCCGACAGGCGGAAATCACGCAGGGCGTGTTCCAGGATGGTTTTTTGCGCCACGTCGAAACCGGCGGCTTCCGGGCTATTGGCGAGGGCTTCAAAAGCCTGGAACAGCGCGCGGTTCTGGCCCATCTCTGTGGAATAGGCGCTCAACGCGGGCAGGCAGCCTTCGTAGGCTTCGCGCAGTTCAGCGCTGTTGCACACGGCGTTGAGGTGGCTGACCGGGCTCCAGGCGGCACCCAGGCGGTCATTCAGTTCATCCATCGCCAGGACCAGGCCGGCCCATGTCGGATTTTCCCCCTGGCTTTGCAGGATGCCTTCGATGGCAACGCGGTTATCGGCAAGGATCTGTTCGATGGCCCGCTGGACGTGCTCGGCACGGATCGCCGAGAACGGCGGCAGGTCGTAGGACTGCAGAAGAGGGTTGTTCGCGCTCACGGTTGGCACCTTGGCTGAAGAAACTGATAAGACAAAGATGGGGCCATCTTAATTACAATCAACACCCACCGCAGCTATCAGCAGAAGAGAGAGAGGCTATCGTGACCCTTCGCACCTATCAGAACCACACGCCAACCCTGTGCGCCGGGGCTTTTGTCGATGTTTCGGCGGTGGTGATCGGCGATGTCGAAATCGGCGCCGACAGCTCGGTTTGGCCGCTGACCGTGATTCGTGGCGACATGCACCGCATCCGCATCGGTGCACGCACCAGCGTGCAGGATGGCTGCGTATTGCACATTACTCACGCCGGGCCGTTCAACCCGGACGGCTTCCCGCTGTTGATCGGCGACGATGTAACCATCGCCCACAAAGTCATGTTGCACGGCTGCACCGTGGGCAACCGCATCCTGATCGGCATGGGCAGCATCGTGATGGACGGCGCGGTGGTGGAAGATGACGTGATCATCGGCGCCGGTAGCCTGGTGCCACCGGGCAAGAAGCTCGAAAGCGGTTTTTTGTATGTTGGCAGCCCGGTTAAAAAAGTCCGCGCATTGACTGACAAGGAGCGCGCCTTTTTCACCTACAGCGCCGCGAACTACGTGAAGCTCAAAGACCTGCACCTGGCTGAAGGATTCGACCGATGAGCCTGCCCTACCAAACCGTCCTGTTCGACTTGGACGGCACCCTCACCGACCCGCGCGAGGGCATCACCCGTTCGATCCAGTACGCCCTCGGCAAGCTGGGTATCGACGAGCCGGACCTGACAAAGCTGGAGCATTTTATCGGCCCGCCGTTGCTGCA
Organism: Pseudomonas sp. EA_65y_Pfl1_P113; assembly: GCF_963970525.1. Lineage (NCBI taxonomy): Bacteria > Pseudomonadati > Pseudomonadota > Gammaproteobacteria > Pseudomonadales > Pseudomonadaceae > Pseudomonas > Pseudomonas sp. EA_65y_Pfl1_P113. The sequence goes on from NZ_CAXAQM010000016.1 coordinate 20,902, forward strand.
AGCCTTTATGCAGTTCTACGACTTCGATGAAGCCAAGGCCTGGGAGGCGGTGAATTTCTATCGCGAGCGTTTCAAAGTGACCGGTTTGTATGAGAACCGCGTGTTCGACGGCGTGATGCCGCTATTGGAGGACCTGAATAGCCAGGGCCGCCAACTGTATGTGGCGACGTCCAAGCCTTGGGTGTTTGCCCGCGAGATCGCCCGGCACTTCGATTTTGCCAGGCATTTTAACGTGATCTACGGCAGCGAGCTGGACGGCACGCGCACCAATAAAGTCGAGTTGATCGCCCACCTGATCAGTGAGGAAGGCCTGGACCCGGCCACCACCTTGATGATTGGTGATCGCAAGCATGACCTGATCGGCGCGCGCAGCAACGGGCTGGATTCGGCGGCGGTGGGGTACGGGTTTGGCAGTTTTGAGGAGTTGAATGCCGAGGCGCCGACTTGGCATTTTGAGACATTGGCCCAGATGCATCAGGCGTTTATGCAGCGTTCTTGAGATAGCGTTCGCAGGCAAGCCAGCTCGCACATTTTGACCGGTGTACACAGGACCCATGTGGGAGCTGGCTTGCCTGCGATGAGGCCCTAAAGCCCAACACCTTCCAACTGTTTCAACGCCGCTCTACGCTGCTCCACCGACAACTCGCCCATCTTCTCCACCGCCGCATAAAACCTCACCCAATCCCCACCCTCCTGCGCAAACAACGCCGCAAACGCCGGTACCCACCTGTCATACAACCCAAACGGCAACAGCCGCGCATTGTTCATCGGCTGGTTGATCCAGGCGTCATACCGCTTATCACCGCCCCACTGGCTATCGCGCAATTGTCGGTAATCACTGCGCAAGCGCTCGAACTGCGCGGCCTTGGCCTGGCGCATCACGGCGGCCGCCAAGGGCTTGGCGTAGAGCGCTTCCAGGCGTTTACGGGTATCGAGAATCAGGCGGATAAATTGGTCGCGCTGCTGCAGTATTGCACTGCTGAGCGGTGCCAAACCTCGCACGGCTCGCCACTGGCGAGTGCCTTCCTGCTCAACGAAGTTGGCAAATGATTCATTGAACTCGGTGTCGTCCTTCACATAGAAGCGCTGGTGCGCCAGCTCATGAAAAATCAGCGTGGCCAGGCGTTCATCCCCCCAGCTCAACATCGAATTCATGATCGGGTCATTAAACCAACCCAATGTGGAGTAAGCCTCGACGCCGCCAATCGACACATCCATGCCACGCTGCCTCAACAACGCCGCCTCGCCCCGCGCCGCGCCCTGGTTGTAGTAACCGCGATAGGCCACGCAACCGGCGATAGGGAAGCAATGGGTTTCAGGTGAAAGGGAAAATTCTTGCGTGGCGAAGACATTCCAGACCACATAAGGCCGGCCGATATCGGCGTACAGCCTGTAACTCTGGTTGTCAGGCAGGTGCAGATGCTCACTGGCGAACGTTCGCGCTTTTTGCGATTGCGCCAAGTGCTCGCGCAGCAGCGGTGGGCGGGAAGGGTCGGCGATGACCTGCGCCACCGGCTCCCGGGCCCGCAGCAATTGCCACTGGCCACTCGCCAATTGGCTGTAATAGCTCAAGCTCGAGCAGCCGCTGAGCAGCACCACCATCAGCCCTGGAAGAAAACGCCTGACCATGCCCCGACCGCTCCTGGGAAATTTGCTCGCCAGACTATCGCGCCTGCGCGGAATTTTTCCATGGCATGACGTGTTTATACTCATAGGGAGTCTGTGGCCGTCGGCGCCAGGCTTAATTCTCTCATCCCGTTGAGTGCCTGCCATGCGTCAGCTCTTGCTTCCCGTCGCCGCCCTATTCCTCAGTGCCTGCACCACAACCCCTGTGCCACCGGCAGACCCGCAACAGGCCTGGGTCGATTTCACTACGCCGACGCCGGGATCCAGGCTGGTGATGGCACAGCGTTTGGACGGTAAGAACCTCAATGATGGGCGTTACTTCCAAATGCCGCCCGGCAGTCACGAATTAATGGTGCGCTTCGATTTTGAAGTGCCGGCAGGCGGTGGTCTGGGCGGACTCAGCTCGATGATGTATCGCACCTGCTTCATGACCCTGCAATACGACCAATTCCAGGCTGGCCAGCGCTATGTGCTGGAAGGGCGCTCGCTGGCCTTCACACCTAATATCCGGCTGTATGACTCGGCGCGTCAGTTGCTCGCGCAAGAACGTAGCGTCAACTGCATCTGATCAGTCGTTGTTCTTCTGGTAGAGGATACGCTTGGTGCCGTTTTCGCACGAACCGACAAGCATCGCCCTGTCGTGATTCTTGGCTTCTTCGGCGGTAATGATTTCCAGAGTGTAGGAGGGAATAGCCTTGGCCTGGATCTTTACCTCGATCTCTTTCCTGAGCTCTTCACAATCTTTCGGAGCGGCCACAGCCGATGTGGCCAATACACCGCAGAAGATCGCCAAGGCAAAACGTTTCATGTGTGAAGCTCCCTGAATGCATTGCGCACGAGTGTGTGGCTAAGGCTGCAATGGCTATAGGACCACATTTGTGAAACACGAGTTCTGATTTAACGCATAACTAAGTGTGGGAGCTGACTTGTCGGATCGACGATTCGACAAGCCAGCTCCCACATTGGATCTGCTGTGTCAGTTAACCAGCGTGCCATCCAGGGTGATGGTTGCATTCAACACCTTGGACACCGGGCATCCTTCCTTGGCCTTCTTGCTCAGCTCATCGAACTGCGCCTGGCTCGCGCCAGGGATCTTGGCCTTGAGGGTCAAGTGCACGGCGGTGATCGCAAAACCACCCTCGACCTGATCCAGAGTGACGTCAGCCTGGGTGTCGATGCTGTCAGCCTTGAGCCCAGCGTCGCCGAGAATCATGGAAAACGCCATGGAGAAACAGCCAGCGTGGGCCGCGCCAATCAACTCTTCAGGGTTGGTGCCTTTGCCGCCTTCGAAACGGGCCTTGAAGCCGTAGGGCGCTTCACGCAATACGCCGGTCTCCGTAGAAATGGAACCCAGGCCAGTCTTCAGGTCACCTTCCCAATGCGCGGATGCTTTTTTAACAATACTCATAGCGGTCTCCTCGAACGGTGGTTTTGCTTCAGTAAGGGTTCTGAGGATAGTTGGCGTGGCAAAGTTCATCTTGTCGGAGAAACCTAGCAATTTAGTAGGAAATTTCCATTCCGCTATTGAATCTCGGGTATATGCCCTCATTGCATAGACCATGCACATGAAGCGGCAGGTTTTGGTTCGTCTAAGAAGCCTGCGCCCCCATTGGAGAAGCAGGCTTATGAAATCGCTGTCCGACGTAAAATTCTCGACCCTTGACCTCGTGCCCGTGCGCGCCAACGGCAGCCCGGCGCAGGCGCTGCGTAATTCCCTGGACCTGGCCCAGCATGTGGAGAAGTTTGGCTATAACCGTTTCTGGGTGGCCGAACACCACAACATGGACGGCATCGCCAGCTCTGCCACCTCGGTATTGCTCGGTTACCTGGCCGGCGGCACCTCGACCATTCGCGTCGGCTCCGGCGGCGTCATGCTGCCCAACCACGCGCCATTGGTGATTGCCGAACAGTTCGGCACCCTGGAAAGCCTCTACCCCGGGCGTATCGACCTGGGCCTGGGCCGCGCGCCCGGCTCCGACCAGATGACCGCCCGCGCGCTGCGCCGTGAACGCTCCGGCAGCGCAGATGACTTCCCCGATGATGTGGCCGAACTGATGGCGTACTTGGGTCCACGCACACCTGACCAACGGGTTATTGCGGTGCCCGGCAGCGGTACCAATGTGCCGGTCTGGCTGCTCGGTTCCAGCCTGTTCAGCGCACAATTGGCAGGCGAACGCGGTTTGCCCTACGCATTCGCCTCGCATTTCGCACCGCGCTTGATGCATGAAGCGATTCGCGTCTACCGCAACCACTTCAAGCCTTCAGCCGTGCTGGACAAACCCTACGTGATGCTCGGCATTCCGCTGGTCGCCGCAGACACTGATGAGCAGGCCGACTACCTGGCCACTTCGGTGTACCAACGCATCCTTGCACTGATGCGCGGCCAGAGCCTGGTGCAGCGCCCACCGGTGAGCACCATGGATGGCCTGTGGCTCCCTCACGAGAAAGACGCGGTCGGCAGCTTCCTGGGCCTGGCGATGGTCGGCGGCCCGGCGAAGATCCGCGCCAAGCTGGAGGTGTTGATCGAGCAAACCGGCGCCGATGAGCTGATTTTCACCAGCGACCTGTACGAACATGCTGACCGGATTCATTCCTACGAGCTGCTCGCGCAAGTAATGAAAGGCTAAAACCGAGGCGAAAAAAACCGACGCACCCGCGTCGGTTTTTTATGTCTGGAGCACGAGATTAACCGCGCTTGTAGACGATTTCCTTGGTGCCGCCTTCGCAGCTACCGACCACTTGAGCGTCGGTAGAAGCGCCTTTATCCACCACTTCGAGGGAATAACCTGAAGCGCCCTTGGCGTCGATTTTCGCTGCGATTTCGCTTTTCAGCTCTTCGCATGGCTTGCCCGCCGCCAGGGCTGTACCTGCAATGCTCAACAGACCGACTGCTAACAGAAACTTCTTCATCCGTTACTTCCTTACGCTGATCGAATAGAACGTGCCGACGCTGTCGCCTCGGCACCCCAACGTTGTAGCGCAGGTTATGGCAATCGGCCAGTCAGCAAGTTCAACTCACAGGATCAACTGCTGGCAATTCGGAACCCTACCTTGAGCGTGACCTGATAGTGCGCGACCTTGCCATTCTCGATATGGCCGCGGGTTTCAGTCACCTCAAACCATTCCAGGTGCTTGATGCTCTTGTTGGCTTCAGCCACCGCATTGTTGATGGCGTCTTCGATACTGGTGGTGGACGAACCCACCAATTCGACTTTCTTGTAGGTGTGATGATCAGACATGGCGTTTCTCCTGAGGTCTCTAGTGAGCGTAGCAGTCAATGTTCCTACTGCTTCTGTCGACGATTCGTCCTCGAAAGTTCAGATTTACTGCACTTTTTGAATAGGCCGCAGTCGGTATCTACACACGCCACTCAATCACTTCAGGAGATGTCCACATGGCCAACACTTCTTTACGCAAAGCATCGCTGGAAAGCATGGAAGCCGAGATTTCGAGCCTGCTCAAGTCCCTTGAGAGCCTCAAGGACGATGCGTCCGACGAGTCGCGCAAAACGTTGAAGGCCCTGAAAAGCAATGCCGAGAATGCCCTCAAGCATTCCCGTCATCTGATCAGCGATGCCTACGAAGAAAGCAAAGTCAAAATTCGCGAAACCAGTGTTGCTACCCGTGATTACGCGCAAGAGCACCCATGGACTACAGCCGGCGTTGCTGTAGGCGCATTGGGTCTGCTGGCGGCCTATCTGCTGTGCAAACGTGGTGACTAAATAGGCTGGCGCAACAGCTCAGCCTTGAGCCACTGCGCCAGTTGCCCGGCGCGCCCGTCTGCGGCGCGCTTGGGTAGCCACAACGCCAGGTGCGCCGGGGTTTCGCTGAACCCCCACGGCGCCACTAGGCGGCCCGCCCGCAAGTCCTCTGCTACCAGCGGTTGCGGCGCAATCGCCACACCCAGCCCGGCCACCGCCGCCTCCAGTAAATAATACAAATGCTCAAAACCCTGGCCGTGTTTCAACGCGTCCGGCTTGATGCCGTGTTGCTGCGCCCAACTGGGCCAAGCTTGCGGGCGCGATGTGGTGTGCAGTAACGCCTCATCGCACAACGCAGCGGCGGGCGCCTCGCGCAAACGCTCGTAGCCAGCAAAACGCGGGCTCATCACCGGGCCGATGCGTTCGCTGGCCAGTTCATACACCTGCATATCCGCCGGCCAAGGCGGTTCGGCAAACACCAGCAGGGCGTCCAGGCCCGGGCGGCGAGGATCAAGATCACCGTCACCTGCCGACAGGTGCAGGCGCAAATCCGGCAGGTCCGCATTCAAGCGACCCAGGCGCGGGATCAACCAACGCGCCAGCAGGCTGCCGGAGCAACCCAGCACGAACGGCGCATCGGCGCTGCTTTGGGTCAGTTCAGCGCATACATCCCGTAATCGCTCAAACGCCTCAGCACTCGCATCCCGAAGCCGCACGCCGGAATCTGTGAGTTTAAGGCCGCGCCCATCCTTGACGAACAAGCTGACACCGAGGTGCTCCTCCAACACCTTCAACTGCCGACTGACGGCGCCGTGGGTCACGTGCAATTGCTCGGCCGCTTGGCTGACGCTGTTCAACCGCGCGGTGGCTTCAAACGCGCGAAGGGCATTGAGGGGTGGAAGGTCTCGGCTCATCTGTGAGTTTTCCTGACAGGTTACGGCGATCTTATCGGTTTTCAGCATAGGCCGTCAGGGGTAGAGTGGCCCTCATTGTTTCTCACACCGATTCTTTTCCTGGAGCGCCCCATGACTCAGTCCCAGACCGATCTACGCAACGGCCCTGACGCCAACGGCCTGTTTGGCGCGTTCGGCGGCCGCTACGTCGCTGAAACCCTGATGCCGTTGATCCTCGAGCTGGCCCGTGAATACGAAGCGGCCAAGATTGATCCGGCTTTCAACGAGGAATTGGCCTACTTCCAGCGCGACTACGTCGGTCGACCAAGCCCGCTGTATTTCGCCGAGCGGCTGACCGAGTTCTGCGGCGGCGCCAAGATTTACCTCAAGCGCGAAGAGCTAAACCACACCGGCGCGCACAAGATCAACAACTGCATCGGCCAGATCCTGCTGGCGCGGCGCATGGGCAAAAAACGCATCATCGCCGAGACCGGCGCCGGCATGCACGGTGTGGCCACCGCCACCGTGGCTGCGCGCTTCGGCCTCGACTGCGTGATCTACATGGGCACCACCGACATCGAGCGCCAACAGGCCAACGTGTTCCGCATGAAACTGTTGGGCGCCAAAGTGATCCCGGTAGTGTCCGGCACCGGCACGCTCAAAGACGCGATGAACGAAGCCCTGCGCGACTGGGTGACCAACGTTGATGACACCTTCTACCTGATCGGCACCGTGGCTGGCCCGCACCCGTACCCTGCAATGGTGCGCGACTTCCAGGCAGTGATCGGCAAGGAAACCCGTGACCAGATGCAAGCCCAGGAAGGTCGCCTGCCGGACAGCCTGGTGGCGTGTATCGGCGGTGGCTCGAACGCCATGGGCCTGTTCCACCCGTTCCTGAATGACACCAGCGTCGAAATCATCGGCGTTGAAGCGGCAGGCTATGGCATCGAAACCGGCAAGCATGCCGCCAGCCTCAACGGCGGCGTACCGGGTGTGCTGCACGGCAACCGTACCTTCCTGCTGCAGGACGACGACGGCCAGATCATCGACGCCCACTCGATTTCCGCCGGCCTCGACTACCCCGGCATCGGCCCGGAACACGCCTGGTTGCATGACATCGGCCGCGCCCAGTACACGTCGGTGACCGACCACGAAGCCCTGGAAGCGTTTCACAAATGCTGCCGCCTGGAAGGGATTATTCCCGCTCTGGAAACTGCCCACGCCCTGGCCGAAGTATTCAAACGCGCACCGACCCTGCCGAAAGATCACCTGATGGTGGTGAACTTGTCCGGCCGTGGCGACAAAGACATGCAGACCGTGATGCACCACATGGAACAGTCCCAGCAGGAGAAACACTAATGAGCCGCCTGCAAACCCGCTTTGCGCAGCTGAAAGAACAAAACCGTGCCGCCCTGGTGACCTTCGTCACCGCCGGCGACCCCGGTTATGACACCTCGCTGGCGATCCTCAAGGGCTTGCCCACCGCTGGCGCCGACGTGATCGAGCTGGGCATGCCTTTCACCGACCCGATGGCCGACGGCCCGGCGATCCAGCTGGCTAACATCCGTGCGCTGGAAGCCAAGCAGAACCTGGCGAAAACCCTGCAAATGGTCCGCGAGTTCCGCAAGGACAACAACGACACGCCGCTGGTATTGATGGGCTACTTCAACCCGATCCACAAATACGGCGTACCGCAGTTCATCGCCGACGCCAAGGAAGCCGGCGTGGATGGCGTGATCGTGGTCGACATGCCGCCTGAGCATAACGGCGAACTGTGCGACCCGGCCCAGGCCGCCGGTATCGACTTTATCCGCCTGACCACGCCGACCACCGATGACGTGCGCCTGCCGACCGTCCTCAACGGCAGCTCCGGCTTTGTGTACTACGTGTCGGTGGCTGGTGTGACCGGTGCCGGCGCCGCTACCCTGGAGCACGTCGAAGAAGCCGTGACCCGCCTGCGTCGGCATACCGACCTGCCGATCAGCATTGGTTTCGGTATTCGTACACCGGAACAAGCAGCGGATATCGCGCGGTTGGCGGACGGTGTGGTGGTGGGTTCGGCGCTGATCGATCACATCGCCAATGCCAGCAATGACCAACAAGCCATTGACGGTGTGTTGACCCTCTGCGCGGCGCTGTCGGAAGGCGTACGTAACGCCCGTAAGTAAAGGCCCCGTAACCAGTAGGTAAAGTTCCTGATACAGAGGAATCAACCCGCTCGGACACAGCCTAAACAGCAAGACCAAGGGATCTCGAACCTCGTTCGAGATCCCTTTTTTGTGTGTGTGCCCTGAGGAATACCCGATGAAAATGCCCAAATCCGTGATTGCAGGCCTTGGCGTGCTAGTGCTCGGCGCCAGCGCCCTGGTGCAAGCCGCGCCATATGAACAAGGCGGCCCTGACCGTGGCGGCCCACAAGGCCAGCACGAACAACGTGGCGACGAGCATCGCGGCCCTCAGGACAACCGTCGCGGCGGCCCACCCAAGGACTTCGGCCCGGTGCGGAAGATCATCCACGACAATCACGGCCAGTTCTCCCGTGGCGCACCGCCTCCGCCGAACGTGCGCCTGGTACGTGGCCAGCCATTGCCGCGTGGTTACTACGGTGAACGCCTCGACGGTCGTGCCCTGGCACGCCTGCCGGTGTACCCGGGCTATGAATGGCGCCGTTCGGGGCCGGATGTGGTGCTGATCGCCGTGGGTACGGGCGTCGTCTACGAGATTTTGGATGGTGTGCTCAACTAACGCCGAGTAATAGCTTTGAGCGGGCTTGACCCGCGATGGATGGCGAAGCCGCCCCAATGAAGACACCGCTTTCTGCCTGACAGAATATGGTGTGTGGTTTTGGGCTGCTGCACATCCCAGCGCGGGTCAAGCCCGCTCACTATGCGCTACTCATTCAATTCGATCCGCTCGACCTTGCCGACCAGCAAGATGTAGGACAGCGCCCCAAGCAACGCCAGCACCGCAACATAGGTAATCGCCGGCGCGAACGAATCACCGCTGGCCAGAAAGCCAATCACGATCGGCGTAGCAATCGCCGACAGGTTGCCGATGAAGTTGAACACCCCACCGGTCAAACCTAGCAACCGTGCAGGCGCGAGAGTCGAGACCAGCGACCAGGTGATCGACGCCAGGCCATTACCAAAGAACGCCACGGCCAGGAACGCAATTACCCACGCGGTCGAGTCCACGTAGTTGGCGCCGATGATCGCCGTGGAAATCAACAGCCCGCTGATGATCGGCAACTTGCGTGCGAAGCCCACCGACGCACCTCGGCGAATCAGCCAGTCGGAAAAGATCCCGGAACACAGCACACCAACAAACGCCGCCAGAAATGGCAAGGACGCCAGCAGGCCGGACTTGATGAAGTCCATGCCGCGATACTTCACCAAATAGGTCGGGAACCAGGTCAGGAAGAACCACAGCGTGGAGTTGAGGCAGAACTGCCCCAGGTAGATCCCCCAGAGTTTGCGCTTGCTCAACACGATGCCCAGGTCGACCCAACTGAACGGCGCCTTGACGGTTTTTTCCTGCATGTCCACCAGCCCGCCGCCTTCACGGATCAGCTCGATTTCCGCAGCGTTCGCGCCTTTGAAATCCTTGGGCTCGCGGTACACCGCGTACCAGATCAGCGCCCACACAATGCCCACGCCACCGGTCGCGACAAACACCATGTGCCAACCAAATGCGTGCTGCAGCCAAGCCAGTACCGGCGTGAGAAACGCCAGCCCGACAAACTGGCCCGAGGTGTAGACGCCAATCGCCGTGGCGCGCTCGCGCTCGGGAAACCAAGTGGTGACCACGCGGCTGTTGATCGGGTAGGCCGGCGCTTCCAGCGCGCCCACCGCCATGCGCAGCACGAACAACGCGATAAAGCTGGCGGCGAAGCCGAGCATCACAGTGGCGATGGACCACAACAGCAGCGCAGCGGTGTAGAGGATGCGCGGAGGCACGCGGTCGACCAGCCAGCCACCGGGGATTTGCATGGCGGCGTAGGTCCAGCCGAAGGCCGAGAAGATCAGGCCGACGTGCACCGGGTCGATCCCCAGTTCACTGGTCAGCGCCGGGGCGGCGATCGACAGGTTGCTGCGGTCGAGGTAGTTGATCACCACGGTGATGAACAGCAGCACCATGATGAAAAAACGCTTTCTGGTAGGCGTGACTAAAGACGCCTGCCCGGTGGAGGATGCAGGGTGCATGAGGGGGTGCCTCTTCTTATGTTTATTGAGGTCTGGAATGGCGCTGACTGAAGAAACCGGATCAGAAATGTGGGCGCGAGCAAGCCGGCTCCCACATTTCTGACCGCGCGCCTTCAGCCAGGACTCACCACTCGGCGAAGCTGCCGTCGGCATGGCGCCAGATCGGGTTGCGCCAGCGATGGCCGATGGCCGCGCGTTCGATCACGTATTCCTCGTTGATCTCGATACCCAGGCCCGGTCCGTTAGGGATTTTCACGAAGCCTTTGTCGTAATCGAATACACGCGGGTCCTTCACATAGTCGAGCAAGTCGTTGCTCTCGTTGTAGTGAATGCCCAGGCTTTGCTCCTGGATAAACGCGTTGTAGCAAACCGCGTCCAGCTGCAGGCAAGCCGCCAAGGCAATCGGGCCCAGCGGGCAGTGCAGGGCCAGGGCCACGTCGTAGGCTTCGGCCATGTTCGCGATCTTGCGGGTTTCGGTGATGCCGCCGGCGTGGGAGGCGTCCGGCTGGATGATGTCGACGTAGCCTTCGCTGAGCACGCGCTTGAAGTCCCAGCGCGAGAACAGGCGCTCGCCCAGGGCAATCGGGGTGCTGGTCAGTGGCGCCAGTTCCTTGAGGGCTTCGTAGTTTTCGCTGAGCACCGGCTCTTCGATAAACATCAGTTTGTACGGGTCCAGTTCTTTCATCAGCACCTTGGCCATGGGCTTGTGCACCCGGCCATGGAAGTCGACGCCAATGCCGACGTTCGGGCCGACGGCATCACGCACGGCGGCGACGTTGGCCAACGCCAAGTCGACTTTTTCGAAGCTGTCGACGAACTGCAACTCCTCGGTGCCGTTCATTTTCACCGCAGTGAAGCCACGGGACACGGCTTCCTGGGCAGCACGAGCGGTGTCGGCCGGGCGGTCGCCTCCGATCCACGAGTACACGCGGATCTTGTCGCGCACCTGACCACCGAGCAAGTCGCTGACCGACACGCCAAGAGCCTTGCCCTTGATGTCCCACAACGCCTGGTCGATACCGGCGAGGGCGCTCATGTGCACGGCGCCGCCGCGGTAGAAGCCACCGCGATAGAGCACGGTCCAGATGTCTTCGATGTTGCGTGGGTCTTTGCCGATCAGGTAGTCGGACAGTTCTTCGACGGCAGCCGCCACGGTGTGGGCGCGGCCCTCTACCACGGGCTCACCCCAGCCGGTCACACCTTGGTCGGTCTCGACCTTGAGGAAGCACCAGCGCGGCGGGACGATAAAGGTCGTCAGTTTGGTGATTTTCATCTGTTATCTCTCTTATAGATGCAGCGCCTGTGGGCGCGGAACTTATAGTCAGCTCAGGGCTTTCCAGGCGACGACATAAGCCTGGGCGCGGCTCGCTACCTGATCCACTGTCATACCCGGTTTGAACAACCCGGAACCCAGCCCGAAGCCTTTAGCGCCGGCGTCGATGAACACCTGCATGTTGTCCGGGGTGATGCCACCCACCGGCAGCAGCAAGGTGCCTGCCGGCAATACCGCCAGCCACGCCTTGATCACCGCCGGGCCCATTTGCTCGGCCGGGAACAGCTTCAATACGTCGGCGCCTTCGGCCAATGCGGCGAAGGCTTCGGTCGGCGTCGCCACACCCGGCGACAGGAACAGCCCCGCCGTTTTCGCGGCACGCAACACCTTGGCATCGCTGTGAGGCATCACGATCACCTGGCCACCAGCGGCTTTCACCTGCTCGACCTGCTCAGGCAGCAACACCGTACCGGCACCGATCAGGCAATCGGCGGGCAGGCTGTCGCGCAGAATACGAATGCTGGTGTAAGGGTCGGGCGAATTCAGCGGGACTTCGATCACCCGAAACCCGGCCTCGTACAGCACCTGGCCAACGGCCTTGGCTTCGTCCGGGCGGATGCCGCGCAGGATGGCGATCAAACCGTTTTGCGCGAGTGCTTGCTTGAGCATGTCAGGCCTCCGATACAGGTTGAGTGAGCCCCGCCGCCACTGCCAGTTGCCACAGGCCGCGTTCGCTGGCTTCCTGCGCCAGGCTGACGTGGGCGAAGCCGCAGAGGGCGAGGGCGCGTTGATAGCGGGCACAGAGCGGCGCTGCACCGACCAGAATGATCGGCGTGTGTTTGGCTTTGCCGGGCAAGCCGGCGAGTTCATGGCCGATGAGCAAACCCGAGAGGTAATCGGGCTGTTCGTCTGGGGCGAGTTGGGCGGTGAGCCCAAGGGTGCGCGCGCTGAACAAGGTCGACAGCACGCCGCGCTGGCCGTCTTTGGAGAGCGCCACTTGCACGCCTCGGTCAAACGCTTCGGCCTGGAATATTTCGGACGGTTGCTGGGTACGGCCAAGGATGCTGTGCTTGCTCAGCACTGCAAACAGCTCACCGGTCATGAAGGTATCGAAGTGAGTGATGCAGCCATCGACCACCTCGACCCACTTGGAATGGCTGCCGGGCAGGCCGATCAATACATCGGCGCCCAACCCTTGCAGCACGCCCAATACTTGGGTTTCTTCGCCGCGCATCACGTTGGGCAAACCGCTTTGCTCGATCACACCGGGCACGATATGCACATCAACCCCGCGCTGGCTGCGCACCTTATGCAGCGCCTGGCCCAAGCGGGCGACGTCGACGGGCGTATTGCGATAAGCCGCTTCGCTCCAACCCTGGGCGCTGCCGACCATACCGCAGGCGATCACCGGGAGGTCGGGGTGCGCTTCGAGCCAATCCCCGCATGCCGCGTCGAACGCCAACTCGAAGCCATCGCTGCAGCGCACGCCGGCGATGTCGCGGGGTTCGCTGGGCAAATGCATGATGCCCCACGCCAGCGAGCGCTGTTCCAGCACTACGCCTGCGGGGCCGAGTTTATAAGCACGAAGGGAACTGGTTCCCCAATCGAGCGCGATCAATTGCGCCTGCATCGCTTCACCTGAAATGAGTGGGTGCTGAAAAAAGCAGATGGGCGAATATAAACCTATGACCAGTAATATCTCAATATATAAATATCAGTCCCACATACTGGGAGTTGAGCGCGCAAAATCCCACACCCCTTTAAGGCAGCAGGGGGTTGCGGATTAGAAAGAGGTTACAAAACAGACAGATCCAGCTCGCGCACCGCCCCCATCCACACCGCGTAGTCGGTGTGATCCTTCAGCTCATCGCCGGTATTGGGGTGCAGGAACACCACCAGCCCATTGCGATGGATCACCAACCACGGCAACACCACGCCAATGTATTCGGCGTCGAACGCCAGCTGGCAGCTCCAGTCCGGGTGAGGGCCCACGGGCCGTTCGTGTACACGGCCCATGCGCAGCGGGAAGAGTTTGGCGGCGTCTTCGCACAAGGTGCGCGCCTGCTCAATGGTGCTGGCGTCAAAGTAGATATGGGCGTGATAGCCCTTGATACGTTGCATGACCGACTCCGGATCCAATGTGCGCAAAATCCTAGACCGCAATGGACGGCAGGGCCAGCCCGGTCAGCGACTGCGCGCTGCTGGCCTGCTCGGCCACCAGCCAGTCGACAAACCGCTCGACCAATTGCCTCCGGCGTTTGCGCTGTGGCTGCACCACGTAATAGCCGAAACGTGAGATCACCGTACCGCTCACCGGCCGGCACAACCAGCCCTGCTCCAGCAAGTTATCCACCAGGTGGCGCCAGCCGATGGCTACGCCCTGGCCGGCAATCGCGGCCTGGATAAGCAGGGTGTAATTATCGAAGCGCAGTTGGCCGGGTGTGGGTGCAGTGGTGATACCCAGCTCGCGAAACACACCGCTCCAGTCGAACCACTGGCTGTTGTTTTCCTGACGCAGGTGCAGCAGAGGAACATCGTGCAAATTTTGTACAGTCAGCGGTGACGCCTGGTTCTTCAGCCATTGCGGGCTGCACACCGGGAACACTTCTTCGTTGAACAGCCACAGGCTGTCGCCCTGCTTGAAACGGCCATCGCCAAACAGCACCGCCACATCGATATCGCTGCGCAGGGTGGCGTGGTTGCGTTCGCTGGTCACCAGGCTTACGTCTACCTGGGGATTGGCGTGGTGAAAGCGGTGCAGGCGCGGCATCAACCAGTAGGCGGCAAACGCAAAGTCCGTCGCGACTTGCAGCACTTCATGTTGATCCTGTTGGGCGATTGCGCTCAGACCTTGGTTGATGGCCTGCAAGCCACCTTGCACATGCTCGAACAGCAGGGCGCCGGCGTCGGTCAGCTCAATGCCACGGTAGATTCGATCAAACAAGCGGTTCGCCAGTTGCTCTTCCAGGCGCTTGATCTGCTGGCTGATGGCCGGTTGGGTGGTGCCCAGCTCCATCGCGGCGGCGGTGAAGCTGCGGTGGCGCGCTGCGGCTTCGAAGGCGCGCAGCAAATCGAGGGACACGTCACCGAGGGCTTCATACATAAGCTGTGCTTATCCTAGACATTGCTTTTCATGGGCTTTACCCCAGTTTGCATGGGCTGCATGCTCATTCGCATAAACATCGCCTATGGAATGCCGAGAACCCATGAAGCGCAAGAACATTCTTTTTATCATGGCCGATCAAATGGCCGCGCCGTTGCTTCCGTTCTACGGTTCTTCGCCTATCAAGCTGCCTAATCTAAGCCGCCTCGCTACGCAGGGCGTGGTGTTCGACGCGGCGTACTGCAACAGCCCGCTGTGTGCACCGTCGCGTTTCACCCTGGTCAGCGGCCAGTTGCCGAGCAAGATAGGCGCCTACGACAACGCCGCCGATTTCCCCGCCGATGTGCCGACCTATGCCCACTATCTTCGGCGCCTCGGCTACCGCACCGCGTTGTCGGGCAAGATGCACTTCTGCGGACCAGATCAACTGCACGGTTATGAAGAACGCCTGACCAGCGACATTTACCCCGCCGACTACGGCTGGGCGGTGAACTGGGATGAGCCGGACGTACGACCCACTTGGTATCACAACATGTCCTCGGTGCTGCAAGCCGGCCCGTGCGTGCGCACCAACCAGCTGGATTTCGACGAAGAAGTGGTGTTCAAGGCGCAGCAGTACCTGTTCGACCACATCCGCGAGGACGGCGACCAGCCGTTCTGCCTGACCGTGTCGATGACTCACCCACACGATCCGTACACGATTCCCAAGCCATTCTGGGACCTGTACGACGACGCCGACATCCCGTTGCCTGCAACACCCGCGCAAGGTGATCTCGACCCGCATTCCCAGCGGCTGCTCAAGGTCTACGACCTGTGGGACAAGCCGCTGCCTGTGGATAAGATTCGTGATGCGCGCCGTGCCTACTTCGGCGCGTGCAGCTACATCGACAGCAATGTCGGCAAGCTCCTGCAAACCCTGGAAGACACCGGCCTGGCCGACGACACGATCATCATCTTCTCCGGCGACCACGGCGACATGCTCGGCGAGCGTGGCCTCTGGTACAAAATGCACTGGTTCGAAATGGCCGCCCGCGTGCCACTGCTGGTGAGTGCGCCGGGGCAATTCGCGGCAGGCCGCGTGTCCAAAGCCGTGTCCACCGCCGACCTGTTGCCGACCCTGGTGGAACTGGCCGGCGGCGAGCTGGACCCGCGCCTGCCGCTGGACGGCCGTTCGCTGGTCCCACACTTGCAAGGGCAGGGGGGGCACGACGAGGTGTTCGGCGAATACATGGCTGAAGGCACCATCAGCCCGCTGATGATGATTCGCCGTGGCGCGTACAAATTCCTCTACAGCGAAGACGACCCTTGTCTACTGTTCGATGTACACAACGACCCTCGGGAACAGGAAGAACTCAGCCAGTCGCCGCAGCATCGGGCGCTGTTTGCAGCCTTCCTTGACGAGGCGCGGGCCAAATGGGACGTCCCGGCGATCCACCAACAGGTGCTCGCCAGCCAACGCCGCCGCCGTCTGGTGTTTGAAGCACTGACCCAAGGCAAGCTGAAGAGCTGGGATCACCAGCCATGGGTGGACGCCAGTCAGCAGTACATGCGCAACCACATCGACCTCGACGACCTGGAGCGCAAGGCACGTTATCCACAACCTGCCAAAACCAATAAATAGACTGAGGGAAGGCCATGCAAAAGTTGACTGTAGTGCTGGGTATGTTGGTGTTGAGTAGTGCCAATGTGTACGCGGACGCCAGCTGCGAAACGATAAAGATGGCCGATCCAGGCTGGAGCGATATTGCGGCCACCAATGCCATCACCGGTTTTTTACTGACCGGCATGGGCTACAAGGCCAAGGTCGACACCCTCGCGGTCCCGATCATCTTCGGCGGGCTCAAGGACGGCCAGGTGGATGTGTTCCTGGGTAACTGGATGCCGGCGCAGCAAGGCTTTTACGACAAGTTCGTGGCCAACGGCGATGTGGTGCAACTGGGGAAAAACCTCGACGGCACCGAGTTCACCCTCGCCGTGCCCGACTACGTATGGGACGCCGGGGTGCATGACTTCGCCGACTTGAACAAGTTTGCCGACAAGTTCGGCATGAAAATTTATGGCATCGGCTCCGGTGCGCCGGCGAATATCTCGCTGCAGGAAATCATCAAGAAAAACGACTTTGATCTCGGCCAGTGGAAGCTGGTGGAGTCCAGCGAACAGGCGATGCTCGCCGAAGTATCACGGGCTGTTAAGAAGCAGAAATTCGTCACCTTCCTTGGCTGGACCCCGCACCCGATGAACGTGCAGTTGAAAATGCACTACCTCAAAGGAGGCGAGAAATACTTTGGCGACACCGGCAGCGTGTACACCCTGACCCGCAAGGGCTATGCACAGGCCTGCCCGAATGTAGGGAAATTGCTGACCAACCTGAGCTTTACTCAGGAGATGGAGAACGCAATCATGGCGCAGGTGGCCAATAACAAGGTCAGCAACGCTGAGGCGGCGAAGGCGTGGATCAAAGCCAACCCGGCGGTGTTGGACAAATGGCTGGATGGTGTAAAAACACTGGACGGCAAAGACGCACTATCTGCAGTTAAAGCCAAACTCTAAGGCTTGATGCAATCCAAATGTGGGAGGGGGCAAGTCCCCCTCCCACGGGAACTAATCAGTACTGATATTCTGCGCCAAACCTTTAAACCGAGTTCGCGATGCCCCGGCCCAACCGCCATACACTCTTCCCCTTCCTCGCCTGGCTCCCGCGCCAGACCCGCGCCAGCGTCGGTCGGGACGCACTGGTCGGCCTCAGCGGCGCCGTGCTCGCCCTGCCACAGTCGATTGCCTACGCACTGATCGCCGGTCTGCCCCCCGAATACGGCCTGTACGCTGCGATCATCCCGGTGCTGATCGCGTGCCTCTGGGGTTCATCCTGGCACCTGATCTGCGGCCCCACGGCGGCGATTTCCATTGTGCTGTATGCCAGCGTCAGTCCCTTGGCCGTGCCGGGCTCCCAGGACTACATCACCCTGATTTTGCTGCTCACCTTCCTCGCCGGGGTTTTCCAGTGGCTGCTGGGCATGCTGCGCTTCGGCGCGCTGGTGAATTTTGTCTCCCACTCGGTGGTGCTCGGTTTCACCCTGGGCGCCGCCGTGGTGATTGCCGTGGGGCAATTGCCCAACCTGTTGGGGCTGGATCTACCGAGCCAGGCCACGGCGATCAATAGCCTGCTGGCACTGATCCACCACAGCGGCGAATGGGACCACGCATCCCTTGCCCTGGGGCTGGGAACTCTGCTGGTGGGCGCACTGCTCAAGTACCTGGTGCCCCGCTGGCCGACGCTGTTGATCGCGCTGGCTTTGGGCAGCCTGGTGGCGTGGTTGTGGCCGGCGATGTTCGGGCATGTGGCGCTGGTCAGTTCGTTTATTGGCAAGCTACCGCCGTTCAGCCCGTTGCCGATGGACTTGGACATGATCCTGCGCCTGCTGCCCAGCGCCGTGGCGGTGGGCATGCTGGGGCTGGTGACCAGCCTGTCGATTGCCCGCTCGCTGTCGGCGCGTTCGCAGCAATTGCTTGATGCCAACCAAGAAGTTCGTGCGCAAGGTCTATCCAATATCGTTGGCGGATTTTTCTCTGGTTATCTGTCGGCCGGCTCCTTTACCCGTTCGGGCCTCAGCTATGAGGCGGGCGCCTGCTCGCCGTTGGCCGGCGTGTTTTCTGCGCTGTGGGTGGCGTTGTTCGCCTTGTTTGGTGCGGCGCTGATCGCGCACATTCCAATCCCGAGCATGGCCGCGAGCATCCTGCTGATTTGCTGGGGGTTGGTGGACCATCGCGGCATTCGCGCGTTGTTCCGCGTCAGTCGCGCAGAGTTTGTGGTAATGAGCCTGACGTGCGTCGCCACCTTACTCCTAGAGCTGCAAACCGCGATTTACGCCGGGGTGCTGGCATCGCTGTTTTTCTATCTCAAACGCACGTCGCAACCTCGGGTTCAGCAATGGCGAGACGGGGATGAGGATGTGCTGCGGGTGGGCGGCTCAATCTTTTTTGGCGCCAGCCATTATCTGCAAGTACGCCTGCAAAGTTTGCAGGGCGAGCGGGTGGTGATTGAGGCGCAGCAAATCAATTTCATCGATTATTCGGGGGTGGAGATGCTGCACCAGGAAGCGCGGAGGTTGAAGGGGTTGGGGCGAAGTTTGACGTTGCGCCGGGCTAGGCCGCAGGTGGTGGATGAGTTGAAAAAACTGGAAGGGGCCGACCAATGTCCCATTAACTTTCAAGAGTGATTTTTTCAAAAAATCTTTAAGTTCATGGATGGCGCCATACACGCGTACCCTCACAGCTCTTGTGGTTTCGTGGGAGCAAGTGCATTCTTAGCAGAGTTTATGTTTAAATTTTTCTGAGAAAATATCAGTTCTTAAATTATTTAGTCTATGCGAATAAAAATGAGCAAAGATTTAACCAATTCTGCTATAGATCGCCAAAATGTTCTGAACAATCGATATGCGCTTGTGAAGGCAGAGGAATATCTCGCGCTGGGTGGGACGGCCTTCGCTGGCGAAACCGTCTTTACGAAGGCTCAGATTGTCGCGCTTTTCAATATCAGCGATGCCACCGTTGAGCGATACCTTGCTACTCACGATGATGAGCTCCGCCTCAACGGATACACCGTCCTAAAAGGGACAAAACTCAAGAATTTCAAGGGGTTGGTGGATGTCTCCCTCATTGGTGAGGGCAACAAAGCACCAGCGCTGGGCATCTTTAGCTTCCGAGCAGTCCTGAACCTAGCAATGCTATTGACTGAAAGCGATCGAGCCCAAGCCATTCGAACCAGAATGCTTGATATTGTCATGGATGTATTAGCTGAACGAGCTGGAGGTCACACCCGCTTCATTAATCAAAGAGATGAAGCGTATTTACCAGCAGCATACCAAGAATTTAGCTACCGAAAAATTTTCACCAACGCGCTACGCGACTGCCTTGAAATGGGAAATATAAAGTACGGAATTTACACCGACCGAATATACCAAGTTGTGTTTAAGGAGAGATCCAAAGAATATAAAAAGATTCTTAATCTTGCAGAAAAGGACAACCCAAGAGAAACAATGTATGCAGAAGTGTTGCAGGCGATAGCGAGCATTGAAAACGGCTTAGCCAATCAAATGGTCGAAAAGTCTAGCACATTGAAACGAAAGCTAGTTCCAAAAGAACTAGATGAAATGATAGCTGGCGTCGAACGAAATCCTTACTTAGCACCTCAACTTGATGCCGCACGAACGCGCATGGCCAGTCGGGATTTGCATTTCCGTGACGCCTTGCACCAAAAACTAGAATCCTACGTTCAATGCGTTCCTATCGCTGATTTTGAAAGATTTTTAGGGGAGACCAGTCAATCCTTGGAAAGTCGGTTGTCTGATCCGAAAACATTGGAAGTTTTTAAGCGCCTAAAAGATAGATAATAATGAGCAGCTATTTTCTATACTTCGACTTGGAGCATGCTGTAGGCGTCCATGATTGGATAATTGAAAATACTGGGGGTAGAGCGGGTGCTAACGACTTGGGTCTATTAGACAGTCTTTTGAACCACATTCAGAACGATGACTATTATCCAAGCTTTGAAGAGAAGCTCCTGCACCTAGTTTTTGCAGTAAATAAATCACATGCATTTGCTGATGGCAACAAGCGTAGTAGCATCGCATTAGGAGCGTATTTCCTTGAGTTAAATGGTTACGCGTATTGCGTACATCATTTTGTACGCAGTATGGAAAACATCGCAGTATGGGTTGCTGAAGGAAAAATCAACAAAGTTCTTTTGGGAAAAGTTCTTGAATCGTTGCTATATGAAGAAGATTACAGCGATGAACTGAAAATCCTCCTCATTGAAGCTATATCGAGAGAAGTATAAATTGCTTACTGACTGACTAACTGTCTGCGCAATTCAGCCAACACCGGCGCCGACGCCGGGCGCACACCGCGCCACAGGTAGAACGCTTCCGCCGCTTGCTCCACCAACATGCCCAACCCATCCATTGCCAAGGCTGCGCCTTGTTCAGTCGCCCAGCGGCAGAACGGGGTAGGTTCCTTGGCATACATCATGTCGTAGCAAAAGGTCTTACCCGGCTCGATCAGGCTGCCAGCAATCGGCGGTACATCGCCTGACAGGCTGGCCGACGTAGCGTTGATGATCACGTCTACCGGCTCACGCAGCCAGTCGAACCCACTGGCAGATACGGGGCCCAGATCGTCAAACAACTCGGCGAGCAACTCAGCCTTTTCCACCGTGCGGTTGGCGATGATCAGCGAAGCCGGCTGTTCGGCCAGTAACGGTTCCAGCGCACCGCGCACCGCCCCACCGGCGCCCAGCAGCAGGATGCGTTTGCCTTGCAGCGTCAACCCGGCGTTTACCTTGAGGTCGCGCACCAGGCCGGCGCCGTCGGTGTTGTCGCCGAGCAAGGTGCCGTCGGCGAGTTTACTCAAGGTGTTCACCGCGCCTGCGCGTTGGGCGCGCTCGGTGAGGGTGTTGGCCAGGCGGTAGGCGTCTTCCTTGAACGGCACAGTCACATTGGCGCCACGGCCTTGTAGGAAAAACTCACGGGCGCAGCCGGCGAAATCCTCCAGCGGCGCAAGCAAGGTGCTGTAGTCCAAGTGCTCGCCCGTCTGCTCTGCGAACATGCGGTGGATCAGCGGCGACTTGCTGTGGCCGATGGGGTTGCCGAACACCACATAACGGTCCATCAGACCGCCGCCTTGGGCGCAGCAAGGCCCAGCCAGTCGCGGTCTTGCAGGAAATAATCGGTAAGGCGCGCTTCTTCGCTGCCAGCCTCGGCCTTCCAGTCATAGCTCCAGCGCACTTGCGGTGGCAGCGACATCAGGATCGACTCAGTGCGCCCGCCCGATTGCAGGCCAAACAGGGTGCCACGGTCGTAGACCAGGTTGAATTCAACATAGCGGCCGCGACGGAATTCCTGGAATTCGCGCTGTTGCTCGGTGTAGGCGATGGCCTTTCGGCGCTGCACGATCGGCAGGTAGGCGTCGATATAAGCGTCGCCGATGGCGCGGATAAAGGCGAAGCAGGTGTCGAAGTCCCACTCGTTCACGTCATCGAAGAACAGGCCGCCAATGCCACGCGGTTCATTGCGGTGCTTGATATGGAAATAACTGTCGCACCAAGCCTTGTAGCGCGAATACACGTCCGGGCCGAACGGCGCGCAGGCCTGCTCGGCCACGCGGTGCCAGTGGATGCAGTCTTCTTCGTTGCCGTAGTAGGGCGTGAGGTCGAAACCGCCGCCAAACCACCACACCGGCTCTTCGCCTTCTTTTTCGGCGATGAAAAAGCGCACGTTGGCGTGGGAAGTCGGTACGTGGGGATTATGCGGGTGGATCACCAGCGATACGCCCAAGGCCTCAAAGCCGCGACCGGCCAACTCTGGGCGATGCGCACTGGCGGACGGTGGGAGACCGCTGCCAAATACGTGGGAGAAGTTAACGCCGCCTTTTTCGATCACCGAACCGTTTGCAATCACACGGGTGCGACCGCCGCCGCCGGCAGGCCGGGTCCAGGCGTCTTCGATAAAGCGAGTGTCCGTCTCGAAGGTTTCCAGGGCGCTGCAAATGCGGTCTTGCAGATCAAGCAGGTAGGCCTTTACGGCCTCGGTGCGGGTAGTCATGGCATCACCTTGAATCGGGCAAAGCTACGCGAAGCCATTGGGCGTCGGCGGCAAATGGGCGCACAGGATAACACCCCACCCCATTGCGCCGCAGTTGACGAAGATCAAGCTTAGGAGTTCGATAGGCGGCTACGCGAGTTCGAACCAAGGAGAAGGCAGATGGCAAAACGTATCCAGTTCAGCGCCCATGGCGGTCCCGAAGTGCTTGAGTATGTCGACTACACGCCTGCGGAGCCTGGCCCGCAGCAGGTTCGCGTGCGTAACGAGGCGATCGGCCTGAACTTCATCGACACCTATTTTCGCAGTGGTCTGTACGCGCCGCCAGCATTGCCTTCAGGGTTGGGCGCAGAGGGCGCCGGCGTGGTCGACGCGATCGGCAGCGAAGTCACCCAATTCAAGGTCGGCGACCGTGTGGCCTACGGCAGTGGTCCGTTGGGTGCCTACAGCCATCTGCACGTGCTGCCCGCCGCCAACCTGGTGCACCTGCCGGACGAGATCAGCTTCGAACAAGCGGCCGGCGCCATGCTCAAGGGCCTGACCGTGCAGTACCTGCTGCGCCAGACCTATGAAGTGAAAGCCGGTGAAACCATCCTGTTCCACGCCGCTGCCGGTGGCGTGGGTTCGCTGGCCTGCCAATGGGCCAAGGCCCTGGGCGTGAAGTTGATCGGTACCGTGAGCTCGCCGGAAAAGGCCGCACTGGCCAAATCCCTCGGCGCCTGGGAAACCATCGACTACAGCAAGGAAAACGTCGCAGAGCGCGTGTTGAAATTGACCGACGGCAAAAAAGTCCCGGTGGTGTACGACGGCGTCGGCAAGGACACCTGGCTGACGTCGCTGGACAGCGTGGCGCCGCGTGGGCTGGTGGTGAGCTTCGGCAATGCGTCAGGCGCGGTGGATGGGGTGAACCTGGGGATTCTGTCGGCCAAGGGCTCGCTGTACGTCACCCGGCCAACCTTGGCGACCTATGCCAACAACCCGCAGAACTTGCAGGCGATGGCTGATGACCTGTTCTCGATGATCAACAGTGGCAAGGTGCGTATTGATATCAACCAGCGGTATTCGCTGGCGGATGCGGCAAAGGCGCAGACCGAGTTGTCGGGGCGACGGACGACTGGGTCGACCATTCTCCTGCCGTAAAGCAATGGATATCTGGAGTCTGTAAGGGCCTCATCGCGGGCAAGCCCGCGATGGCCATGAGGCGGTCTCAGGAAGGCCGCACCACCTCACCCGTCACCAAATCCCGAATCAAGCTTGGGTTCTTGCGCCCACCCAGCGCACCACCCAACACCAGATCCACCTGCCCACGGAAGTATTGCTCAACGCGGATCCGCGTGCGCGCAGCCGGGCGCCCCTGGGGGTTGGCCGAGGTGGAAATCAAAGGCCCTACCAACGAGCACAAATCCCGCACCAGCGGATGGTCAGTGACCCGCACCGCGACGGTGTCGTGCACACCTGTCACCCATTCCGGCAGCAACCCCTGATGAGGCACCAGCCAGGTGTTCGGGCCAGGCCAGGTGCTGGCCATGCGATCGATCCAATCCTGCGGGAAGTCTTCGAACAGAAAGTCGAACTGGCGGATATTGTCCGCCACCAGGATCAGGCCCTTGTCCACCGAGCGGTTCTTGATGGCGAGCAAACGGTCCACTGCTTCTTCATTCCACGGGTCGCAGCCAAGGCCCCAAACCGCTTCTGTTGGATAGGCAATCACCGCGCCTGCGCGAATTTCTCGTGCGGTTTCCAGCACACGCCACCGGTTGACCATTGTTTACTCTCCAGACTAAAGCTCTGCGCAGTTTACCGATCTTCTTTACAAAACCTAGCAGCGCGCAAGCCAGCGCCCATTTTCACAGATAACCTGGCCTTCCAGCTCCAACTCGGTCAGCGTCGCCAGCACCTGGGACAAAGGGCGCCCGCTGGCAATCACCAGGGCCTCACTGGTCTGGGGTGCTGCGTGCAACAGCGCCACCAGCGGATGGACGACAGGCATCGGCGCCGGGCGCGACAGCGCTTGCCAGCCACGCAAACCTTCAAGGATGTGCTCGATGGTCTCCACCAGCACCGCGCCGTCGCGGATCAACTGATGACAGCCCTTCGCGCCGGGATGATGGATGGAGCCCGGGATCGCATACACCTCACGCCCCTGCTCGGCCGCCAACTTCGCGGTGATCAGCGAACCACTGGCCATGCCGGCTTCCACCACCAGTACGCCCAGGGACAAACCACTGATGATCCGGTTACGCCTGGGGAAGTTGCTGGCCTGGGGCGGGGCGTCCAGTGGAAACTCGGAAACTACGGCGCTGCCCTGGTCAATCATCGCCTCCGCGAGCCGTCTGTGACGTTGTGGATAAAAATTTTCGAGCCCGGTGCCGAGGACGCCGATTGTCTGACCGCCCACCTCCAATGCCGCTTGATGGGCTGCGCCGTCGATGCCTAATGCAAGGCCACTGGTGATGACAAAACCAGCGCTCGCCAGACTGCGCGAAAACGCAGCGGCGGTGTCCATGCCAGGACGAGACGCGCGACGACTTCCGACCATCGCCAGTTGCGGTCTTTCCAGGATTGCAGGGTCACCGGCGACGAATAAAAGCGGCGGCGCATCATCAATCTCGGCGAGCAGAGCGGGGTACTCCGGTTGGTCCCACATCAGCAAATGCTGGGCCGGGCACGCCAGCCAGGCCAATGCCGCACTGGCGCCGTCGCGGATTTCATGACTGCGCCGGGCATCGGCGCTAATGGCTGGCAACCCCAGCGAACGCCAGGCACTGGCAGGCGCGCTGATGGCCTTTGACGCAGAGCCGAACGCTTCGATCAGTAAGCGAAAACGCTTCGGACCCAGTTCCGGCAGCCTGTGCAAGCGTAGTCGGGCTTCCAGTTCTGACGGGGAGATTTCTTGGTTGTGTATCGGGTGCATTTGATCGTCCTTGACCGGAACAAGCTGTGGATAACTCTGTTGGTAACTTATTTAGCAGGCTATTTATTGTGTTTGATGGGCAGTCTCGAAACGGTCCATGACCGCCAGCGGCCGTGAGGCACTGAGCACCAGGGCGTAACTGAGCTTTTCGTAGGTGCGAAACACCAGCAGGGTGCCGGCGCGTTCATCAGGAAGTTGCGTCGACGCGCCACTAAGGCCATCGCGGACGGTGGCGCCGGTCTTGATCACGCTGAGCAGTTGGCCTTCGACCAGACCATCGCGACGCCCTTTGTTGAGGGTTACGGCGTCGAGCACGCCGATGTGCGTAACACCCTTGGGGATATCGATGATGTGCCCTTCGACAAAGGGCGCGGTGGGCGCGGTCGCAAGGGTTGTCGGGACGATAGGAGGTTGTGCACGCAGCAAGCGGTCTCCGGGGCGCACCTCCTGCGTGACTCGCTGTACGGTCAGGGTAGTAAGGTCGCCCGCCACGACAAATCGCGCAGTGCCAATATCATTGGCGTTGACGCCCAACAGCTCTTTAGTCACCGGGTCGGTGTAAACCTTGCCTCGTCGGAATATTCCGTAATTCGGCTGGGAAGGCTCCAAGTCGCCCCTGGCATATACCCGCTCGCCATTGGCACCCAGCACTCGGCCAGCATCGGCGGCAACGATGTACGGCGCGTTGTCCAGGTCTCGAGGCGAATCAAGAAGGCGGTTATGCAGTAAAAAGCGCTGGATAGCCTGTTGCGTCGGCTGATCCAGCCGCTGCACGGGCGGCGGCAGCAGGGCCATGGCGAACGGGGCCCACAATAGCAAGACGAGTAGCGATTTCCTCATGGGGTGAATCTCCTTTATTATGTGCGTTCGCGTGAAATGCCAGAGCCTTCGTGGCTTTTGGGTGTTTCACACCGGCGGTCTGGGTCCATCCCAACGCCGATTTGCCTCTACCTCACATGTGCAGCAATTACGCTTATGGCTATTTTGAACATCCTCGAATTCCCCGACTCGCGCCTGCGCACTGTCGCCAAGCCGGTGGCCGTAGTGGACGACAAGGTTCGTCAGTTGGTCGATGACATGTTTGAAACAATGTATGAAGCCCCGGGCATCGGCCTCGCCGCGACCCAGGTCAACGTGCATTTGCGTGTCGTGGTCATGGACCTGTCGGAAGACCGCAGCGAGCCGCGGGTGTACATCAACCCCGAGTTCGAACCGCTGACTGAAGAGATGGGCGAATACCAGGAAGGCTGCCTGTCAGTGCCGGAGTTCTATGAGAACGTCGAGCGCCCGATGCGCGTGAAGATCAAGGCCCTGGGCCGCGACGGCAAGCCGTTCGAGCTGATCGCCGAAGGCCTGCTGGCGGTGTGCATCCAGCACGAGTGCGACCACCTCAATGGCAAGCTGTTTGTCGATTACCTGTCGACGCTCAAGCGCGACCGAATCAAGAAGAAGCTGGAAAAAAAGCATCGCCAGCAAGCTTGATGCCCTCCTTCCAAAGGCTTGCTGCGGCAAGCCTTTTTCTTTTGTGACTGCTTTTAACCGAGACCACCCATGACCGAGCCACTGCGCATTGTTTTTGCCGGCACGCCTGAATTCGCGGCCGAACACCTGAAGGCACTGCTTGCCAGCCCTTATGACATCGTCGCGGTGTACACCCAGCCGGATCGCCCGGCCGGTCGTGGACAAAAACTGATGCCGAGCCCGGTCAAGCAACTGGCGCTGGAACACAACCTTCCCGTGCTGCAGCCGCCAACCCTGCGTAACGCCGAGGCTCAGGCCGAGCTGGCTGCCCTGAAGCCGGACCTGCTGGTGGTGGTGGCCTACGGCTTGATCCTGCCGCAAGTGGTGCTGGATATTCCACGCCTGGGTTGCATCAACAGCCATGCGTCGTTGTTGCCGCGCTGGCGCGGCGCGGCACCGATCCAACGCGCAGTGGAGGCGGGTGACAGCGAAAGCGGCGTGACCGTGATGCGCATGGAGGCGGGTCTGGACACCGGCCCGATGCTGCTCAAAGTCACCACCCCGATCACCGCCCAAGACACTGGCGGCAGCCTGCACGACCGCCTTGCCGAGCTGGGCCCGCCCGCCGTAATCCAGGCCATCGCCGGCCTGGCTGCCGGCATCCTGGAAGGCGACGTGCAGGATGACAGCCTGGCCACCTACGCCCACAAGCTGAACAAAGACGAAGCGCGCATCGACTGGAGCCGCCCGGCCGTGGAACTGGAACGCCTGGTACGCGCCTTCAACCCGTGGCCGATCTGTCACAGCACCCTCAACGGCGACGCCTTGAAAGTACTGGCCGCGACCCTGGCCGAGGGCACAGGCGCTCCGGGTGAAATCATCGGCGCCAGCAAGGACGGCCTGTTGGTCGCTTGCGGCGAACAGGCGCTGTGCCTGACCCGTCTGCAATTGCCCGGTGGTAAGGCGCTGAATTTCAGCGATGTGTTCAACAGCCGTCGTGAGAAGTTTGCCCTGGGCACCGTTCTCGGGATGGTCGCCCAATGAACCCGCGACTGGCCGCCGCCAAGGCCCTTGCCGCCGTGCTCAATGGCAAGGCATCGCTGAACAGTTCGTTGCCCACGCAGATGGATAAGGTTGAAGACCGTGATCGCGGCTTCACCCAGGACCTGGCCTTTGGCACCGCCCGCTGGCAGCCACGCTTGTCGGCGTTGGCGGCCACGTTGTTGCAAAAGCCGTTCAAGGCTGCGGATGCTGACGTCGAAGCGCTGCTGCTGGTAGGCCTCTATCAGCTGCTCTACACCCGCGTGCCCGCTCACGCCGCCATCGGTGAAACGGTCGGTTGCGCCGACAAGCTGAAAAAACCTTGGGCCAAGGCCTTGCTCAATGCCGTGCTGCGCCGCGCCCAGCGCGAGAGTGAAGCGCTGCTGGCCGAACTGGAACATGATCCGGTAGTGCGCACCGCTCACCCACGCTGGCTGCAAAAATCGTTGAAAGCGTGCTGGCCTGAGCAATGGGAAGCCATTTGCGCAGCCAACAATGCGCACCCGCCGATGATCCTGCGGGTCAATCGCCGTCATCACAGCCGCGACGCCTACCTGCAATTGCTCATCGACGCCAGCATCAATGCCACGCCGTGCGTGTACAGCATCGACGGTATCGTGCTCGAAGCGGCCGCTGATGTGCGCAGCCTGCCGGGCTTTGCCGAAGGCTGGATCAGCGTGCAGGATGAAGCCGCGCAACTGGCTGGCGACCTGCTCGACCTGGCGCCCGGCCAACGCGTGCTAGACGCCTGCTGCGCACCTGGCGGTAAGACCTGTCACATTCTGGAAGTCGAAAACGACCTCGCCGGTGTCGTCGCTGTCGACCTCGAAGCCAAGCGCCTGGTGCGCGTGCGGGAAAACCTTGCACGCCTGGGCCTCAGCGCCGAGCTGATCGCCGCCGACGGCCGTGACACTGCCACCTGGTGGGACGGCAAACCGTTCCAGCGCATCCTGCTTGATGCGCCGTGCTCCGCCACCGGTGTGATCCGCCGCCACCCAGACATCAAGCTCACCCGCCAACCCGACGACATTGCCGCCCTGGCCGTGCTACAAGGCGAGCTGCTCGACGCGCTGTGGCCGACCCTGGAAGTCGGCGGCATCCTGCTCTACGCCACGTGTTCCACCTTGCCGACTGAAAACACCGAGGTGATCGAAGCCTTCCTTGCCCGCACCAGCGGCGCCCGGGAGCTGGACCTCGCCACAACCGCCGGCATCAAGCAGCCCCACGGTCGCCAACTGCTGGCGCAAGAAGGCGGACACGATGGCTTCTACTACGCCAAACTGATCAAGATTGCCGCCGCGCGCGGCTAAATGGTTTAAGGGAGTGACCGGATGAAAATCATCATCCTTGGAGCAGGGCAGGTCGGCGGCACGCTGGCTGAACATTTGGCCAGCGAAGCCAACGACATCACCGTGGTCGACACTGATGCCGAGCGCCTGCGCAACCTCGGCGACCGCCTCGACATCCGCACCGTACAAGGCCGCGCGTCGTTCCCGACGGTGCTGCGCCAGGCGGGTGCCGATGACGCGGATATGCTGGTGGCCGTGACCAACAGCGACGAAACCAACATGGTCGCCTGCCAGGTCGCCCACACCCTGTTCCACACCCCGACCAAAATCGCCCGTGTGCGCGAAGCGGCCTACCTGACCCGCGCCGGTTTGTTCGACAACGACGCGATTCCGGTGGACGTATTGATCAGCCCGGAACAGGTGGTCACCCACTACATCAAGCGCCTGATCGAAATTCCGGGCGCCTTGCAGGTGATCGACTTTGCCGGCGGCAAGGCGCAACTGGTCGCGGTGAAGGCCTATTACGGCGGCCCACTGGTCGGCCAGCAACTGCGCCAGTTGCGTGAGCACATGCCCAACGTGGAAACCCGCGTCGCGGCGATTTTCCGGCGTGACCGGCCAATCCTGCCCCAGGGCGATACGGTGATCGAGGCCGACGACGAAGTATTCTTCATCGCCGCCAAGGCGAATATTCGTGCCGTCATGAGCGAAATGCGCCGCCTCGACGAGACCTACAAGCGCATCGTCATCGCGGGCGGCGGGCAGATCGGCGAGCGATTGGCCGAGGCCATCGAAAGCCGCTATCAGGTGAAGATCATCGAGATGAGCCCGACACGCTGCCGGCATTTGTCCGACACCCTAGACAGCACCGTCGTACTGCAAGGCAGCGCCTCGGACCGCGACCTGCTGATGGAAGAAAACATCGCCGACGCCGATATCTTCCTGGCCCTGACCAACGATGACGAAGCCAACATCATGTCCTCCTTGCTGGCCAAACGGCTGGGCGCGAAGAAGGTGATGACCATCATCAACAACCCGGCCTATGTCGACCTGATCCAGGGCGGCGATATCGACATCGCCATCAGCCCTCAGTTGGCAACCATCGGCACCTTGCTGGCCCACGTGCGCCGGGGCGACATCGTCAGCGTGCACTCCCTGCGCCGTGGCGCGGCCGAAGCCATCGAGGCAATTGCCCACGGTGACTCGAAGTCGAGCAAGGTGATCGGCAAGGCCATTCGCGATATCGGCTTGCCGCCGGGAACGACCATCGGCGCGATTATTCGTGACGAAGAGGTGATCATTGCCCACGACGACACGGTGATCGAAACCGGGGACCATGTGATCCTGTTCCTGGTGGACAAGAAACATATCCGCGATGTGGAGAAACTGTTCCACGTGGGGTTGAGCTTCTTCTGATCAAGCGGAGTGACCGACATGCTCGAATCCCTGGAAAAAATGCTCGCCAAAGGTGTGGATAACTCGCTGCTTCGGTTTGGTTTGGGCAAGGGTTATCTGGACGTGAAGGAAAACGCCAAGGCGGCGGAGCATCTGCAGAAGTGCGTCGGGTTTGATCCGAAGTATTCAGCGGCGTGGAAGCTTCTGGGCAAGGCGCAGTTGGGGTTGGAAGATCGTTCGGCGGCGCGGCTGGCATGGGAGAGGGGCATTGAAGCGGCACAGGCCCATGGTGATAAACAGGCCGAAAAAGAGATGACGGTGTTCCTGAAGAAACTCGACCGCCAACCTTGAGCCGATCTTCTGTGGGAGCTGGCTTGCCTGCTCCCACAGAAGATCTTCATGGGTCTTGAGTCAGGGGTGGCTCAGTACCACCGCGCCTCACCCGGCGGGCGTTTCTTGAAGCGCTTCATGCTCCACATGTATTGGCTCGGGTAAGCACCGACATACCGCTCCACCACCTTGCTCATCGCCGCGCAGGACGTGGCGGTGTCGGTGCTGTACATATCTTCCGGCGCCGCTTCCAGGATCACTTTGTAACCCGAACCGTCGGGCAGCCGCAGCGCATGCAGGAACACGCCGACCGCTTTGTGGCCCGCCAACATATTTGGCACAAACTTGCTGGTCAGCGCCTGGGTGGCGAAGAACGGTACGAAGATCCCCGCAGATTCCGACGGCTCCGGGTCGGCGGGGATACCCACCTGGCCGCCCTTACGCACTTCCTTGATCACACTGAGGATGCCTTCCTTGGTCGACGCCGCCACTCGATTACCCAGTTGCACCCGCTGCTTGCGCAGCAACTCATCCACTGCCTTGAGCTTGGGCGGACGGTAAAAAATGATGGGTTTGCACTGGTTGCAATAGAAATGGTTCAGCACTTCCCAGTTGCCCAAGTGGCTGGTGATGCCGACCACGCCTTTGCCCGAAGCCAGGGCTTCGTGCAGCACGTCCAAGCCTTCGACTTCGCGCACCAGGTCGATTGAGCGTTGGGCTGGCCAGATCCAGGCGCAGGCGCTTTCGGTCAGGGACTTGCCGATGTCCATCAGGCTGCGGCCGACTAACGCTTCGCGCTCGGCGGGGTCCATGTCGGGGAAGCACTTGGAGAGGTTGATCCGCACCGTCTCGCGGGAGCGGTTGGGGGTTTTCCACATGACCCAGCCAATGGCCGTGCCGACGGCCTGCACAGCGCGCCAAGGCAGCAGGGCAAACAACCGGAGAGCGCCTACCAGCAAGGCGCCTTTAAACTTTTCCACAGGTCACTCCTGTTCGTGTGTGGTGCGCAAAGCCGGCATTCTAACCGGCGTTGGCCAAGTCCGCGTAACGGTCGCAGTCTTGGGTGTGGTCCATGACCATGCCGCAGGCCTGCATGAACGCGTAGCAAATGGTCGGGCCGACAAAGGTGAAGCCGGCTTTTTTCAGGGCTTTGCTCATGGCTTCGGCCTCGGGCGTGATCGCCGGGACTTCGCTGCGGTCCTTGAAATGATTGACCTTGGGTTTGCCACCGACGAAGGACCAGAGCAAGCCGACCGGATCTTCCAGCGCCAGCCAGGCGGCGGCATTGCGGCGGGTGGCATTGAGTTTCAGGCGATTGCGCACGATGCCAGGATCCTGCATCAGTACTTCGATCTCGCCATCGCTCAACTGCGCCAACCGTTGCGCATCAAACCCGAACAAGACCTTTCGATAATGCTCGCGTTTGCGTAAAACGGTGATCCAGGACAGGCCCGCCTGGAACCCTTCGAGCAAAAGCAACTCGAACAAACCCTGCGCATCGCGCAGCGGCGTTCCCCACTCCTGATCGTGATAAGCCATGTACAGCGGATCTTCAGAACACCAAAAGCAGCGTGGCATAAGGCTCCAGGGGATGGTGGCGCGGCCGAATCGGGTATACTCCCGCTCTTTAAATCGCAGCCCAAGTAACAGGTGAATTTCGTGAGCCAGCCTACGCCAGCCGTGCGTACCTTCCAAGACTTGATCCTCGCCCTCCAGCAATACTGGGCCGAGCAAGGTTGTGTGGTACTTCAGCCCTACGATATGGAAGTAGGCGCCGGCACTTTCCACACCGCTACATTCCTGCGGGCCATCGGCCCGGAAACCTGGAACGCCGCTTATGTGCAGCCCAGTCGTCGCCCGACTGACGGCCGCTACGGCGAAAACCCGAACCGTCTGCAGCACTACTACCAGTTCCAGGTGGTATTGAAGCCGAACCCGGACAACTTCCAGGAACTGTACCTGGGCTCGCTCAAACACGTCGGCCTGGACCCACTGGTGCACGACATCCGTTTCGTCGAAGACAACTGGGAGTCGCCAACCCTGGGCGCCTGGGGCCTGGGTTGGGAAGTCTGGCTCAATGGCATGGAAGTGACGCAGTTCACTTACTTCCAGCAAGCGGGTGGCATCGAGTGCTACCCGGTGACCGGCGAGATCACCTACGGCCTCGAGCGCCTGGCCATGTACCTGCAGGGCGTGGACTCGGTCTACGACCTGGTGTGGGCTGACGGTCCGTTCGGCAAGGTCACCTACGGCGATGTGTTCCACCAGAACGAAGTGGAGCAGTCCACCTACAACTTCGAACACGCCAACGTCGACAAGCTGTTCGAACTGTTCGACTTCTATGAAAGCGAAGCCAAGCGCCTGATCGAGCTCGACCAGCCGCTGCCGTTGCCAAGCTATGAAATGGTGTTGAAGGCGTCCCATACCTTCAACCTGCTGGATGCGCGCCGTGCTATCTCGGTGACCGCACGTCAGCAATACATCCTGCGTGTGCGCACGCTGGCGCGTTCCGTCGCCCAAGCCTACCTGCTGGCTCGCGCCAAGCTCGGCTTCCCGATGGCAACCCCGGACCTGCGTGATGAAGTGTTGGCTAAGCTGGAGGCTGCACAATGAGTGCTCAAGATTTCCTGGTTGAACTGGGCACCGAAGAGCTGCCACCCAAGGCCCTCAACACACTGGCCGACGCGTTCCTGGCCGGTATCGAAAAAGGCCTGCAAAGCGCTGGCTTGAAGTTCGAAGCGAAGAAGGTCTACGCCGCGCCACGTCGCCTGGCGGTACTGCTGACCGCACTGGAAACCCAGCAGCCGGACCGCAGCATCAACATTGACGGCCCGCCACGCCAGGCTGCGTTCGACGCCGAAGGCAACCCGACTCAAGCCGCCCTTGGCTTCGCCAAGAAGTGTGGCGTCGAGCTGAGCGAGATCGACCAGAGCGGCCCGAAACTGCGGTTCAGCCAGGTCATCACTGGCAAACCGACCGCCAGCTTGTTGCCGACCATCGTTGAGGACTCGCTGAACGATTTGCCGATCCCGAAGCGCATGCGCTGGGGTGCGCGCAAAGAAGAGTTCGTACGTCCGACCCAGTGGCTGGTAATGCTGCTCGGTGACCAGGTCATCGACTGCACGATCCTCGCCCAAAAAGCAGGCCGTGATTCGCGTGGTCATCGCTTCCACCACCCGCAAGCCGTGCGCATCACTTCGCCGGCCAACTACGTGACAGACCTGCGTGCTGCCTACGTGCTGGCCGACGCCAATGAGCGTCGCGAATTGATCAGCAAGCGCACCGAGGAGCTGGCACGCCTGCAGGAAGGTACCGCCATCGTGCCGCCAAGCCTGCTCGACGAAGTGACCGCGTTGCTCGAATGGCCGGTGCCGCTGGTGTGCTCGTTCGAAGAACGTTTCCTCGATGTGCCGCAAGAAGCGCTGATCACTACCATGCAGGACAACCAGAAGTATTTCTGCCTGCTGGACGTGGAGGGTAAGTTGCTGCCGCGCTTTATTACCGTGGCCAACATCGAGAGCAAAGACCCGCAGCAGATCATCGCCGGTAACGAGAAAGTCGTTCGCCCGCGCCTGACCGACGCCGAGTTCTTCTTCAAGCAAGACAAAAAGCAGAAGCTCGAAGACTTCAACCTGCGCCTGCAAAACGTGGTGTTCCAGGAAAAACTCGGCAGTGTCTACGATAAGGCCGTGCGGGTTTCCAAGCTTGCCGCTTATATTGCGCCACGCATTGGCGGCGATGCTACCTGGGCTGCGCGTGCGGGCATGCTGTCCAAGTGCGACCTGGCCACCGAGATGGTCGGCGAGTTCCCGGAGATGCAAGGTGTTGCCGGCTACTACTACGCTCTCAACGACGGCGAGCCGGATGACGTTGCCTTGGCGCTGAACGAGCAGTACATGCCGCGCGGTGCTGGCGCTGAATTGCCAAGCACCCTGACCGGTGCAGCCGTGGCCATCGCTGATAAGCTCGACACGCTCGTTGGCATCTTCGGTATCGGCATGCTGCCCACCGGCAGCAAAGACCCGTATGCCTTGCGCCGTGCGGCCCTGGGCGTGTTGCGCATCCTGATCGACAAGAAGCTGGACCTCGACCTGACCCAGGCCGTGTCGTTTGCGGTCGGCCAGTTCGGTGCCAAGGTCAAGCAAGCGGGCCTCGCCGAGCAAGTGCTGGAATTCGTGTTCGACCGCCTGCGCGCGCGCTATGAAGATGAAGGCGTGGACGTGTCCGTGTACCTGTCGGTGCGTGCCCTGCAACCGGGGTCGGCGTTGGACTTTGACCAGCGCGTACAAGCCGTGCAGGCCTTCCGCAAACTGCCGGAAGCCGACGCATTGGCCGCCGTGAACAAGCGTGTGTCGAACCTGCTGAGCAAGGCCGAAGGCCTGGGCAACGCTGACGTCGACCCTGGCCTGTTCGCCGATGCCAAGGAGTTCTCGCTGAACTCGGCCATCGCCAAGGCTGAAAACGCAGTGAAACCGCTGATCGCTGAGCGTAACTATGCCGAAGCACTGGCGCGCCTGGCGACCTTGCGCGAGCCGGTGGATGCGTTCTTTGAAGCGGTGATGATCAATGCCGAAGATGCAGGCGTGCGGAAAAACCGCTACGCCATGCTCGCGCGTCTGCGTGGATTGTTCGTCAACATCGCTGACATTTCGACGCTGAGCTGACCCTGTTGAAACTTCTGATTCTCGATCGGGACGGGGTGATCAATTACGACTCCGACGCTTACATCAAGTCGGTGGAGGAATGGGTTCCACTGCCCGGCTCGATCGAGGCCATCGCGCAGTTGAGCAAAGCCGGCTGGACGGTGGCCATCGCCACCAACCAGTCCGGCATCGCCCGTGGCTACTACGACATCGCAACCCTGGACGCCATGCACGCGCGCCTGCGCACCATGGTGGCCGAGCAGGGTGGCGAGGTGGGGTTGGTGGTGTATTGCCCCCACGGGCCGGATGAGGGCTGCGATTGCCGCAAACCCAAGCCCGGCATGTTGAAAATCATTGCAGAACATTACAAGGTGCCCTTGGCTGGGATATGGTTCGTCGGGGACAGCCTCGGTGACCTGGAGGCGGCCAAAGCCGTCGACTCTCAGCCAGTTTTGGTTAAGACCGGAAAAGGCGAAAAGACCCAGGCGAAAAACCTGCCGGTAGGCACTTTGATTTTTGACGATCTGGCGGCCGTGGCCGCAGAACTTATCAACAACTAGCCGCCCTCGACTTCCTGACCAAGGATGTTCGGGAGAGCGCTTTTAACAGGCGGGCGTTGTCCCGCAACGGTAAATGCCGCCATGTCGATTTTGCAGGCCATCAGAACCTTTTTCTTTTACCTGCTGCTGGGCACCAGTTCGTTTCTCTGGTGCACCCTGAGCTTTTTTATTGCACCGTTCCTGCCATTCAAAGCGCGTTATCGCTTTATCAATGTCTATTGGTGCCGTTGCGCGTTGTGGTTGACCAAGGTGTTCCTGGGCATTCGCTTCGAGATAAAAGGCGCGGAAAATGTCCCGGATCAGCCCTGCGTGATTCTGTCGAACCACCAGAGCACCTGGGAGACGTTCTTTCTTTCGGCGTACTTCTCGCCGTTGAGCCAGGTGCTCAAGCGTGAGCTGCTGTACGTGCCGTTCTTCGGCTGGGCGATGGCCATGTTGCGTCCGATCGCAATTGACCGTGACAACCCCAAGGCAGCGCTCAAGCATGTGGCCAAGAAGGGCGACGAGCTGCTCAAGGATGGCGTTTGGGTACTGATCTTCCCCGAAGGTACACGTGTGCCCTTCGGCACCGTAGGCAAGTTCTCACGCGGAGGTACGGCTTTGGCGGTCAACGCCAACCTGCCAGTGCTGCCGATTGCCCATAACGCTGGCAAGTTTTGGCCTAAGACTGGCTGGGCCAAACGCGCGGGGACTATCACGGTGGTCATTGGCGAACCGATGTACGCCGAAGGTGAAGGACCACGTGCAATTGCCGCGTTGAATGACCGTGCCCAGGCATGGAATCAAGCGCAGCAACGGGCGATGGGTTCGCTGCCGCCGGAGCCGATTGTGGTCGAAACACCCGTGACCTGAGTATCTGTGGATAAGCTGTGCACGGATTGTTGGTGAATTGCCATTTTTGTCTTATAAGAATCTGATTTTATTAGATATTTCCAGAGCTCATAAAATCACCAAAAACGTGCATAAGTTTTTTCAGCATAAAAAAACCGGTCCTTGTGACCGGTTTTTTATGCACAGCGGTAAAGTCGAATTTTTCAGTCTTCCAGCAGCGGCAGTTGCAGGCTGAAAGTGCTGCCTTTACCCACCACGCTTTCGCAACGGATGCGCCCACCGTGGCGCTCCACCACGGCTTTGACCATGGTCAGTCCCAATCCTAATCCCTCGCTGCCCTGGGCTGAATCGAAGCGACGGTATTGGCTGAACAGTTCCGGCAAGTCCTGTTCGGCAATCCCTGGACCTTGGTCACTGATGCGACATTCCAACCAGCCTTGCTCACTGCTGTGCCTCAACCTCACGGTCGTACCGGAGGACGAGTACTTGATGGCGTTCTCAAGCACGTTGAACAACGCACGAGTAAGCAGTGACTGGTCAGCCGAGACCATACCCTCATCGGCTTCATCCAGGTCGTGAACCAGATGGATCCCCTTCAGTTGGGCGATCACTGCGACTTGATCAAAGGCATCCATTACCAACATGGCGAACAACGTTGGCTGGAACTGGTAACCGTCAGCTTCGGCTTTCGCCAGTTGCACGAAGGATTCGGTGAGGCTCAAGGCGCGACGAACTTGTTGTTCGATCTGAGCGAAAACCGGTGACTCGCCGTTATGCACATCCAGCAGCGCGAGGATTGCCGAATGCGGTGCGCGCAGGTCGTGGGAGAGGAACCGCAACATGGTCTCGCGGTGTTGCTGGGCTTCGCGTTCTTTACTCAAGTCCGTCAGGCTAAGCAGCCATCCAAGTGCAACATCGCCCTCGGCCGGTAGCAACGGCGCAAGCTCCATGCGCAGGCTGCGCTGGTGGATATCCCGGAACTCGACGAGCTCCAGCATTGGGAGGGCAGGGCGGACGCCATTGTGCAGCGGCGGGTAGCCGAGATCTGCCAGTTGCTCCAACAGGTTTTCATTGACCAGAACATTACCGAACACTTCCCGGGCGATGCGGTTGGCCAGCAGGATATTGCCCTTGGGATCGGTAATCAGCGTCGCTACCGGCAAACACTCCAGACCATCGGACATGAAGCGTCGTGTGTCGCGAGTGCGGCTTACGGCTTGTTCCAGGGCAAAGATACGCGCCTGTAATACGTCGCCTTTGCTGGCGGGCGCACGGCGGCGTTCGGGCAATACTTTGGGTTCGTTATCAAGGCGTGTGAATTCCCAGCCGAAGTAGGCGATGATCACGCTG
This sequence comes from Pseudomonas sp. EA_65y_Pfl1_P113, assembly GCF_963970525.1. NCBI lineage: Bacteria > Pseudomonadati > Pseudomonadota > Gammaproteobacteria > Pseudomonadales > Pseudomonadaceae > Pseudomonas > Pseudomonas sp. EA_65y_Pfl1_P113. Next base: position 59,108 of record NZ_CAXAQM010000016.1, read on the forward strand.
AGACGACGCCAGTTCCAGATGAGGTAGCTGAGCAACAAGCCGATCAAACAGGCAGCGGGCGACCACCAATGGCCGAGGCGCAACAATGCCCAGGAACCCAGCAGTGAGGTGGCCATGCAGCCCAGGGTCATCCAGAGCGCATAGCGCGGTCGGTAGAGCAGCAGGCCTAGCAGCAATGCCACCAGGGCGGTCGCCATCAGCGCCGCGAGCCAGCACGGCAGATCAACGATGCTGCGGCCTTGCAGCAAGCCATTCAGCACGTTGGCCTGGATCTCCACGCCCGCCGTGTTGCCGACCGTGGAGGAGAGTGGCGTGACGAACCGATCGCCCATCCCGGAAGCCGTCGAGCCGACAAGGATCAGGCGATTGCGCAACTGCTCAGGAGGTACTTCACCGCGCAGGACACTGACATAGGACACACGGGGAAAACGCGCATGTGACGCGATAAACGGGATACGGATTGCATGTTCACGATGCCAGTGTTGGGTGGTCGAGCGCAGAGGTTCACCCGGCATCTCTGATAACTCGCCGCTCATCTCGTAGGCCAGCCAGGCCAGTTGCGGCGCCGTGGCATCGGGTGGGCCTTCACGCATATACAACCTGCGGACTACGCCATCACTGTCCGCCTCCACATTGATATGGCCCAAGCCCTTGGCACATTTGAGCAACGGCAGCATCTGCGCGCCGGGTTGGCTGTAGCTCGCCGTACCCTCTCGCACCAGCGGCAACAAGACATTGCCGGCGTTGCAGACCGACTCGGCCAGGCGCTTGTCCTGTGTGGGATCGCCGGGTTCACTGAAGATCACATCGAACAGAATACCCATGGGCTGGGCGGCACTCAGGCGGTCGATCAGATCCGCGTGCAGGCTTCGCGGCCAGGGCCATTGGCCAAGCTTTTTCAGGCTGGGATCATTGATGGTCACCAGCAGGATACGCGGGTCGACCGGCAGGGGAGTGAGACGGCGCAGGCTGTCGTACAACGGGTTATTCAGAGCCAGGCCTGGGCTCAATGACAGGTAAGCGGTGAAGGGCAGCAGCAGCAAACCAATCCATAACCACTCACGCACCAAGCCATGGAACAGGCGTTGAGCATGGGTAGGTTGACGTTTCTCGGTCTTGTGCCAGAGCATCATTGGTTATGTGCCTGAGGGGTGGGCGGGTAGTAAAAGATGTCATAGACCCCGGTTTCTCCCTCCAGGCCGTTTTCATCGTATGCCGACAGGCGCACGTGATAAAACGACGCTTTAAGCCCAGTGAAGCTCATTTTCGGCACGCTGGAAAAATTTTCCTGCTTGATGTTCATAAAGGCTTTATCGGTGGCGACCTGGGCACGGTATCGCTGGGCACCGGGCAAAGGCCGAAGGTACAAACTCCAGACGGGAGCCTCGCCTTTCTGACCGTCCTGCCCAACAAGCTTCGGTGCGGCGAGCAGTTCCATGGGTTTCAGTTCACCCTGTGTCTTGAAAAGCAGACCTTGCCGGGCGCCCACTTTTACCTCGTTTTCCACTGTCTTGGTTTTCATCTCGCGCTTGACTGCTACCTGGCCTTCCAACACCTCAAGCACCGATTGCTCCGCATCATTGCGCACCCGAAAGTGCGTACCTCGCACGCCCAGTACACCCACCGGCGTCACGATCTGAAAGCGGTCGTGGTCACTGGCGCGCTTGATCACATAGGCCTCGGCTTGGCCCTGTTCAAGCACGACCTGGGGAATCGACAGCTTTTCATCCAGATGCAATCGCACTTGAGAGCTGGCGGGCAACACCACCCGGGAACCATCGCCGAGCAACAGGCTGACAAACGCCGTCGCCGACGTCTTTACGCCTTCCTGTTCATCAATGGTCATGCCTTCAAGCAAAGGGCTCGCGTTGCCCTTGGAATCGAGCTTCCAGGCGCCCCCGGTGAGGTGCAGCACGACTGCAGGCAACGGCTGGGCGCGGCACAGTTGGTTGTCATCAATGTAAGGCGAGCGAATCTTGGCGGCAGCATCCACAGAACCGACCGCCATGATCAACAATGAGGGGAGGGCGAGGCGCAAGCAGTTGGGGGAAAGAATCATGGTGCTCATCACGCTTGGGATTCCAGAGGGCATCTGACATCAGCACACGCAAGTTTACGACAGCGCATGCGTCGGCTGATCCTTTTCCTTACGGTCGGGAGCCGGTATCTTTCCCCATCGGATTGAAGACGTTCAATGGGTTAATCGCTCATTGATGTCAGCGTACCGAGAGATCCAAGGGGTCGACGAATCTGAGCACAATTATTCAGATTCAAAGACCGGCATCTGCGCTGTATGTGCCTGTAAATAAACTGGCCAACGGCTGCTGTACTCTTCAAGAAGAAAGGACCCACCCATGCGTGTCGCAATACTGGATGACGAGCCCGCGGAATTGCGACGGGTGGAACAGACACTGCGACAGATCCCCAGTACCGCCGAACAGCCCTGGACCCTGCATTGCTTCGAACGCGGTGAAGACCTGTTACGCCAACTGCGTCGGGAAACCTTCGACCTGTTGATACTCGACTGGCAACTGCCGGACATCACCGGTATCGCGCTGCTGCGTTGGACCCGTGAACACATGGAGTCGCCACCAGCGGTAATCATGCTCACCAGCCGTGATGCCGAGAGCGATATCGTAACCGCACTGAACAGTGGCGCCGATGATTACGTCAGCAAACCCTTTCGTCCCAATGAGTTGAAAGCACGGGTCACCGCGGTTCTACGTCGCCACGGCCTGCAGAAGTCAGCAACTCACGAAGTACAGAGCTTTAATGACCTGACCTTTGACGATGCTGAACTGACCGTGACGCGCGCGGGTAAACCGATCAACCTCACCGAACGTGAGTATCGTCTGGCTAGCTGCTTGTTTGCCAACCTGGCGCGGCCACTGTCCCGAGAGTATCTCTACGAGCGGTTCTGGACCCATGAAGAAATGGTCTCGTCGCGGCCGCTCGATACCCATATCTATCGGCTGCGCAACAAGCTGGGGTTGACCGCAGATCGAGGTTGGCAGTTGCTGACGATCTACGGGTATGGGTATCGGTTGGAGAGTGTGGCAGCGGCATCTCAAGACTGAAAATGATGGTGTTCCACGTGGAGCATTTGGAAAGTCACCAATCTGCACTTAATAAAAAAGGCCAACGCTTAGGGTTGGCCTTTTTTGTGTTTGCGATTATCTGAATCAGAAGTCCAGGTTAGAAACCGCCAACGCGTTGCTCTCGATGAAGTCACGACGAGGTTCGACCGCATCACCCATCAGGGTGTTGAAGATCTGGTCTGCGCCAATCGCGTCTTCGATGGTCACACGCAGCATACGACGCTGGGCGGGATCCATGGTGGTTTCCCACAGCTGATCGGGGTTCATCTCGCCCAAACCTTTGTATCGCTGGATGGTGTGGCGCTTGGTGCTTTCAGCCATCAGCCAGTCAAGGGCTTCCTTGAATTCCTTGACCTGCTTCTTGCGTTCGCCACGCTGAATATAAGCGCCGTCATCCAGCAGAGTGCTCAACTGCGCGCCCAGAGTAACCACTGTCTTGTAGTCATTGCTGCCGAAGAAGTCGCGGTTGAAAGTGACGTAGTTGGAAAGGCCGTGGGAGATCAACTCGACCTCCGGCAGCCACACGTTACGTTCACGGTCTTCACGCAGGCTGGCTTTGTACACCAGGCCAGACTTCTCGACGGTGCGCAGGCGCACTTCGTACTGGGCCAGCCAATCCTGCATGTGCGCATGGTCGCCCAACTGTTCCAAGCTCACGGCTGGCAGGTAGATGAAGTGCTCGGTCAGCTCCTGAGGGTACAGGCGCGACAAACGCTTGAGGGTCTTCATCACCATGCGGAAGTCGTTAACCAGACGCTCCAACCCCTCACCGGAGATGCCCGGCGCTTCGTCGTTCAAGTGCAAGCTGGCATCTTCCAGAGCCGACTGCGTCATGTACTCTTCCATGGCGTCGTCGTCTTTAATGTATTGCTCTTGCTTGCCCTTTTTCACTTTGTACAACGGCGGTTGGGCGATGTAGATATAGCCACGCTCGATCAACTCCGGCAACTGACGGAAGAAGAAGGTCAGTAGCAAGGTACGGATGTGCGAACCGTCGACGTCAGCATCGGTCATGATGATGATGTTGTGATAGCGCAGTTTGTCGATGTTGTACTCGTCACGGCCAATACCGCAGCCCAACGCCGTGATCAAGGTGCCGACTTCCTGAGAGGAAATCATCTTGTCGAAGCGAGCCTTCTCGACGTTGAGGATCTTACCCTTCAACGGCAGGATGGCCTGGGTACGGCGGTTACGACCCTGCTTGGCGGAGCCGCCAGCAGAGTCACCTTCCACTAGATACAGTTCGGAGAGGGCAGGGTCTTTCTCCTGGCAGTCAGCCAGTTTGCCCGGCAGGCCGGCGATATCCAGCGCACCTTTACGACGGGTCATCTCACGGGCTTTACGCGCGGCTTCACGGGCGCGTGCAGCATCGATCATCTTGCCGACAACCAGCTTGGCTTCGTTCGGGTTTTCCAGCAGGAAGTCGGAAAAGTACTTACCCATCTCCTGTTCCACTGCGGTCTTCACTTCGGAAGACACCAGCTTGTCTTTAGTCTGGGAACTGAACTTAGGATCTGGCACTTTCACCGAAATGATCGCCGTCAGGCCTTCGCGAGCATCGTCACCGGTAGTGGCGACTTTATGCTTCTTGGCCAAACCTTCGGCTTCGATATAGGTGTTGAGGTTACGCGTCAGTGCGGACCGGAAACCCACCAGGTGAGTACCACCGTCGCGCTGAGGAATGTTATTGGTGAAGCACAACAGGTTCTCGTTGAAGCTGTCGTTCCACTGCAGGGCGATTTCCACGCCGATGCCGTCTTCACGCTGGATGTTGAAGTGGAACACCTGGTTGACCGCAGTCTTGTTGGTGTTCAGGTATTCAACGAACGCACGCAGACCGCCTTCGTATTTGAATAGCTCTTCCTTGCCGCTGCGCTCGTCCTTGAGGACGATACCCACACCCGAGTTAAGGAAGGACAGTTCGCGAATACGCTTAGCCAGGATGTCCCAGCTGAAGTGGATATTCTTGAAGGTTTCGTCAGACGGTTTGAAGTGAATCTGCGTACCGGTAGTTTCGCTGTCACCGACAATTTTCATCGGTTCTTTTGGAACGCCGTGCACGTAGGTCTGTTCCCAGATCTTGCCGCTACGGCGAACAGTCAGGATCAGCTCTTCGGACAGCGCGTTCACGACTGACACACCTACACCGTGCAAACCACCGGAGACTTTATAGGAGTTATCGTCAAACTTACCGCCGGCGTGGAGCACAGTCATGATGACCTCTGCCGCCGAAACGCCTTCTTCTTTGTGCACATCTACCGGAATGCCGCGACCGTTGTCGCGCACGGTAATAGACTCATCCGGGTGGATAATGATGCTGATGTCGTCGCAGTGACCGGCCAGAGCTTCGTCGATGGAGTTGTCGACCACCTCGAACACCATGTGGTGCAGACCGCTACCGTCATCAGTGTCGCCAATGTACATACCGGGACGTTTGCGTACGGCATCCAAACCTTTCAGCACTTTAATGCTGGTCGAGTCGTACGTGTTTTCTTCGCTCATGCCTTCACTCCCGATGGTCGTGGGTCTGGGTGATACGGCCTTGTTCCACGTGGAACAAAGCGACTGGCGTTTCCGTCTGCCAGCCTTCCCTCAATAATTCGTGGTCTACACAGGTGATAAACACCTGGCAGCGTAATTCTTCCAACAAGCGGCATAACGCGCGGCGATGTTGCTCGTCGAGTTCGGACGGCAAGTCATCCACCAGATAAATACACTGACCGCGCCGGGCCTGGCTAACCAAATGGCCCTGGGCGATCCGCAGTGCACACACCACCAACTTTTGCTGACCACGGGACAAAATGTCCGCAGCATTGTGAGCGCCTAATCTAAGACGCAAGTCAGCCCGTTGGGGTCCAGCCTGGGTATGCCCAATTTGCTGATCCCGCTGCAAGGACGTCGCGAGCACAGCACTCAGCTCACGCTCTCTGTCCCAACCACGGTAGTAACTCAACGTCAGGCCATCGAGGTCCAACAACTCACTCAAGGTCTGCTCAAAGACTGGTTTCAAGGCTTTGATATAGGCACGGCGGTATTCATCTATTTCGTCGCTGGCCAGGCACAGTTCCCGGTCCCAGGCCGCTTGCGAAGCGGCGTCAAGTGTACCATGCCGCAGCCATGAGTTCCGCTGCCGCAGGGCCTTCTGCAGGCGCTGCCAAGTGGCCATGAAACGCGGTTCCACGTGGAACACTCCCCAATCGAGGAATTGCCTACGGATTTTCGGCGCGCCTTCCAACAGACGAAAGCTGTCAGGGTTGATCAGTTGCAGTGGTAGGATTTCCGCCAACTGCGCAGCACTGCGAGCATTTTGCCCATCAATGCGAATCTGGAACTCTCCGCCGCGATCACGGGATATCCCAAGACTGCTGTGCCCACCCTCAGCCAGTTCGACCTGGCCAAACACCGTGCACGCCAATTGTTCATACTGGATGACCGGTAATAGGCGGGCACTGCGAAAGGAACGGGCAAGCCCCAACAAGTGAATGGCTTCCAGCACGCTGGTTTTGCCACTGCCATTGGCGCCGTGGAGGATATTGATGCGGGGAGAAGGGGAGAAGGTCACCGGGTGCAGATTGCGCACCGCGGTGACCGAGACGCGACTGAGGGACATCTAGCTTCTGCTGAGCATGATTACAGGCGCATCGGCATGACAACGTAAGCCGAGTCGTCGTTATCGGATTCCTGCACCAGGGCGCTGCTGTTGGAGTCCGACAAGATCAGGCGAACCTGTTCAGTGGTCATCACACCCAGCACATCCAACAGGTAGCTCACGTTGAAGCCAATTTCCAGCGAACCGCCGTTGTAGTCGACGCCCACTTCTTCTTCCGCTTCTTCCTGCTCTGGGTTGTTGGCCTGGATTTTCAGCTGACCATTGGCCAGTTGCAGACGAATACCACGGTACTTTTCGTTGGAAAGAATCGCGGTGCGGCTGAAGGCTTCACGCAGGGCCTGACGGTCACCGATCACCAGCTTGTCGCCACCTTTGGGCAGCACACGCTCGTAGTCCGGGAATTTGCCGTCGACCAGTTTGGAAGTGAAGGTGAACTCGCCGGTGGTCGCACGAATATGGTGCTGGCCCAGCACGATGCTGACATTACCTTCTGGCTCAGTGAGCAGGCGCGCCAGTTCGAGGATACCTTTACGCGGCACGATCACCTGGTGACGGTCTGGCTGACCGATATCGGCGCGCATCGAGCACATCGCCAGGCGGTGACCGTCGGTCGCTACGGCGCGGATGATGCCTTCAGACACTTCCAGCAGCATGCCGTTGAGGTAGTAACGCACATCCTGCTGCGCCATGGCGAAACTGGTGCGCTCGATCAAGCGACGCAGTTTGCTCTGCTCCAGGCTGCAGGTCAGCGAACCAGGGCCTTCTTCTACGGTCGGGAAATCATTGGCTGGCAAAGTAGAGAGGGTGAAACGGCTACGACCCGCTTTGACCACCAACTTCGCGTCATCAACCTTGATGTCGATCAGCGCATCGTTCGGCAGGCTTTTGCAGATATCCATCAGTTTGCGCGCAGGCACAGTGATCTCGCCAGGTTCGGCAGGCTCTTCCAGCTGCACACGACCGACCAGCTCGACTTCCAGGTCGGTACCGGTCAGGGACAACTGCTGGCCTTCGACGACCAACAATACGTTGGAAAGCACCGGCAAGGTCTGTCGGCGCTCGACGACGCCTGCGACCAGTTGCAGGGGTTTCAACAGGGCTTCGCGTTGAATGGTGAAATGCATGGTCTAGTCCCTTGCCTTAATAAGCTGCGCTGGTGTCATCAAGTTGTCAGTGTACGCAGCAGGTTCTTGTAGTCCTCGCGAATATCCGCGTCGGATTCCTTAAGTTCATTGATCTTGCGGCATGCGTGCAAGACCGTCGTGTGGTCACGCCCGCCAAACACATCACCGATTTCCGGCAGGCTGTGGTTGGTCAGCTCCTTGGAGAGCGCCATGGCCACCTGACGGGGACGTGCTACCGAACGCGAACGGCGCTTGGACAGCAGGTCGGAAATCTTGATCTTGTAGTACTCGGCCACAGTGCGCTGGATGTTATCCACACTCACCAGTTTGTCCTGCAATGCCAACAAGTCTTTGAGGGATTCGCGAATCAGCTCGATGGTGATGTCGCGGCCCATGAAGTGCGAGTGCGCGATAACCCGCTTGAGCGCGCCTTCCAGCTCACGTACGTTGGAACGAATGCGTTGGGCGATGAAGAACGCCGCGTCGTGGGGCAAGTCGACCTTGGCCTGGTCGGCCTTTTTCATCAGGATCGCGACACGGGTTTCCAGTTCCGGCGGCTCTACAGCTACGGTCAGGCCCCAGCCAAAGCGCGACTTCAGGCGTTCTTCCAGGCCTTCGATTTCTTTCGGATAACGGTCACTGGTCAAGATGACCTGTTGGCCGCCTTCTAGCAGGGCGTTGAAGGTGTGGAAAAACTCTTCCTGGGAACGTTCCTTGCGGGCGAAGAACTGAATGTCATCGATCAGCAAGGCATCAACCGACCGGTAGAACCGCTTGAATTCGTTGATGGCATTTAGCTGCAAGGCCTTGACCATGTCAGCCACGAAGCGCTCCGAGTGCAGGTACACGACCTTGGCATTCGGGTTCTTCTTTAATAGGTGGTTACCCACAGCGTGCATCAAGTGAGTCTTACCCAAGCCAACGCCGCCATAAAGGAAGAGCGGGTTGTAGCCGTGCTTGGGGTTATCGGCTACCTGCCAGGCAGCTGCACGAGCCAATTGGTTGGATTTACCCTCAACGAAGTTCTCGAAGGTAAATGTGCGGTTCAGGTAACTCGTATGCTTGAGCGCACCTTCGACCTGCACGGTGCGCTGCTCAGCGCGAACCGGTGCTTGCTGAGAGGCGGCACCGGCCATAGGGTCAAAACTGTCACGGGACGGCTCTTCATGCTGTGCTGCATTCTTTTGCGCAGAGGACTTGGAGGCTGTCGGCGCAGGTGCACTGGGGGCCGGTGCAGCAGCGGCCTGAGCGTGCGACGCAGCAGCGGCCAACGGCGCATTCGGCGCAGCACGAGGTGCGGAGCTACGTTTGCTGCCTATTAATAAGGAAAGCACAGGCGCAACGCCATTACCCTGTTCGTCGAGCAATTCGAGAACGCGGCTCAGGTACTTCTCGTTGACCCAGTCGAGGACAAAACGATTGGGCGCGTAGACACGCAACTCGTCGCCTTCGGCTTCGACCTGTAGCGGACGGATCCAGGTGTTGAATTGCTGGGCAGGCAGCTCATCGCGCAAAAGCTCCACGCACTGCTGCCAAAGTTCCACTGACACGGATATCCCCTAAGTTGAAAGCCGGTGAGGCAAAAACAGCCGCCATTGTAGCGGCGAGCCGCCCACTTATCCACATGTAGGTTGATCAGAGGCCAGCCAAAATCAACGTCTTAACGGTAAAAAAGTCGACCAATGGTCTGTGCATAAGCTCTGTGGATAAGCGTACCTAAGGTCGTTGTACAAGTGGGGGCTAAAGTCTGTGGGTAACTGCCCTGTGGATAACAAGCCATTCCACACACAGCTTATCCGACAGCGCAGCACAGGCAGAGCACCGTTTCTCCCCCGTGTTGTCATTCTCTGTACATCACGTGGAATGTGGGCTAAAGGTACTTATCCACAGAGGATGGCCTGCCTAGCTTTTATAAGCTTTACAGAAAAGCTTTAAATAACTTCCTTCTTTATTTTTATATCTATGCCACTGCCCTTGAAGGCCAAGCAGACAGAAAAGGCCAAATGGCGCCTAGAGATCTAATTGAAGGAAAAGCTGGTTGGAAATTGACCTAGAGGCTTGCTTTCTCTAGAATCGCCGGTCTCTTAAAACGGGGGCCATTCCGGCCCGTTGTGGACGAACCAGGTAACAACGCCATGAAACGTACTTTCCAACCAAGCACCATCAAACGCGCCCGCACTCACGGCTTCCGTGCTCGCATGGCTACCAAGAACGGCCGTGCTGTCCTGTCGCGTCGTCGCGCCAAAGGTCGTGCGCGTCTGGCAGTTTGATAATCCGGTACTGGTGGTGAGTCAGGACTTCAGTCGGGAAAAGCGTTTGCTGACCCCCCGGCATTTCAAGGCAGTCTTTGACTCCCCCACCGGCAAGGTTCCGGGGAAAAATCTCCTGCTCCTTGCGCGTAACAACGATCTTGATCACCCCCGTCTTGGGTTGGTGATCGGCAAGAAGAGCGTAAAGCTCTCCGTTGAGCGCAATCGCCTCAAGCGTCTGATGCGCGAATCGTTTCGCCTCCACCAGGACACTCTGGTTGGTTGGGATATTGTTATCGTCGCGCGCAAAGGCTTGGGGGACGTAGAAAACCCCGAATTGATTCAGCATTTCGGCAAGCTATGGAAACGTTTGGCGCGTACCCACAAGCCAGCACCAGAAGTCAGCACCGAAACTGTAGGGGTAGACAGCCTTGATGCGTAAACTGGCAATCGTTCCGATCCAGTTTTATCGCTATGCCATTAGTCCTCTGATGGCCAGCCACTGTCGTTTCTACCCCAGTTGTTCCTGCTACGCGTTAGAGGCCATAGAAAATCATGGTCTTCTGCGCGGTGGCTGGCTGACCTTTCGTCGTTTAGGTCGCTGTCATCCGTGGAATCCCGGTGGTTATGACCCGGTTCCATCTATCCCTACCTCCCGTTCTTCTTCGATGGCCGAGTAATCATGGATATTAAACGCACGATCCTGATCGTCGCCCTGGCAATCGTGTCCTACGTCATGGTTCTTAAGTGGAACCAGGACTACGGCCAAGCTGCCCTGCCGACTCAGAATGTTGCTGCCAATGCTGTTCCTGCGGGGCTTCCCGACACAGTAAGTGGCAACAAAACTGCCGCCAGTGACGACATTCCACGTGCACCGGGCGAGACAAACGCACCTGCCGAAGTTCCAGTTGCCGCCAGCACGGACCTCATCCAGATCAAGACGGATGTATTGGACCTGGCTATCGACCCGCAAGGTGGCGATGTTGCCAAGCTGACGCTTCCGCTGTATCCGCGCCGTCAGGATCACCCGGAAATTCCATTCCAGCTGTTCGATAACGGTGGCGAGCGTGTTTACCTGGCTCAAAGTGGCCTGATCGGCACCAACGGTCCCGATGCAAGCGCTACCGGTCGTCCGGTTTTCTCTTCGGAGAAGAAGAGTTACCAACTGGCCGACGGCCAAGACCAACTGGTTGTTGACTTGAAGTTCAGCAAGGACGGTGTCAACTACATCAAGCGGTTCACCCTCAAACGTGGACTGTACGACGTTGTCGTCACCTATTTGATCGACAATCAGAGCGCTCAGCCATGGACCGGCGCGATGTTTGCGCAGCTCAAGCGTGATGCCAGCTCCGATCCGTCTTCCAGCACCGCCACTGGCACCGCCACTTACCTGGGCGCTGCCCTGTGGACGAGTTCGGAGCCGTACAAAAAAGTGTCGATGAAAGATATCGACAAGGTCAACGAAGACAAACAAAAGGCGCCGATCACCTATAACGTGAATGGCGGCTGGGTTGCTTGGTTGCAACACTACTTTGTGACCGCTTGGATTCCTCAGCCTGGCCAGAACAATGTGGTTGCGGCTCGCAAGGACACCAAAGGTAATTACATCATTGGCTACACTGGCCCGGCATTGACCGTTGCTCCAGGTGCCAAGGCAGAAACCAGCGCTACCCTGTACGCGGGTCCTAAAAGTCAGGCTGTACTGAAAGAGTTGTCCCCAGGTCTCGAACTGACTGTGGATTACGGCTTCCTGTGGTTCATTGCCCAGCCGATTTTCTGGCTGCTGCAACATATCCACAGCATCGTCGGTAACTGGGGCTGGTCGATTATCTTCCTGACCATGCTGATCAAAGGGATCTTCTTCCCTCTGTCGGCAGCCAGCTACAAGTCGATGGCGCGCATGCGTGCCGTGGCTCCGAAACTGGCGGCACTGAAAGAGCAACATGGCGATGACCGGCAGAAAATGTCGCAGGCCATGATGGAGCTGTACAAGAAAGAGAAGATCAACCCGCTGGGTGGATGCTTGCCGATTCTGGTACAGATGCCGGTATTCCTGTCGCTTTACTGGGTACTCTTAGAAAGCGTGGAAATGCGCCAAGCACCGTTCATGCTGTGGATAACTGACCTGTCGATCAAAGACCCGTTCTTTATCCTGCCGATCATCATGGGCGCAACCATGTTTATCCAGCAGCGTCTGAACCCGACTCCGCCGGACCCGATGCAGGCCAAGGTAATGAAAATGATGCCAATCATCTTCACCTTCTTCTTCCTATGGTTCCCAGCGGGTCTGGTGCTGTACTGGGTAGTCAACAACGTGTTGTCGATCTCTCAACAGTGGTACATCACACGTAAAATCGAAGCGGCTACCAAAAAAGCCGAGGCGTAATTTACTCTGTGGATAACCACTCAAGACGCCCCCTAGTGGGGCGTTTTGCTTTCCGTCACTTTTGTTCTGGAACCTGCTGATGAGCGCTCCTCGTGAAACCATCGCTGCTGTCGCTACCGCTCAAGGTCGCGGCGGTGTCGGTATCGTTCGAATTTCCGGGCCGCTCGCGGGCTTGGCAGCGAAGGCCATCAGCGGTCGTGAGTTGAAGCCGCGCTATGCGCATTACGGCGCGTTCCTGGATGCTGACGAAAGCGTATTGGACGAAGGCCTGGCAATTTATTTCCCGGGCCCAAATTCCTTCACCGGCGAAGACGTCCTCGAGTTGCAGGGCCATGGCGGCCCCGTCGTGTTGGATATGTTGTTGCAGCGCTGCCTGCAATTGGGCTGCCGATTGGCCCGCCCAGGAGAATTCAGCGAACGCGCGTTTTTGAACGACAAGCTCGACCTAGCTCAGGCCGAAGCGATCGCTGACTTAATCGAAGCCAGTTCTGCACAAGCGGCGCGCAATGCATTGCGCTCGCTGCAGGGAGCGTTTTCCCTGCGTGTGCATCACTTGACCGAGCAATTGATCAGCCTGCGTATCTACGTCGAGGCGGCGATTGATTTTCCCGAGGAAGAAATTGACTTTCTTGCCGATGGCCACGTATTGGCGATGCTGGATAAGGTTCGCGACGAGTTATCCACAGTGCTGCGCGAAGCCGGGCAGGGCGCTTTGTTGCGTGATGGAATGACGGTAGTGATCGCTGGACGGCCCAATGCGGGCAAATCCAGCCTGCTCAACGCACTGGCGGGACGTGAAGCAGCCATCGTCACTGAGATCGCCGGCACGACCCGGGATATCCTGCGCGAACATATCCACATCGACGGCATGCCACTGCACGTGGTTGACACTGCGGGTTTGCGCGATACCGAGGACCAGGTCGAAAAGATCGGTGTGGAACGCGCCCTTAAGGCCATCAGCGAAGCGGATCGGGTGTTGCTGGTGGTGGATGCGACGGCGCCCGAAGCTGTGGACCCTTTCGCCCTATGGCCGGAATTCCTCGAGCAACGCCCAGACCCAGCCAAGGTCACGTTGATTCGCAACAAAGCCGATTTGACGGGTGAAGCCATAGCGCTGGAAACCAGCGCGGATGGCCATGTCACTATCAGCCTCAGCGCAAAGTCAGCAGGTGATGGCTTGGAATTGCTGCGTGATCACCTCAAGGCCTGCATGGGCTACGAGCAGACCTCGGAAAGCAGCTTCAGTGCGCGCCGCAGGCACATGGAGGCGTTGCGCCACGCGAGCGCAGCCTTGGAACACGGTCGGGCACAATTAACCCTGGCGGGCGCAGGGGAGTTGCTGGCTGAGGATTTACGTCAGGCGCAGCAGCTGTTGGGGCAAATCACCGGCGCATTCAGTTCCGATGATTTGTTGGGCCGGATCTTCTCCAGTTTCTGCATCGGTAAATAACCGAGTTATCCACAACCTTACCAAGTGTAAGACACCGTACCGAGCAAGGTACGGCTGTCCCCCCAATAGCAACGCCCTGCATCGTTGCAACCAGACACATATTCCTTGTCGAACAGGTTCTTGGCGTTTAAATCGACTGACCAGTTTTTGTCGATTTGATAGCCAACTGCAGCATCTACGAGCGTCACGCTGCCGGCATCCAGTTTTCCGTAAAGGCTGGGTGCCGTGTAGGAAAACGTACTGTCGAAGTAGCGCACACCACCCCCCAGGGACAGACCTTTGAGTTGATTGTCGAGGAATCGATACTTGCCCCAAATCGACGCTTGGTTACGTGGCACGCCAGTCATCTGGCGCCCCTCAACCAGAGAGGTGGCCGAATCCTTGGTAATCCGCGCGTCAGTGTAAGTGTAGGCAGCAGTCACATTCAGGTTAGGCGTGATGGCGCTGTTCACTTCAACTTCCACGCCCTTGGCCTGGCTTTCGCCGACTTGGCGATAGCTGTTGGTGGTGGCATCGAGGTAAGTGTCGTCCTGCTTGCGCAAGTCATACACCGAAACCGTCATCGCCGTATCCCATCCGATCGGCTCGTATTTCACGCCCACTTCGTATTGGCTGCTGGTGATCGGTTTTAACGGTGAACCCTCGTTGGAAATCTGCTGCACCGGGACGAACGCCGTGGAGTAGCTGACATAGGGCGTCAGCCCATTGTCGAACTGGTACATCACCCCACCCTGGTAGGTGAACTTGCGGTCCTCGGAGCCTGTGTTGCTTGCCTTGTTCACCTTGTCGCGAAAATCGCTGTCGACCCAGTCCTGACGGCCGCCGAGCAAGAATAACCAGCGGTCATACTTGCTCTGGATCTGTGCATAAACCCCTTTCATCTGTTGTTCGAGCAAGGTGTTTTGCACAGCCACAGGGGTCAGCGGGTCCCGCAGGTACACCGGGTTATACACATTGATGGTCCCGGCAAAGCCCGCGTCCCAGTCCTGGTTGAACGAGGTGCGGTCATAGCTCGCGCCGAACAGCACGGTATTTTCCAGCCCGCCGACCTGGAATTTGCCTTCCAGTTGGTTATCCAGGGAGTAGACCATCGACTTGTTGTAGCGGTCGTAGGCGGTCATGTTCAGTTGAGTGCCGAAGCCACGGTTATTCAACGCACCAGGCCAGGTTTCATGACGGTTTATGCGCGACTGCATATAACGCGAATTCTGGCGGAACTGCCAATCGTTGTTGAAGCTGTGGCTGAATTCGTAGCCAGTACTCCAGGATTCGCGTTCAAAGGTGTTCCAGTCCGTGTTACCGAGCATGGTGTGCTTGGACAGCTTGCCATTGGGGTTTGTAAGCAAGGTACCTGCGGCTGGTAGGCCAAGTTCGAGGTTGGTGTGGTCCTTCTGGTAATTCGCCAACAGGGTGAGGGTGTTGTAGTCGTCGAAATTAAGGGTCAGTGAAGGCGCAATGTAGAGTCGATCGTCCGGGACGTGATCGGTCTGTGTATCGGACTTGCGGCCAAGCATCACCACCCGTCCAAGAATGTTGTCGCTGTCATTGAGAGGGCCAGAGATATCCACACCCACTTGGCGTCGGTTATTTGAGCCGTAACCCAGTTGCACCTCACCTTGCGGCGTGGCGGTCGGGTGTTTACTGACCAGGTTCACCAAGCCACCTGGTGCGTTTTCACCGTAGAGCAGAGAAGAAGGGCCGCGGAATACTTCGACTCGTTCTAGGCCGTAAGGCTCGCTAGTGGTGTCGTACCGGTTGCCTTGTACGCGTAGGCCGTCTCGCAGTAGGCCATAGCCGTAATCCGTGGCGTTGAAACCGCGGATGAAGAACAGGTCACCTGCCAAGCCATCGCCGGCCGCAAAAGGGGGGGCGAAGATGCCAGGCACATAGCCCAATACTTCAGTCAGCGTCTGCGACTTCTGGTCCTTGATGCGTTGGCCGGTGACAACCGAAACCGAACGCGGTGTTTCTGACAAAGGCGTGCTGGTCTTGGTGCCGATACGACTGTTTTGCGCCTTGTAGCCCACGTCACCGGCGTTCTCCTGATTGAAACCAGCCTGTTGATAAGTGCTTACCGTGGTGGGCGCCAGTGTGAGTTCACCAGCAGGTATGGCCTGCAGAACATAACTGCCTGGCGCCTGGACTACCGCCTGCAATCCTGAGTTTTGCAGCAGCAGCGCAAAGCCTTGATCCACCGAATAGTCACCTTCCAACCCCGGCGTGTTCAAACGTATGGTTTGCTGGGGCGAAAAAGACAGAATCACATTCGCCCTGGCTGCAAATTGGCTCAAGGCATTATCCAGCGGGCCTGCCGCAATAGCGTAGTGTTGCACCGCGCTGGCGGCCATGGCGCCGGTTGATAGCAAAACACCGGCCGTGGCTGCAGTACTCAGCAGTAGGCTGCCGGTCAAACTGTGGTAGGAGAGCCGCTGGCGAAACTTGGTAGGGAGGCGCATAGGTGGGTTAGCCCTGAAGGTTGCGTCGTGATTACCTGAAGGGCCGCGCCAGGCAAAAAAAAGATAACCCCCTTACGGATAATTTTTCCCGTTAGCCGATTCGCTTCACCGAAACCCAATAGCGAGTGAAATACTTCACTTTGATCGGCAAGGTCGCTTGCAGATTGGCCAGTACCGCTTCCGTTGAATCCAGGCGAAAAGTACCGGAAACGCGCAGACGTGCCGAAGCCAGGTCGCATTGCAATACGCCGGGTCGATAACGCGCGAGCTCGTCGAGTACATCCCCGAGCCGAGCATCCAATACGATCAACTGGCCATCCACCCAGGCAGCCTGGGAGCCGCGATACGCACTGTTTGGCCCTACGTTTTGGCGATCAAAGTCAGCGCTTTCACCTGCTCCGAGCAATCGGCCGTGATTGGGCTGGTCACCTGGCGACACGCTCACGCGATCCTCTAGAACTCCGACACGTGTGGTGTCCGACAGCTGGCGCACGGTAAATCGGGTACCTAATGCCTGGACTCGCCCTTGGCGGGTTTCGACATAAAAGGGCGTGTGCCCGCCGAATTTTCCCGTGTGGATAAGTACTTCACCTTCGCGCAGGCGGATCAAACGCTGACGCCCGTCGAACACCACATCAATCGCCGTGCCGGTGTTGAGATCAAGCCGCGTGCCATCGGCCAATTCGATACGCCGGCGTTCACCCACGGAGGTCCTGTAGTCGGCCAATACATAGCCCAGAGACGTGTGTGGCTGAACATTCCAGCCCAAGTACCCGGTACCGCCCAACACCAACATCCACTTCAGTACCTGGCGACGTTGCTGCGTGGTCGACAATGCACGGCGGGTTAAATCCTGGGGCAGGGCGCCAAGACTGCGCTGTAACTGTTCTATCTGGTTCCAGGCCGCCTGATGGGCCGGATCATCGTTAAGCCATTGCTGCCAGGCCTGGCGTTCTGCGGGTGTAGCCGGTTGGGATTGAAATTGCACATACCAACGGGCTGCGGACTCGAAGGTCTTGCGATCGGGAATAGCCATTACAAGCTGGCCATGATCAGCGAACACTCAGTCAATGCCCGGATCATGTGCTTCTTCACTGTCGTCAGTGACACCTGCAGTTGATTGGCGATCTGTTGATAAGTCAGCCCCTCGATCTGCGACAACATGAAAATCCGCCGCGCCCGCTCGCCGAGTCTGGACAGGGCTTTATCCACAGCCACCAGCGTCTCGATGATGATGGCCTTGTCTTCTTCACTGATGGCGGTGGCTTCAGGCCGTTCAGCCAGTGTTTGTCTGTAGGCCTGTTCGATGGCGTGCCGGCGATAACGATCAATCACTAGGCCCCTGGCGATGGTCGCCAGATAGTCCCGTGGTTCAACGATCTGCGACGCATGCCGTCCGCCTAGTATCCGCACGAACGTATCGTGCGCCACATCGGCGGCATCGCACGCGTTATGCAACTTCCCTTTGAGCCACCCGTGCAACCAGGAATGGTGCTGCTCATAGACGTGCTGGACTGCAACCGTGTGTGAAGAAGGGGACATAGGGCATGACGAAGTAGGTTAATGATAATCGCTATTATTAACTGCTCTGCGGTGTTCTCACAATAGATCTCTACTTTCTGCGCTTACCAACGAATTTGAGGATTGGGTTGGCCTCCGTATGGGCGAAATTCAAACTGTTGCTCCGATTTCTGTGGATTAAGCCCTGTGAATAACCGCCCTTGTGCCCAGTTGATAACCAGGCCTGAAACCTGAGTAAAAACTTGCCTGTGGATAACCACCTGTTTAATCCACAGGCTTAAGCCGCTTATCCAAGGGCCTCACTGGCACATGACCACAGACTTTTGAATCTCTGTACATACTGTAAATAAAGGCTTATAGAGATCTATCCACAGAAAAGGTGCTCAGTAGAAATAAACATAAAAACAAAGATTTAATAAATCTCTCTCTTTTAATTTCTATTGTCTGTGATTCATCCACAGCTGGTTAAATTTTGTGCAAAGGGTTCTTTAGCAAGGGCTAAGTCCCTATACTTGCCGGCATTGCTCCAATCTCTTTCAACAGACAATTCCTGATTACCTACATAAGCAGGCACGAGGTGCGTGGTGGATTTCCCTTCCCGTTTTGAAGTGATCGTCATCGGCGGCGGTCATGCCGGTACCGAGGCAGCACTGGCGTCAGCACGCATGGGTGTCAAAACCCTGTTGTTGACGCATAACGTGGAAACCCTCGGCGCCATGAGCTGTAACCCCGCCATTGGTGGGATCGGTAAAAGCCATCTGGTCAAGGAAATCGACGCCCTTGGGGGCGTGATGGCCATGGCTACTGACAAAGGTGGCATTCAATTTCGCGTGCTCAACAGCCGCAAAGGCCCGGCCGTACGCGCTACCCGGGCTCAAGCCGACCGCATCCTGTACAAGGCGGCCGTACGCGAAACCCTGGAAAACCAGCCGAACCTGTGGATATTTCAGCAGGCAGCGGATGACCTGATCGTCGAGCAAGACCAGGTACGCGGTGTTGTCACGCAGATGGGCCTGCGTTTTCACGCAGAATCCGTGGTGTTGACCACCGGTACGTTCCTCGGCGGACTTATCCACATCGGTATGCAGAACTATTCCGGCGGTCGTGCGGGTGACCCACCCTCGATCGCACTGGCTAAACGCCTGCGTGAATTGCCGCTGCGCGTCGGCCGTTTGAAAACCGGGACACCGCCGCGTATCGACGGGCGTTCGGTGGATTTCTCGGTGATGACCGAGCAAGCCGGCGATACACCGATCCCTGTCATGTCGTTCATGGGCTCTAAAGAACAGCACCCCAAACAGGTCAGCTGCTGGATCACCCACACCAATGCGCGCACCCACGAAATCATCGCGGCGAACCTCGACCGTTCGCCGATGTATTCCGGGGTGATCGAAGGCATCGGCCCGCGTTATTGCCCGTCTATTGAAGACAAGATCCACCGCTTTGCCGACAAGGAAAGCCACCAGGTCTTCATCGAGCCCGAAGGCTTGACCACTCACGAGCTTTACCCGAACGGGATTTCCACCTCACTGCCATTCGACGTACAGATCCAGATAGTGCAGTCGATTCGCGGTATGGAAAACGCACACATCGTGCGTCCGGGCTACGCCATCGAGTACGACTACTTCGACCCGCGTGACCTGAAGTACAGCCTGGAAACCAAAGTCATCGGCGGTTTGTTTTTCGCCGGGCAAATCAACGGCACCACCGGTTACGAAGAAGCCGGCGCCCAAGGTTTGCTGGCCGGGACAAACGCGGCACTGCGCGCGCAAGGCAAAGACAGCTGGTGCCCGCGCCGCGATGAGGCGTACATCGGCGTATTGGTCGACGACCTGATTACCCTGGGTACCCAGGAACCGTACCGAATGTTCACTTCCCGGGCGGAATACCGATTGATCCTGCGCGAAGACAACGCCGACCTGCGCCTGACCGAAAAAGGCCGTGAGCTGGGCCTGGTCGATGATGCACGCTGGGAGTCTTTCTGCAAAAAACGCGAAAGCATTACGCTTGAAGAGCAGCGCTTGAAAAGCACTTGGGTTCGCCCGGGCACCGAGCAGGGCGACGCGATCGCCGAAAAATTCGGCACGCCGCTGACCCACGAATACAACTTGCTGAACCTGCTATCGCGCCCGGAAATCGACTACGCAGGCTTGGTCGAAGTGACTGGCCAAGGCGCGCAAGACCCGCAGGTTGCCGAGCAGGTCGAAATCAAGACCAAATACGCCGGTTACATTGACCGCCAGCAGGACGAGATCGCTCGGCTGCGCGCCAGTGAAAACACCAAGCTACCTGTGGATATCGACTACACCGGGATTTCCGGGCTGTCGAAAGAAATTCAAAGCAAGCTGGGGATAACTCGGCCAGAAACCTTGGGGCAGGCGTCACGTATCCCCGGTGTCACCCCGGCAGCCATTTCGCTGTTGATGATTCATTTGAAAAAACGCGGCGCGGGCCGTCAGTTGGAGCAAAGCGCTTGAGTTCGTCTGTTACCTCGCAACACGCCGAAGAGTTATCCACAGGTGCGCTCCAGTTGAGCATCGACCTGACCCCGGCCCAGCACGAATTGCTGCTGGGCTACCTGGCCCTGTTGATCAAGTGGAACAAGGCTTACAACCTGACTGCCGTGCGTGATCCTGATGAAATGGTTTCGCGTCACTTGCTCGATAGCTTGAGCGTGATGCCATTCATCGAAAACGGTCGCTGGTTGGACGTGGGCAGTGGCGGCGGCATGCCTGGCATCCCGCTAGCCATCCTGTTTCCAGAGTCGCAAGTGACCTGCCTTGACAGCAACGGCAAGAAAACCCGCTTCCTGACCCAGGTCAAACTTGAACTCAAACTGGACAACCTGCAGGTTATCCACAGCCGCGTCGAAGACTTCACGCCTGAGCAGCCCTTCAACGGAATTGTTTCCAGGGCGTTCAGCAGCATGGAGAACTTCAGTAACTGGACCCGCCACCTTGGCGACCGTGACACGCGCTGGTTGGCAATGAAGGGCGTTCATCCCAGCGACGAGCTGTTAGCATTGCCGGCAGACTTCCACCTCGATGGCGAACACGCCTTGGCCGTACCCGGTTGCCAAGGCCAACGCCATCTGCTGATACTGCGCCGCACGGCATGATTGGGAACACAAGCAAGAATGGCTAAGGTATTCGCGATAGCGAACCAGAAAGGTGGCGTGGGTAAAACCACCACCTGTATCAACCTCGCAGCATCCCTGGTCGCAACCAAGCGCCGGGTGCTGTTGATCGATCTCGATCCACAGGGCAACGCCACAATGGGTAGCGGTGTGGATAAACACGGCCTGGAGAACTCAGTCTACGACTTGCTGATTGGCGAGTGCGACCTGGGCCAGGCCATGCACTACTCCGAACACGGCGGTTATCAACTGCTGCCGGCGAACCGCGATTTGACCGCGGCGGAAGTGGTGCTGCTTGAAATGCAGATGAAAGAAAGCCGTCTGCGCAGCGCCTTGGCGCCGATCCGCGATAACTACGACTACATTTTGATTGACTGCCCACCGTCGCTTTCGATGCTCACGCTCAACGCGTTGGTGGCCGCCGATGGGGTGATTATCCCCATGCAGTGCGAATACTTCGCACTGGAAGGTTTGAGCGACCTTGTGGATAACATCAAGCGTATCGCCGAGTTGCTCAACCCGAACCTGCAGATCGAAGGCTTGCTGCGCACGATGTACGATCCGCGCCTGAGCCTCATGAACGATGTGTCCGCGCAGCTCAAGGAACACTTCGGCGAGCAGTTGTACGACACCGTGATTCCACGCAACATCCGCCTGGCCGAAGCGCCAAGCTATGGCATGCCCGCGTTGGCCTATGACAAAACGTCGCGCGGTGCCATTGCTTACCTGGCACTGGCCGGCGAGATGGTTCGTCGCCAACGCCGCAACTCACGCACAGCTGCAGCCCAGCCAACTTAAGGAATCCCCATGGCCGTCAAGAAACGAGGTCTCGGACGTGGACTGGATGCACTGCTGAGTGGTCCGACCGTCACATCGCTTGAAGAACAAGCGGTGCAGGCCGACGAGCGCGAGCTGCAACACCTGCCCCTGGACCTGATCCAGCGCGGCAAATACCAGCCACGCCGGGACATGGACCCCCAGGCGCTAGAGGAGTTGGCTAATTCGATCAAATCCCAGGGCGTGATGCAGCCAATCGTGGTGCGCCCGATTGGTGACGGCCGTTTTGAAATCATCGCCGGTGAACGCCGCTGGCGCGCGAGCCAGCAGGCAGGCAAGGAAACCATCCCGGCGATGGTGCGCGATGTGCCGGATGAAACCGCTATCGCCATGGCGTTGATCGAGAACATCCAGCGTGAAGACCTCAACCCGATCGAAGAAGCGATCGCTTTGCAGCGTCTGCAGCAGGAATTCCAGTTGACCCAGCAACAAGTCGCGGACGCGGTGGGTAAGTCCCGCGTGACCGTGTCCAACTTGCTGCGCCTGATCGCATTGCCGGAAGTCATCAAGACCATGTTGTCCCATGGCGACCTTGAGATGGGCCACGCGCGTGCCTTGCTCGGTTTGCCGGAAAATCAACAGGTTGAGGGGGCGCGACACGTTGTCGCACGCGGGCTCACCGTTCGTCAGACCGAGGCGCTGGTTCGACAGTGGCTCAGCGGCAAACCTGCACCGGTCGAAACGGCCAAACCTGATCCGGATATCGCGCGTCTTGAGCAGCGCCTGGCCGAGCGGCTAGGCTCTTCGGTGCAAATTCGTCACGGCAAGAAGGGCAAAGGGCAACTGGTTATCGGGTATAACTCGCTGGATGAGCTTCAGGGTGTTCTTGCTCACATCCGCTGAAACATTTGCTCATGTAGCGCGCGATCGGAAATCACTACCCGGCAGTTGAATAGGGGCTGAACCGCCCCTATACTCTGCGCGCATTTTGTCGGCACAAATTATGCCAAGTTATTGATTTCCGGCAGCCGACCATTGAGGAGCAAAAGTGATGGAAACCCGCACGCCAAACACGTTGCCGTTCCATCGCTTGGCCGTTTTTCCGGTTTTATTGGCTCAATTCGTGATTTTACTGATCGCCGCTTTGGCGCTTTGGTACGGGCATGGAGTCGTAGCCGGATATTCAGGACTCTGCGGAGGCCTGATAGCCTTGCTGCCCAATATGTATTTTGCTCACAGGGCCTTTCGGTTTTCCGGCGCCCGAGCAGCCCAGGCTATCGTCCGGTCTTTTTATGCTGGCGAGGCGGGGAAACTGATTTTGACGGCAGTGCTGTTTGCACTGACCTTTGCAGGTGTGAAGCCATTGGCGCCGCTGGCTGTATTCGGCGTCTTCGTGTTGACCCAACTGGTCAGCTGGTTCGCTCCCCTGCTAATGAAAACAAGACTTTCGAAACCTTAGGGCGTTTGAGGCAACCATGGCAGAAACAACCGCTTCGGGCTATATCCAGCACCACTTGCAGAACCTGACCTTCGGTCAGCTTCCTAATGGCGGCTGGGGCTTTGCCCACTCCGCAGCAGAAGCCAAAGAAATGGGTTTCTGGGCTTTCCACCTGGATACTCTGGGCTGGTCGGTCGCATTGGGTCTGATCTTCGTTCTGATTTTCCGCATGGCGGCAAAGAAGGCAACTTCCGGTCAGCCAGGTGCTTTGCAGAACTTCGTTGAAGTATTGGTCGAATTCGTCGATGGCAGCGTGAAAGACAGCTTCCATGGTCGTAGCCCGGTGATTGCACCGTTGGCACTGACCATCTTCGTCTGGGTGTTCCTGATGAACGCCGTCGACCTGATCCCGGTTGACTGGATTCCTCAGTTGGCCATCCTGATCTCGGGCGATCCGCACATCCCATTTCGCGCGGTATCGACCACTGACCCGAACGCTACCCTGGGCATGGCCCTGTCGGTGTTCGCGCTGATCATTTTCTACAGCATCAAGATCAAGGGCATCGGCGGCTTCATCGGCGAACTGACCCTGCACCCGTTCGGCAGCAAGAACATCTTTGTTCAAGCCCTGCTGATCCCGGTGAACTTCCTGCTGGAATTCGTGACCCTGATCGCCAAGCCGATTTCCCTGGCTCTGCGACTGTTCGGCAACATGTATGCCGGCGAGTTGGTGTTCATTCTGATCGCTGTGATGTTCGGCAGCGGCCTGCTCTGGCTTAGCGGCCTGGGCATCGTTCTGCAGTGGGCGTGGGCTGTGTTCCACATCCTGATCATCACCCTGCAGGCCTTCATCTTCATGATGCTGACCATCGTCTACCTATCGATGGCGCACGAAGAGAACCATTAAGGCCAGTCTCGACTAGTCTGATGTCCTTCCCGGTGAAACGGGAAGGTGGCCCACCAGGGCTATGAAACGATTTGTTTTACCGCTTTAAAATCTAAAAAACCTAAACCATACGACGTAAAAGTCGGGAGGAAAGATGGAAACTGTAGTTGGTCTAACCGCTATCGCTGTTGCACTGTTGATCGGCCTGGGCGCCCTGGGTACTGCCATTGGTTTCGGCCTGCTGGGCGGCAAATTCCTGGAAGGCGCCGCGCGTCAACCAGAAATGGTTCCAATGCTGCAAGTTAAAATGTTCATCGTCGCCGGCCTGCTCGACGCCGTGACCATGATCGGTGTTGGTATCGCTCTGTTCTTCACCTTCGCGAACCCTTTCGTTGGTCAACTCGCCGGTTAATCACTCGTTTTTCGAGTGATTGGTGTGTTGTGCAACGAATGAGCGAGGTATTGGCGTGAACATTAATGCAACCATTATTGGTCAGTCCTTAGCGTTCTTGATTTTTGTCGTTTTCTGCATGAAGTTCGTATGGCCTCCGGTCATCGCAGCTCTGCACGAACGTCAGAAGAAGATCGCGGATGGACTGGACGCTGCAGCCCGAGCAGCTCGCGACCTGGAGTTGGCCCAAGATAAAGCGGGTCAGCAACTGCGCGAAGCGAAAGCCCAAGCAGCCGAGATCATTGAGCAAGCCAAGAAACGCGGTAACCAGATTGTTGAAGAGGCTGTTGAAAAAGCCCGTATCGACGCTGACCGTGTGAAGGTTCAGGCTCAGGCCGAGATCGAGCAGGAACTGAACGGTGTCAAAGATGCGCTGCGTGCCCAACTGGGTGCTCTGGCCGTCGGCGGTGCTGAGAAGATCCTGGGCGCCACAATCGATCAAAACGCGCACGCGGAGCTGGTTAACAAACTGGCTGCTGAAATTTAAGCGAGGGCGATCATGGCAGAATTGACCACGTTGGCCCGACCTTACGCTAAGGCAGCCTTCGAGCACGCCCAGGCCCACCAGCAGCTGGCCTCTTGGTCAGCCATGCTCGGCCTGGCTGCAGCAGTGTCGCAAGACGACACAATGCAGCGCGTGCTCAAGGCCCCGCGACTGACGAGCGCAGACAAGGCCGCCACGTTTATTGACGTGTGCGGCGACAAGTTTGATGTGAAAGTGCAGAACTTCTTGCACGTCGTTGCCGAAAACGACCGTCTCCTGCTTTTGCCGGAGATTGCCGCTCTGTTCGACCTGTACAAGGCCGAGCAAGAGAAGTCGGTAGACGTTGAAGTGACCAGTGCTTTCGCATTGAACCAAGAACAGCAAGACAAACTCGCCAAGGTTCTCAGTGCACGACTCGACCGGGAAGTGCGCCTGCAAGTTGCGGAGGATGCCACCCTGATTGGTGGTGTCATCATTCGCGCCGGCGACCTGGTTATCGATGGTTCGATTCGCGGCAAACTCGCGAATCTTGCCGAAGCATTGAAATCTTGAGTTTGAAGGGGCAGCAGAGCAATGCAGCAACTCAATCCTTCCGAAATAAGTGAAATTATCAAGGGCCGCATCGACAAGCTCGATGTGACCTCCCAAGCCCGTAACGAAGGCACTGTCGTCAGCGTATCTGACGGCATCGTGCGGATTCACGGTCTGGCCGACGTAATGTACGGCGAGATGATCGAGTTTCCGGGCGGCGTCTACGGTATGGCCCTCAACCTGGAGCAAGACTCCGTAGGTGCCGTTGTATTGGGCGCGTACACCAGTCTGGCTGAAGGCATGAGCGCCAAGTGCACAGGCCGCATCCTGGAAGTTCCGGTGGGTAAGGAACTGCTGGGTCGCGTAGTCGACGCACTGGGTAACCCTGTTGACGGTAAAGGTCCACTGGGCAACACCGAGACCGACGCGGTCGAGAAAGTTGCTCCAGGCGTGATCTGGCGTAAGTCGGTAGACCAGCCTGTACAGACTGGCTACAAGGCTGTCGATGCCATGATCCCAGTCGGCCGTGGCCAGCGTGAGCTGATCATCGGTGACCGTCAGATCGGTAAAACCGCTCTGGCCATCGACGCGATCATCAACCAGAAAGACAGCGGCATTTTCTGCGTCTACGTAGCGATCGGTCAGAAGCAATCGACCATCGCCAACGTGGTTCGCAAGCTGGAAGAAAACGGCGCCCTGGCCAACACGATCATCGTGGCTGCCAGTGCTTCGGAATCTCCTGCGCTGCAATTCCTGGCACCGTACTCCGGTTGCACCATGGGTGAATTCTTCCGCGACCGCGGTGAAGACGCGCTGATCGTTTATGACGATCTGTCCAAGCAAGCAGTGGCTTACCGCCAGATTTCCCTGCTGCTGCGCCGTCCACCAGGCCGTGAAGCTTACCCAGGCGACGTGTTCTATCTCCACTCCCGTCTGCTGGAGCGTGCATCCCGCGTTTCGGAAGAATACGTAGAGAAGTTCACCAACGGCGCAGTGACCGGCAAAACCGGTTCCCTGACCGCACTGCCGATCATCGAAACCCAGGCTGGCGACGTTTCCGCGTTCGTTCCGACCAACGTGATTTCCATCACCGACGGTCAGATCTTCCTGGAATCGGCCATGTTCAACTCCGGGATCCGTCCTGCTGTGAACGCCGGTGTTTCGGTATCCCGTGTGGGTGGTGCCGCTCAGACCAAGATCATCAAGAAGCTCTCCGGTGGTATCCGTACCGCTCTGGCTCAGTACCGTGAACTGGCGGCATTCGCCCAGTTCGCTTCTGACCTGGACGAAGCGACCCGTAAGCAACTTGAGCATGGTCAGCGCGTTACCGAGCTGATGAAGCAGAAGCAATACGCCCCAATGTCGATCGCTGACATGGCGTTGTCGCTGTATGCCGCTGAGCGTGGGTTCCTGACCGACGTTGAAATCGCCAAAGTTGGCAGCTTTGAACAAGCGCTGATTGCTTACTTCAACCGCGATCACGCCGAATTGATGGCGAAGATCAACGTGAAGGGTGACTTCAATGACGATATCGACGCTGGCATGAAAGCCGGTATCGAGAAGTTCAAGGCCACCCAAACCTGGTAAGCCGCAGCGGGAGCCGCAAGGCTCCCGCTTGCTAACCTGATAGGTGTTACATGGCAGGCGCAAAAGAGATTCGCAGTAAGATTGCGAGCATCAAAAGCACGCAAAAGATTACCAGCGCCATGGAAAAAGTGGCGGTCAGCAAAATGCGCAAGGCACAAATGCGTATGGCTGCTAGCCGTCCTTATGCGGAGCGTATCCGCCAGGTAATTGGGCATTTGGCCAACGCCAACCCGGAATACCGCCACCCATTCATGATCGAGCGTGAAGTCAAGCGCGTCGGTTATGTGGTTGTGAGCAGTGACCGTGGTTTGTGCGGTGGTCTGAATACCAACCTGTTCAAGGCCCTGGTCAAGGACATGGCGGTAAACCGCGAAAACGGCGTCGAGATCGATCTGTGTGTTGTTGGTAGCAAGGGTGCGGCCTTTTTCCGCAACTTCGGCGGTAACGTCGTTGCAGCTATCAGCCACCTGGGTGAAGAGCCGTCGATCAATGATTTGATCGGCAGTGTGAAGGTGATGCTGGATGCATACCTGGAAGGCCGGATTGACCGCCTCTCCGTGGTATCCAACAAGTTCATCAACACCATGACCCAGCAGCCAACCGTGGAGCAATTGATTCCACTGGTGGCGACTCCGGATCAGGAACTCAAGCACCACTGGGACTACCTCTACGAACCAGACGCCAAAGAGCTGCTTGACGGCTTGATGGTGCGCTACGTGGAGTCGCAGGTGTACCAGGCGGTGGTCGAGAACAACGCAGCTGAACAAGCAGCGCGGATGATCGCGATGAAAAACGCTACCGATAACGCCGGTGATCTGATCAGCGATTTGCAGCTGATCTACAACAAGGCGCGTCAGGCTGCGATCACCCAAGAGATCTCGGAAATCGTCGGCGGCGCTGCCGCGGTTTAACGGTTCAAATATTCAGAGGATCCAGCTATGAGTAGCGGACGTATCGTTCAAATCATCGGCGCCGTTATCGACGTGGAATTTCCACGCGACAGCGTACCGAGCATCTACAACGCGCTGAAAGTACAAGGCGCGGAAACTACTCTGGAAGTTCAGCAGCAGCTGGGCGACGGCGTAGTTCGTACCATTGCGATGGGTTCCACCGAAGGCTTGAAGCGCGGTCTGGACGTAATCGACTCTGGCGCAGCCATCTCCGTACCGGTCGGTAAAGCGACCCTGGGCCGGATCATGGACGTACTGGGCAACCCGATTGACGAAGCTGG
The DNA here is from genome assembly GCF_963970525.1 of Pseudomonas sp. EA_65y_Pfl1_P113. Taxonomy (NCBI): domain Bacteria; kingdom Pseudomonadati; phylum Pseudomonadota; class Gammaproteobacteria; order Pseudomonadales; family Pseudomonadaceae; genus Pseudomonas; species Pseudomonas sp. EA_65y_Pfl1_P113. Next base: position 87,523 of record NZ_CAXAQM010000016.1, read on the forward strand.
CCCGATCGACACCGAAGAGCGTTGGGGCATTCACCGTCCAGCACCTTCGTTCGCCGAACAAGCTGGCGGCAACGACCTGCTGGAAACCGGCATCAAGGTTATCGACCTGGTTTGCCCGTTCGCCAAAGGCGGTAAAGTCGGTCTGTTCGGTGGTGCCGGTGTAGGCAAGACCGTAAACATGATGGAACTGATCCGTAACATCGCCATCGAGCACAGCGGTTATTCCGTGTTCGCCGGTGTGGGTGAGCGTACCCGTGAGGGTAACGACTTCTACCACGAGATGAAGGACTCCAACGTTCTGGACAAAGTGGCACTGGTTTACGGTCAGATGAACGAGCCGCCGGGTAACCGTCTGCGCGTAGCACTGACTGGCCTGACCATGGCCGAGAAGTTCCGTGACGAAGGTAACGACGTTCTGCTGTTCGTCGACAACATCTACCGTTACACCTTGGCCGGTACTGAAGTATCCGCACTGCTGGGCCGTATGCCTTCCGCAGTAGGCTACCAGCCGACCCTGGCTGAAGAGATGGGCGTTCTGCAAGAACGTATCACTTCGACCAAGGAAGGTTCGATCACTTCGATCCAAGCGGTATACGTACCTGCGGATGACTTGACCGACCCGTCGCCTGCGACCACCTTCGCCCACTTGGACGCCACCGTCGTTCTGTCCCGTGACATCGCTTCCCTGGGTATCTACCCAGCGGTCGATCCACTCGACTCGACTTCGCGCCAGCTGGACCCGAACGTGATCGGCCAGGAGCACTACGATACCGCTCGCGGCGTTCAGTACGTGCTGCAGCGTTACAAAGAACTGAAGGACATCATTGCGATCCTGGGTATGGACGAGCTGTCGGAAACCGATAAGCAGTTGGTAAACCGTGCTCGTAAGATCCAACGCTTCTTGTCGCAGCCGTTCTTCGTGGCTGAAGTCTTCACCGGTGCTTCGGGTAAATACGTTTCCCTGAAAGACACCATTGCTGGCTTCAAAGGCATCCTCAACGGTGACTACGACCACCTGCCAGAACAAGCGTTCTACATGGTCGGCGGCATCGAAGAAGCGATCGAGAAAGCCAAGAAACTGTAATCCAGGCGCCCGGAAACGGGCGCTCATCAGGTTGAGGCAATCAGATGGCTATGACAGTCCATTGCGATATCGTCAGCGCGGAAGGGGAAATTTTCTCCGGTCTGGTCGAGTTTGTTACAGCGCACGGCGACCTGGGTGATCTTGGTATCGCCATGGGTCATGCCCCGCTGATCACAAGCTTGAAACCAGGTCCGATCACGCTGACCAAGCAAGGCGGGGAACGTGAGGTGTTTTACATCTCCGGTGGTTTCCTCGAGGTTCAGCCGAACATGGTCAAGGTACTTGCCGACACCGTGCAACGTGCTGGCGACCTGGATGAAGCCTCCGCTCAGGAAGCCGTCAAGGCTGCCGAGAAGGCCCTGAACGAAAAGGGTGCCGACTTCGACTACAGCGCTGCTGCTGTACGTCTGGCCGAGGCTGCAGCTCAGCTGCGCACGCTCCAGCAGATCCGCAAGAAGTAAGCGGCCATGCCGTCATGCTTTATGCGCGATTGATTAAAAAGGGTAGCCTCGGCTACCCTTTTTCTTTTTTTGCAAAACACTTCTCTGGTCTGAAGTCGGACCGCCCAGGATTGGTAGCCACTCATGTCTCTTGAAATCGTCATTCTCGCCGCTGGCCAGGGCACCCGTATGCGTTCGGCCTTGCCCAAAGTGCTGCACCCGGTGGCCGGCAATTCCATGCTTGGCCATGTTATCCACAGCGCCCGGCAACTCGACCCGCAACGCATCCACGTGGTGATTGGCCACGGTGCCGATGTGGTCCGTGAACGCCTGGCCGCGGATGACCTGAATTTCGTTTTGCAGGACAAACAACTCGGCACCGGCCATGCCACCGCACAAGCCGTGCCCTTCATCAGTGCCGACACCGTGCTGATCCTGTACGGCGACGTACCGTTGATTGAAGTGGAAACCCTGCAACGCCTGCTCAAGCATGTCGTGCCAGGCCAGATGGGTCTGCTGACCGTTGAACTGGATGACCCTACCGGCTACGGGCGCATCGTGCGCAATGCCGACGGTAAGGTCGCGGCTATCGTTGAGCACAAGGATGCCAGCGAAACTCAGCGCGCCATTACCGAAGGCAATACCGGGATTCTGGCGGTCCCTGCCAATAAGCTCGCCGACTGGATGAGCCGTCTGTCGAACAACAACGCCCAGGGCGAGTACTACCTCACCGACGTCATCGAGATGGCCGTGAGCGATGGCCTGCTGGTGGCTACCGAACAGCCCCACGACCCGATGGAAGTGCAGGGCGCCAATGACCGCAAGCAGCTTGCAGAGCTTGAACGTCACTATCAACTGCGCGAAGGCCGCCGCCTGATGGCCCAGGGTGTGACCCTGCGCGACCCGGCGCGCTTTGATGTGCGTGGCGAAGTCACTGTCGGCCGTGACGTGCTGATCGACATCAACGTGATCCTCGAAGGCCGAGTGATCATCGAAGACGAGGTGGTGATTGGCCCGAACTGCGTGATCAAGGACAGCACCCTGCGCAAAGGCGCGGTGGTCAAGGCCAACAGCCATATCGACGGCGCTTTGATGGGCGAGGGCAGCGATGCTGGGCCGTTTGCGCGGTTACGTCCAGGAAGCGTATTGGGAGTTAAAGCCCATGTGGGTAACTTTGTTGAATTGAAAAACGCCAAGTTGGACGACGAAGCCAAAGTCGGACACCTGACCTACTTAGGTGATGCCACCGTAGGTGCGCGAACTAACATCGGTGCCGGCACCATCACCTGCAACTACGATGGCGCCAATAAGCACCAGACCAGCATTGGTGCGGATGTATTTATCGGTTCAAATAATTCGTTGGTCGCTCCGGTTACCCTCGACGATGGCGCCAGCACAGCCGCGGGCTCAACCATCAACCAGGATGTGGATAAGTCCCAACTGGCTGTCGCACGTGCCCGCCAGCGCAACATTGATGGCTGGAAACGCCCGGTCAAAATCAAAAAGACCTGAGTTATCCACACGCTGATCAGCGATAAATATCCAATGTGCGCGGGCTTGCTCGCGAATGCGGTCGTTCAGTCAACATCTCCCGTGACTGACACTCCGCATTCGCAAGCAAGCCCGCTCCCACATTGGTTTTGTGTTGATCTAAAAATTGTGTACGCCCCACTTGACGACGTTTCGCCAATAGGTTTTGATTGCCTTCGTTATCTTTCGAAACGAAACTTACCATCACCATGTCGAAACGAAATACCCCTCAACGGCGCCACAACATCCTGACCTTGCTCAATGAACAGGGCGAAGTCAGCGTGGACGAATTGGCCAAGCGTTTCGAAACGTCGGAAGTGACCATCCGCAAGGACTTGGCTGCCCTCGAAAGCAACGGCCTGCTGCTACGCCGTTACGGTGGCGCAATTACCATGCCCCAGGAACTGGTCGGCGACGCCGCCCAACCCATCTCGATCTACAAGCGCGCCATCGCCCGTGCCGCCGTGATGCGCCTGCGCGAACACGCGCGCATCATCATCGACAGCGGCAGCACCACCGCCGCGATGATCCCCGAACTGGGCCACCAGCCAGGCCTGGTGGTGATGACCAACTCCCTGCACGTGGCCCGCGCCTTGAGCGAGCTGGAGCACGAGCCGGTGCTGTTGATGACCGGCGGCACCTGGGACCCGCATTCGGACTCGTTCCAAGGCCAGGTCGCCGAGCAAGTGCTGCGTTCCTATGATTTTGATCAACTGTTTATCGGCGCCGACGGCATCGATCTGCAGCGCGGTACCACCACCTTCAACGAACTGCTGGGCCTTAGCCGCGTAATGGCCGAGGTCGCCCGTGAAGTGGTGGTGATGGTCGAATCCGACAAGATCGGTCGCAAGATTCCCAACCTGGAACTGCCCTGGAGCAGCGTCCATACCCTTATCACCGATGATCGCCTGCCGCTTGAGGCCCGCGACCAGATCCAAGCCCGCGGCATTACGCTTATATGCGCGGCAATCATCTAGGAGAAACACCATGTGTGGCATCGTAGGCGCAGTCGCTGAACGCAACATCACTCCCATCCTGCTCGAAGGCCTCAAACGCCTGGAATACCGTGGCTACGACAGCGCCGGTGTGGCCGTCTTCTCCAACGCCGGCAAGCTTGAGCGCATGCGTCGCCCGGGCAAGGTCAGTGAACTGGAGCAAGCCCTGGCCGGTGAGCCGTTGGTTGGCCGTCTGGGCATCGCCCACACCCGTTGGGCTACCCACGGTGCGCCGTGCGAACGCAACGCCCACCCACACTTTTCCGGCGACCTGGCGGTGGTGCACAACGGCATCATCGAAAACCATGAAGTGCTGCGTGAGCAACTCAAGGGCCTGGGCTACGTATTCACGTCGGACACCGACACCGAAGTCATCGCCCACCTGCTGAATCACAAGCTCAAAGACCTGGGCGACCTGACGGTCGCCCTCAAAGCCACCGTAAAAGAACTGCACGGCGCATACGGTCTGGCCGTGGTCAGCGCCACCCAGCCCGATCGCGTGGTTGCCGCCCGCAGTGGCAGCCCGTTGGTGATCGGCCTGGGGCTGGGGGAAAACTTCCTCGCCTCCGACCAGTTGGCCCTGCGCCAGGTCACCGACCGCTTCATGTACCTGGAAGAAGGCGATATTGCCGACATCCGCCGTGAAAGCGTGCAGATCTGGGACGTTAACGGTCAGTCTGTCGAGCGTGAAGCTGTGCAATACCGCGACGGCGCCGAAGCCGCCGACAAAGGCGAATACCGCCACTTCATGCTCAAGGAAATCCACGAGCAACCGGCCGTGGTGCAGCGCACCCTGGAGGGTCGTCTGGGCGACAAGCAAGTGTTGGTCAACGCCTTTGGCCCACAAGCCGCCGAGTTGTTCGCCAAAGTGCGCAATGTGCAGATCGTGGCTTGCGGCACCAGCTACCACGCCGGCATGGTTGCCCGTTACTGGCTGGAAGAACTGGCCGGCATCCCATGCCAGGTCGAAGTGGCCAGCGAGTTCCGCTACCGCAAAGTTGTGGTCCAGCCTGACACCCTGTTCGTGACCATCTCGCAGTCGGGAGAAACCGCCGATACCTTGGCCGCCTTGCGTAACGCCAAGGAGCTGGGCTTCCTCGCCAGCCTGGCGATCTGCAACGTCAGCATCAGTTCCCTGGTGCGCGAATCCGACCTGACCCTGCTGACCCAGGCCGGTCGCGAAATCGGCGTGGCCTCCACCAAAGCCTTCACCACCCAGCTGGTCGGCCTGTTGTTGCTCACCCTGTCCCTGGGCCAAGTACGTGGCACCCTCGCCGCAGGTGTTGAAGCCACCCTGGTCGAAGAACTGCGCCGCCTGCCAACCCGCCTGGGTGAGGCCCTGGCCATGGACAGTATCGTGGAAAAAGTCGCCGAGCTGTTCGCCGACAAAAACCACACCCTGTTCCTCGGCCGTGGCGCGCAATACCCGGTGGCAATGGAAGGCTCGCTCAAACTCAAGGAAATCTCGTACATCCACGCCGAAGCCTACCCGGCCGGCGAGCTCAAGCACGGTCCATTGGCCCTGGTGGATGACGACATGCCAGTCGTCACGGTCGCGCCAAACAACGAACTGCTGGAAAAGCTCAAGTCCAACCTGCAGGAAGTACGTGCCCGTGGCGGCCAGTTGGTGGTATTCGCCGACGAGAAAGCAGGCATGACCAATGGTGAAGGCACTCACGTCATCAACATGCCGCACATCAACGACACCCTGTCGCCGATTCTCTACACCATCCCGCTGCAACTGCTGTCTTACTACGTCGCCGTGCTCAAGGGCACTGACGTTGACCAGCCGCGCAACCTGGCGAAGTCGGTGACGGTGGAGTAATACGGCACGCGCCTTGAGCGCCCTTCTGTTTCCAAAGAATAAAGGTTGTCACACAATAATAAAGGTTGTCACAAGTCGTTAAAGTGTGTCACAAGGCTCTATCCCGGCGCTTTTGCCGGGGTAGTGGCAGGTTCAGGAATAACGGCTCATTATCTACCTCGCCACTGTCACTTCTGTCCTGGCTAAACCCGCTCATGAGTTCCCCACGCCACATGCCCTGTGCCGTTCTGATCGAGGGGGTCGCCTAACAATGAGCGACTCGTGAAATGACATCTGCGCCCGTTGCACCAAGAAAACCTGCTGCATCCAGACTGATGACTCAGCGGAAGATTGATAGAAAAATCAAATCAGGCCGTGGCTCCGGCGTAAGAGAATCCTATGAACCCTGGATCAAGATTTGGGATATACAATCGAGGGGCGTGTCTCACCTTGTGCCGGGAGTGAAATTCCATCGCAGCCATCACCTGCTATCCAACGCTGAGCGTGACTATCATCTGATCCTTGAGCAGGATCCCTCTATCATCGACGTTCGCGAGCAATTTCCGCTTTTAACACAAGCTGAAACTCAAGCGATCGCTTCGAGTCTGAACTTCCGTCACCCTGTCTACCCGGGTACTCAGGTCCCTGTCGTTATGACTACAGACTTTCTTATCACTTTCATAGATTCAGAGGGCGAAGAAAGGCTGGCCGCGCGTTCTGTAAAGTATCGAAAGGAGTTTGAGGAAGCCGGTATCAGGGAGCGGAATCGGATGGCAGAAAAGCTTGAAATCGAAGCAAAGTACTGGGCTATGAGGAAGGTAGAATGGAAACTTGTTTTCCATGAAAATCTTTCGCAAATAAAAATAAAAAACTTAACTATTCTTAGAAGTTATGCACATATCAATCCTTCTTTGCCTACGGATAAGAATGTCAATAGCCTGTTAGAATATATAGCTGGATGTGCGACTGATCAATTGCCCTTAAAAGCACTGTTAGAAAAAGCTTCAAGGTCAATTTTTATCGAATATATGGGTGTTAAGCGGCTGTTCCATCATCTTTTATGGACGGGTAGGCTTAAGACGGACCTAACTACTAGGTTGATAAGCTTATCCGAGCCTTTGCGCGTCTGGGTTAGTGAGTCGTCCTTTTCCGTTACACCAAAAATTGAGGTACCCCGCCATGCTTAGTCTGGGCGTTAACAGTATTGTTTCTCCAGGTGAGAGCTCTGGGCTTCTGAAGAAACCAGTTAGGGTTTTAGGCATAAGGGATGATTTTGTTTTAGTTATTGAATTGGGAACGAATCCATCTAAGCCTTGGCGCGTTGAAAGGTCGCTTTTAGTTGAAGAGATAAATAATGGTGCGGCGGTGCTCAATCTTGAAATGGTGCCCATGCATCTGCTTCGAAGCGATGATGAGATTGGAGAGAATGAAAAAATAAGCAGGGAAAAGAATTGGGGACTGGTACGTGGTTTAGTGGAGGGTCAGGTTCCACTCGATATTTTAACGTCTAACTTTGGAGCTCTCGTTGCTAATCATGCGCTGGTGATGGGGGTAGACCGAAAACAAATTTATCGCCTGCTTTATCGGTATTGGAGCATGGGGCAGACACGTAACGCTTTTTTATGGAATACAAGTGCATGTGGAGGGCCTGGGAAATCAAAAAACCGTGCCTCCGGTATAGTTCCTGGCCGACCGCTTAAATATCGTGGCGTAGTAGTGGACGATGGTGGCGCAATTTTGCTCGAAGCGCGACACATGGGGCATATCCGCCTGGCTTATGGTCGCGTTGCCAGTGGCAGGTGTGGCAGCCTAAAGAGAGCGCATGAATGGATGCTCGATAAATTTTATAGGTCGATCAAGTCCGATGGTTCAAAAGGAAACCTGATACGCGGCAGCTATCCCTCCATCCACCAACTGAATCATCATGGAAAACTGTTTTTTGATGAACTCTATAGGTTGAAGACTCGTGGCGGTGCAATCCGTTACAACAAAGACCATCGTCCGCTAGTCGGGTCTGCCTCGGAGGGTTTGGTCGGTGCCGGCCATCGGTACGAAATCGACTCGACCATTGCTGATGTATATCTGGTCCATCGAGTCAATCGGCTGTGGCTTATTGGCAGGCCAGTGTTGTATGTAGTGGTCGATACGTTCACCAGGATGATTGTAGGCGTTCATGTCGGTCTTGAGGGACCCAGTTGGAATGGCGCTAGGCATGCCATCTACAACGCCTGCACTGCCAAGAAAGATTTTTGCAAGCGCTACAACATTGAGATTGATGAGGGTGACTGGCCGTGCGCCCACCTGCCAGTTGAAATTGTCGCAGATCGAGCCGAGCTGCTCAGTGAAGCTGGGGAGACGATGACAAAGACCTTAGGTACGGTCCTCAAGATTTTGCCACCGTTTCGGCCGGACTGGAAAAGTATCATTGAGAGCCGGTTTCGCCTGATCAACGAAAAGCTGGACTTGAAATTTTCCCCGGGCGGCGTAGATGCTCGCAAAATGGAGCGTGGTGATCGTGACTACCAGCTGGACGCCATCTTCGATATCGATGAGTTTACTGAAATGGTCATCGTCGGTGTTCTGGCTCACAACAAGAGCCTTCGCGTCCCTCATCTTCTGAGCCGGGAGATGATCGCTGCGGAAGTAGAGCCCACTCCGATAGCTATGTGGAACTGGTCTATGGCAAACAATCTTCTGAATTCGAAAGTCGTGTCGCCTGCGGAGCTGAAGATTGCGTTGTTGCCCTCGCAGGAGTGTCGCATCGGCCGAGGCGGTATCAGTTTTCAAGGCGTGCAGTACACGTGTGAAACGGCTATCCGTTCAGAGTGGTTGGAACGCTCTCACAATTTCAAAACCAGGTACGTCAGGGTTTTTTACGATCCAAACTCGATCGAGAATTGCTGGATCAAATCTGAGGCCGGTTTCGAGCCGTTGACCATCGTACCGCAGCACCGTGCTAAGTATGCTGGGCTTCGGATGGAGGAGGTCCTCGATATGATCAAGATTTTGAACCAAGTCTCGCCTGACGCCCGATATGAAGATGCTGCCACTGGAGCACTCCTCCAGAGTCGTCAGGAGGAAATCCTTAACCGGGCGAAAGCTAAACGGAGGGCCCAAGGCAACCCAGAATCAGACGCTGAGTTTAAGCGTGACAAGCGTTCGAAGCGTGCCACAGAAACTCAGAATGAGCGTGACTTGCATACCGCTGATCTAAATCAACTCCGACTTGTAAATAACTCGCCAGACGCAGTTGAAATTTCAAATCCAGTAGTCGAGAAACCTGTTTCGGGCAGGAGCGCTGCTTTTCTGAAACTGGTGATCAACGCGGATAACGAGGCCAATCATGAGTGACTTCAGTTTTGCGCCTGCTGAGTACGTCTCGACTGGCATGCCTCAATACGATGGTAATCCCCTGATTGAGTGCCTCCCCAAGATTCTGTCGGATGTTGATGTCGTCAGACGCATCGGAAACACCCCTGCACGGCCTAATGAGACGGAAAGGGCGATGGACCCGAAACTTCGTGGCCATGGGATTAACAGGCTGAAGGACGTCGTCGTACCATTTGAAATCCACCTGCGACTGGAGGATTTGTTCAGTCAGTTGATTCGGTACGGGTACACCGGACGCAATCCTTTGCATGCGTCCACCGTAAGGCACCGATTGCCTTCTTCTGCGGAAATCAAAGGGCACGGATTTATGTCCACCGCAGAAACAATGACCCTGATCGGGTTGAGCGGAATGGGCAAAACGACCGCACTCAACGCCATTGCCAAACTTTATCCACAGGTGATCAGCCATAGTAAATACAAGGAGCAGATATTCATTGAGACGCAGGTGGTGTGGCTCAAGATCGAATGTCCGCACGATGGCTCGTTACGGGGGTTTTGTGCGGCTTTCTTCTCTTCGTTGGATGCGGCATTAGGCGTCGAGAAATATTCCAGCAGAGGCTCTACTGGTCGCAGCATCAGTGTCATGCTTCAAAACATCAGTCAACTGTGCAAAACCTTTTCTATTGGCGCGCTTATCATTGATGAAATGCAGCACCTTTGCTCGTCTCGAGGCGGCCAGGATCGTGAAAAGCTGCTCAATTTCTTCGTGACACTATCGAATGACGCGGGCGTCCCACTGGTCTATGTCGGCACAAATGCAATGCTTCCGCTGTTTTCGGGTGTATTACGAAATGCTCGCCGTGCGGCGGGAATGGGGCCGATCGCTTTTGACAGATTCTCCGAGGATGATCCATTTTGGGCGCACTTGGTGTCCCAACTCTGGGCTTACGACTGGACCAAAAATCCCGCCCCGTTGACGGGGCGGCTGCTTTCCAAAATCTACGATCTCACCCAAGGAAACACTGACTTTTTAGCCAAACTCCTAATGCTTTCTCAGCGTCACGCAATCTGGGAGGGCATCGACTCTATCTCACCAGCGTTACTTCAGCAGGTGTACGACAATCAGATGAGGCTCCTCCATAAGCCCGTTGAGGCACTCCGGAGCGGTGACCCATTGCAGATCGCTGATTTCGAGGACATGATGCCTACAAAGGACCAGATCGCGCAGATGATGAATTACGATCTGGCGCGCCGTGCCGATAGAACTCACCTTTCTCTCATTGCCCAAGCAGCGATTGCACCCGTCGAGCATATTGAAATACAGGCTGTGCAGTCGGTCCGTAAGCCAGTAGTTCCAGTTGCCAACGAGAAACTCCCAAGCGCCCACTTTTCTAAAGGCGATGATGTGGAGGCGCAACTTAAACAGCGTGGCTGGGTGGATCCGGACTCTGCCTGGTGATATGAATCGCGGGAGCCCAAGTCAATGGAGCGCTTGCATTGTTTTCCTCAGCCGTTTCCCGATGAGTTGCTCTACAGCCTAGCGGTGCGCTATCACAGACTATCGGCAAACCACAGTTATCGTCGGACAAGCCAGGATTTATTTGGCGTGTACTCTCGGACTTGCGGCTCAATCCTGCCATGCTGCTTGGGAACCTTATCTAAGGAGTTAGCCTGGGCATATTCGGTGCACGAGCTAATTAATAATTTTACGCTTTTCCCTCTCTACGAACCTTTTTTGAGTGAAGCGAAGCGCAGTGCCGCGCGAATCGCGATGGCTGGTGATTCCGGAACTGGTCTGAAGATGAGCTTAGGCCTCACAGCGTCAGGTTTCCTCAAGCATGCGTCCTTCCGGTATTGCGAAAGCTGCGTTACTGAAGACCGTCGCAATTGCGGCTCGGCCTACTGGCACCGTATTCACCAAGCGATGGGCAGTTGTGTTTGCCCCCTTCATGGGAAGGCACTCCGCGCGATTACATTTCCGAATGGAGCCGATTGGCGTTGCATGCTGCTTCCGGGAGAGGCAGTAGGTTCGCAGATCATGGAGACTCCTGCCGCATCTGCAGTTGATATCGTAAGTGAGATGCAGTTCTGGGCTCTCAATCATCCTACGGATATGCAGAGGCTCCTGGCTGGTAACTTCTTGGGACACCGGTTGGAGGAGATGGGATTTCTCAAGTCCGGCAGGATTAGAGAGCAGGCTTTACGGGCTTTTTTGAATTCGACTCTTTTACTTAACCCTCTCGCTAATGAGTTTCAAGAGATCTGCCACTCCTGTGACTGGGTATTTACAGTCTTGCGCCCCCGACAGAGGGTCATACAGCCTTTGAAATTTTACTTTCTTTGTTGGCTCCTTAAGGCAGACCTTGAGCAGCTCAGAGCTTTCGATGCTCAAGCTCATACTTGCAACAAAGAAGCACGTAAAGGCGATGACCCAGGTGCCACTTTTGATCACGCCGAAGTCCAGGCGCGTCGGGCAGCTTTCTCAAGCAGCCTCAGCATGAAATGCCATGAAAAGCCTGGCTATATGTGGCTGTACCGTCATGATAGAGGATGGTTAGCCGAGTACGTGTCTGCGCATCCTTTCACCCGATCAAGGCCAGAATTAGTCGATTGGGATGCGAGGGACCTGGCTCTTGCTCGAGAGCTGCTAATAGCGAGGGACCAGATTCTTTCTACACAAGAAAAGCCCCAAAAGATTAACCGCGCGGCTTTGGGGAGGAAAGTTGCTCGTAGCCGTGAGTTTTTGAAAATACCTAATAAATTTCCTATCAGCACCTTTCTGATGACGGATATGCTTGAATCGAACCATGACTATCAAATTCGTAAAATCAACTGGGCGGTGAGGCGTTATCTTCTACCTGAGCAAAGCTCTGTTAGCGTTGTATACCGGTGTGCCGGAATCAGGGTGCCTCATGTTACTGTTGAGGAGGTGCTACACATTCTCTCTCACGTTTGAATTTCTCGTGACTGATGCTGCGCGTTAGAGTCCATAATATAAAGATTTTAAATCTTTTCCCAGTCGAGAAGATTCTTCCGTCTTGAAAATCAGGTTAAGATATCTTTCAGCAGTCTCGCAGCCGAGAAATGCAAGTATGGTGTAATTGTTGTCTGAATAGGTCCTAGCAGGATGTTTGACGTCTACGCCAAACTCACTTTTTATAAAATTGGGGATGAACTCATCATCTTGTCTTATTTCGGTTCCATATTTTAAACGAATACTGCTAAAAATCGCCCAGTCGGCCTGATGCGACTTAGTGGTGGGTCCATCATATTTCAATAAATCGGCTATAAACTTTGAGTAAGCTAGGCTAAACGAGTCAGATTCCACGAACTTAAACTGATATTTTCGGCTGCACACCCCGAGTTTTGAAAGCTGATGTTTATTCATAGGCATTGAGCATGTGGTACATGTATCCATCAGTTTTAGATTATGAATGCTGCAGACTCGAACGGACGCGGGGACATGCCTACGGTGAACGTATGCTGTGCCATAGCTTTCAAAATCCTCTAATACGCAACTTGGGCAAATTTTCTTCCACTCCCGTGGGGTCACAACTATATCTGCTCTGGTGCGCCCAAGTGCTGTAGTCAGGGGGTATAAAGTGAAGTTCTGAAGAACTTCTTCAGAAACGTGCCGCTCTGTGAAGAAGTGAGGGAATTGAAAGATGGCATGGTTTCGCCATTCACATTTATCCCCAAGGGCGTAACCGAATCCTTTTCTCGGCACTGGTTTTATGTAGAAATCTTTCTCAGTCAGATTTTTGAGGCCCAGCATCTCATTCCCTCTCTGCAGTGCCGACGCTACGTACTCTCCAGGGAAAGGTGTGAAAATCTTCATCAAATATTCCGTAATCGGCCTTCCGTGTCAGTGCTGCAGGCGCATAAGCCGGCTATTCAACTTGATCGTTATCCGTTTGCTCATTTACCTGATTTTACTAGACTACTGCTCGGTCGGTCAGCGGTCTCATTTTGGGATGATGCCGCCGGAGGTGAGTTTTTTAGATGGCGATTCTGGTACGCATCATATTTTGAGGCTGCCAATACACGCTATTTCTAGGCTACGACGCCGTTCTGCTCTGGGTTTCTTCTTGAGTTTAGAATGCCTTTGAAAATTCATCCTTCAACGATCTTGGTATCGTTGTCAGAGATGGCTTCTTCAGGACTCTGGTGGATGTCTTAGGCGGATGATAAGCGGCATCAGTGAACCTGACTTGCGAGGATGCAAATGAAGGGACGTCGTAAGGCTAAAACTGACAAATGGCGTATGCGCGATCAGTTCATTCGCGAGGCCCGGACCATACTGGCTTCAAAACCGGACGCCGGCCAGCGTTTTCTGCGTGTCTCGGCGCAGACGGAGCTTGAGGAGCCTGTCGGACTACTTGCTGGTAGCCTCGAGGCACCGGAAGGAATTCCAACAAAAAAACACTAGCTCGTTAACTGAGATGTAGCAGTTACCCGAGCCAAAAACCTATTCTGGTTAGCGGTCCTCAATTCCTATCTCAAAGGGATGCGCAAGCAGCTGATTGCAGCTTATTTTACCGAGCGTCCAGTTCTGAAATAGTTGTCCTCAGGTTTCAGGTCTTCATGCTATGACGAGATACGGGGCATGTCGGAGCTACCCGATGACCACAAACTCGCTCGCGGCAGCTACCTGACTTGCTGCCTTTCATCTCTGGATTAAACGCTGGCCGCTAAACTGCTCTGCCATTACCACCAGAGTTGATTGCACGAGCGCACTATGACGGTGTGGCGCGATCCTTGGCTTGTGAACGCAAGCGTAGCGTTGCAGTGCTGATGCTTAGCTACCAGCGGAAATATCCAAATATATCCTGTTGACTATAAATTATAGTCGACAGGATATATTTGGATATGCGCAGGCGTTCCGGGAACACACCTTCCGGACTCCAGCATTAGGGACGATGATGTCCGCGTATTTCTACGCGGACGCGATCGCCCTTATCGCCTGCGTTTGTTCCGTTGAAGGCTTCGCCTAAATGGCGGACTAGGGCACTGGCGGTCATTGAGATACTCGTTGGCGAACTATCAATCACGGTCAAATGACAATTTCCCATCCTGAGTGATGCGCACGCTTTGTGCGTGAGCTTGCCAAATGATCCGCATCGACGCCATCTGGTTCCCCATCGAGCCCATGGATAAGCTCGCCGGCACAAAGACCGAGTTGGCTAGGGTGCATAACCACCTAGAACGCTACTTAAACAACTCAGATCGCTTAACCACGTAGCCCACAGGTTTTTTTTGCTTTTCGATAACACCCTCTTCAACAAGGCGCTGAAGCCATGCCTTTGCCTGCCCATTCGTCACGTCTAAAGCCGCAGCAATATCAGCATCTTTTGTCGGGGTTAACAGTAGCTTTTTAATCAGATCTCTTACCGTAGCAAAAAGTAAATCCGCGTGATCCACTTGTACCCTTGGGAAGGAATCCATTACTTCAGACACAACTTTCAACGTTGGCTCAACAGCATCTCTGCCGACGCAATTACTTATAGGAAGTAGAGGTTCACAAGACGCTTCTAACGAAGTCTGCGACTCTGTCATTGGCTCAGACACCGACAAGCTCTCTATTTCATCAGCGGACGATATTGAGAGTTTTGGTTGCTGAGGCGCGTCTGTGCTAGAAACCTTGATCGCAAATATTTGGTTAAAGGCTTCGACATCCTGAGGATTCGGCCAAAGTATAGCCCCCCGATTACCCAAAGCATCAAGGCCGGTAGAGGGCTCACCCGTTGATCGAATAAATACAGGCACATACCGGAGCTTATCCAGCTGCTCCACAGCACCAGCCCATGTCCCGCCTTTGTTATGGTCCGTGTTCACGACCAAGGATGCATCGGCCAGCGCATAAATGAGTTTATTACGCTGCATAGCATGACCAACGTTGAAGCCGGCATTAGGATCATAAGCAGAAACAAGAACTAATTTTCCATCACGCAAGGAATTCCTTTCCTCACGACTCATGGCAGTTCGCTCTAAGTTTTCCGCTAGAACACCAATGACCTTGCCACCCGACTGCAATGCACCCCGCATTGCAGCCAGATCAGCCCCCCTAGCCCCGCCCGATATAAGTGTTCTGTTGGCACAAGCTGCCAGCCCTCCGATGGACATGGTGTAGTCGACTAATGCGTCGTCGATTTTCCTCGACCCGACGACAGCGAGCCCACCCGATTCAAGCAGCGAAATATCTCCACACCCGTAGAGCACTGCTGGCGCATCAGCACGAAGACGAGCTTTGAGACGTCGCGGATACTCAGGGTCAGCTCGACTAATGACCCAGATAGCCCGTGTCTGCCACCGCTCGACTACCTGGCTCAACAAGAAGCCCCGTCCCAGCAGCCGTTGTAGTCGACTTTCATCTGCTATTGGCCGACATAAACGAAGAATCTCAGTGGATTCCGCGGTAAGAAGATCGGCAGGTTGTTTCTGGATCTGGTGTAAATGACTAGCTAAACGCTTGTATTCGGCAGGCGATAGTAGGTCTGGCGATTGCACGCCACGTCCAACAATTAGTGGTGCCGTAAGCAACAGTATCGCCTGCGTATTGGGTGAAAGAGGTGACATCATTCATCGTGGCCAGTTAGTGAAAGGGCCATAGGCCAAACCTCATCGCAACCGGCTTCTCGTAACAGCCAAGCTGCGACAGTTAGAGTCCATCGAGAATTGACGATGTCGTCAACCAAGAGCACCGGTCCCGCGTGAATTATCTGATCGATTTTAAGCGACCCATCAATGTTGCGGGCCTGCTGAGTAGAGTTTGCCATGGTTTTTTGCTCCGGCCTGTCCTCCGTCTTCGCGAGAACATTGTAAAAAGGTAGGCCTAACGCACTGGCTAGCCTTTTTGCAAAATTGGGTACGATCTCTGGATGCTTCAGAGACGGAATCGCAACAACCCATTCCGGAGCGGGAGTTGGCCCCCAGTTTTTAATCATTTCGACACATGCCTGAACAAGCTCATCGGAAAAATAGCCGTCAAGATATCTATTATCTCGCACAATTCTGCCCCAACCGGCGTCTCCCCATATACAAAGAGCCTTACCGGGCTGGGCTTGACGATTGGCCGGAATAAGCCCCCTTACGCCATACAGCGGCATTCCGCCGTCAGGCCACTTTTTGCGAGGCTCGATGGGAAGATTCGTACGCCGCAGGAAGGCGACCGCAGCTTTGACCAAACCAACGCTCACTGTACTGGGCAATGGAGGTAGAGCTGGCTTCTTGACCGTACCGGGGACTCCGTCCAGTGCATCAATCAAAAACGCCATATGTTGGCCGAATGGTAATCCGACATAGTCCCTCATTTGTTGGTGCTCACCCTGTCGCAACGAAGTAAGCCGCTCTGCGCGATCCCAAAAGCTTTGATTAAGGTTTGCCGCGGTAAGCTGCCACTTAGCACCTTGTTTAGCTATAGGCGCTGGCGCCTCCAGAGAAAGCAACGCCACAGTTTTTTCGACCCGGCCCTTACTCAAATTGACTTTGCTGAGCAGCTCCGGGACAGATAAACCATCAGGTGCATCTTCAAGCGCACCTAGAACCTCCGCGACCTCCTCTTGCGTCGGGAAAGCGCTACGGATAAACCAATCGGTGATTTCAGTCTCCTCCTCACCACTGAGTAGCACACCGTAGGCAGCATCTAACGCACGCCCCGCACGACCAACTTGCTGGTAGTAGGCGACCACGGAACCTGGCATCTGATAATGGATCACAAATGCTAGATCGGGCTTGTCATAACCCATGCCCAACGCCTGTGTCGCGACAAGAGCCTTGACTTCATTGTTAGACAGGGCAAGCTCAAATTCCTCCCGACGATCACCAGTCTGCCCTGTATAGGCTTCGACGTTAAAGCCTTGAGATTTCAACCATCCCGCTACTAGCAGAGCATCTCGCACGGTCAATGTGTAAATAATGCCGTGCCCATTCAATGCGGCCAACCGTTCAGCAAGCCATGCAAGACGCTCTTCTTGGCGAGGAAGGCGGATGGTTTGTAACGAAAGCGATGCACGATTGAGATCTCCACAGACAACCTCAATGTTGGGACCAAGCACCGCCTTTAAGTCATCCATAACCCGATTGTTTGCCGTGGCGGTGGTAGCAAGCAAACGAAGGTTGGGGGGCATAATTTTGACCATCCGCTCCAGCAATCGATAGTGTGGGCGGAAGTCGTGCCCCCAATCGGAGATGCAATGCGCCTCATCGATAACTAGCAGGGAGATTCGTGCAGCGACCAGCGCCAGAACCTGGGTACGGAAACGCTCATTAGCGAGGCGTTCGGGCGATATCAGGAGGATATCAATGCCACCAGCAATAAGCTGGCCTTCAATCGCACCCCAATCCTCCCTGTTGTCTGAGTTAATCGTGGCCGCTCGCACACCCATTCGCTCTGCCGCTACAACCTGATTTCGCATCAAAGCTAGTAATGGCGAGATCAGTAACGCGGGTCCAGCGCCAGCCTCCCTTAGCAGCTTAGTAGCAATGAAATATACGAAGCTCTTACCCCAGCCGGTTTTTTGAACGACTAACAAGCGCTCCTTACCTTCGACGATGTGGCGTATAGCTTCTTCTTGGCCATCCCGGAAGGTAGCATCGAGTCGTCCCGAACCTAAACGCAGGAGCTCCAAAGCACGCGCTGCATTATATTCCATGGTATTGCTCTCCATTTACCGTCAGATAGGTGATTGCTGATCCGCTGAGCAAGGTTCGAGTCATCCACTTTTCTCAATCCGCTAACTCGCAACGAACGGAGGGCAGGAGCCCCTCACCGCCTCGCATACCCTATCAGAGCGTGTCGGACGGTGCAGGACACTTCGAGCAGCATTTTTTTGCGAGGAATGCCTGCATGCCGAATGCGGTACCGAACACATGGTAGAAGGAGTCTGACCTCTCCCTAAAAAGCCCACAACCACTGGAATTTTCATTGGAGGGGTCGCGGTAGGGACGGCAGTTACCTGCCGCACCCCGCACAGATCCGAACGTGCGGAACTACCGTAACGGCTACTGCCTTGGGTACGGGACGCGAAGCGATCCTCGGGATATGGCTGTGCATTTCTGTGGCTTGGTATATAGAGGTCGGCAAGGCATCCGTAGCGTGACCACTGAAGTCGGTTACAATGCTTAATAGCCCAAATGCTCTGCTGTCAGAAGCCTGATGACGGCGAGCTCGAAATATGGATATTTCAATGCTCTGCTCTGTTGCACCTAAACCCCTCATACCTCTGTTCGCCTGTCACCGAGCATTTGCTCAGTATGCGGGCACTTTGGCGCGCGCCGCCGATAGGAATCGCGACTGGCTATGAATTACTTTTTCGAAACGGCGGCTAACATTCTTGGCAACACCAAACTGCGTACGCCCCAAATTGAGGCATACATCAAGGCGCAGGATCACTTCGCTAGCTCTGGCGAAGATGCGCTGATTGTGCTGCCCACCGGAACCGGGAAAAGTGGGCTGATCTCCATCGTACCCTTTGGGCTGGCCAACGGCAGGGTATTGATCGTAACGCCTAATCTCGTAACGAAGCAGAGCATCCGCAAGACCCAAGAGCTTCTGGAAGACAATTTCTGGATCAATCAGGACATTATTTTCAGTGCTGATGATCTTCCAGTTATCTGTGAGTATAACTCCAAGACTCTCTCCTCTAGCTTGGAGCAGAGCCATTTCATCTTCTCAAACATTCAGCAGATCCATAGCGAGCGGGCGGGGTGCTTAACCAAGCGCGTGTCGCGAGACTTCTTCGATCTCATCATCATCGATGAGGGTCACCATGCCCCGGCAGAGACGTGGCAAAGAACGCTTGGATATTTCGCGAAGGCCAAAAAGATTTTCATCACTGGCACCCCTTTCCGTGGTGACAAACAAGAAGTCCCAGGAAAGCTGATCCACGAAACGCCTCTCTCCGAAGTCATGCGGGATCGGTACGTCAAGTGGTTGAGGAAAGAGACCGTCAATGCGCACGAACTCTACTTTACCTTGGCAGAGCAGCCGGATGTTCGCCTGTCTAAGGAAGAGGTTCTTGCCTTGAAGGACAAGGAGTGGCTAGAACGAAGCGTAGCGCTCTCACCTGAATGCTCTATGGATGTGATTGAGCGAAGCATAGCCAATCTTAGCGAGCTACGTAAGGTATCGCCAAAAGTGCCGCATAAGATCCTTGCTGTTGGGTGCAGCATTTCACATGCGGTAGACCTCCAGACCTGGTACGAGTCCAAGAGCCTGACTGCGGCTATCGTGCACAGCGATATGGAGCAGTCAGATCTTGATGCAGCCTTCCGGGCGATCGATAACCACGAGTGCGACGTTGTCATTTCCGTGAACATGCTCATGGAGGGCTATGACCATCGCTACCTCACAGTGCTTGCCTTGTTCCGTCCCTATCGCAGCATCAACGCGTTTGCGCAGATCATCGGCCGTGTGCTTCGTGCAATCCCGGCTGAAGAGATCACAGCATTTGAGGTGGACAACAATGCGGTAGTGATTTATCACGAGGAAACTGGTCTGGATTCGATGTGGGGCTCTTTCCAGAAAGAAGTCGACCGTGCCCAGCATCAACGAACGCGCGAGTACACCATCACCGACACAGAGTACACGAGGAAAGAACATTCCTTAGCCGGTGTCACCTCATCTGATGCGTTCGTGAGCGACCAAGACTCTTACCTTGATGACCTGGATTTCAACAAAATATTTTCCGAAAAGCGGGCTGAAATCGACTCTATAGCGACTCAAAAGCTGCAGGCCATGTCTGCGCTCGCAGATTACGATGAAGCCACGTTGGCGCAGTTCAAGAGCCTCATCATCAATGCTGAAACCAGGAAAGCTGCTCAGGCGATCGATCCCAATCTTGTAGCGAAACGGCCTGAAATCGCCCGCAAGCAACTACGTGAGATACTCACAAAAAAGGCTCAGGATGAGGTCGCTACGCTGCTTAGCGACCTAGGGATCGACGAGAAAGCGTCTACCCTCTATCCGAAATTCAGCCGACACCTGGTGGGGATTCAGTCAACCATGCCCAACGACGGTATACTGGTGAGATTTATCAACGCAAAGCTCGTGAAGAAATTCGGTAAGGTCACTGAACGGGACACTAACGCGCTGTCCAGGTCTATTGAGCATGTCGAAGTAATCATGGCTGAACTTAGGGGTATGCTGAAATGAGTCTCGAAACCATCAAAACGCTTGTTGACGAGCTCACAACACTTCACGTAACTCGTGGTGTTCAGCCGAGCGAATTGGTCGACAACCTCTTTGAGGATGAGTATGTCGAGTCCTCCGCACGGAAGACCTCTGCCGGATTGATCTTCGAGCTGACGTTCACGGAGACAGCCGAGGAGGAGTCCTCGAGTAAGGTCACGATGCGCTACACCTACGACCGCAACCGTCATCTTGTACGCGTAGAGCAGAAAGTAGCGACTAAGAGATTCTGCGTTCAGTGGGATCGGGCTCGGGCAGTCCAAGAGCGTATTGAGAAGCTGGAAGTGTTGCTTTCTGGCAAGCTTCTTCATGCCCGCGTTGCTCGAATACTGGCGACTATACCCAAAGACTACCTTGCGCTCGCCCCTCGGCTTCAACTAGTCGCGTAAACATCCTGCCTTCCTCTCACTGCGGCTGACTCCACCGGTCATGATCTCGCTGCAGTGAACGTCCGCTTTCGAGGGCGCCAGGCAGGGGCCATCACGGAAAAGTCATCGTTCGTGACCAGCCCGAAGTTGTCATATTGTTGCCGCTGATGCTGAGCTGACCCAGCTGCCGAAATTTCGCTGACCTAAGTGTCTACTTCGTAAAGCATCAGCAAGTCTGACTTTGGGCTGAATACTTATGGGGGCAACGCCAAGTCGGCAGATGGATCAATTCTGCATCAGCTATAACGCGATGATGGGCATCGGCTCACAATTGGCGTGCACTAGTAGCGCTATCATAGGTGGATTGCTAGCCCTCGGTCGCTGTCGAGGCAGAGCTTGTGGAAGCGTTCAAGCTAATATCAATACTTAGACCAACCCGGGCGGCCATCAAGTTCTTCCAGAAACCCGTCATCGTCATGGACCGCCCGATAGCCGCTCGACACTGGACGGTGATCAAGCTCATCGAAAATGAGGATGGACTGAGTTTGCTTGGTCGGTAGGTGATAGGTTGCTTGCTCGAAGCAAGCGAACCGATGAGCATCATCACTATGGCTCCAATCAGTGCCCTCGGTATCCGCCTCATACAGGCCACCGATCCCAGCTCTGAACGCCTTGGCTGCGGCGGAATTTTGAGGAAGCGGAATACCCCGGTTGATCCACACTCTCGATTCACGAAGCGCCTTCGAACCGATGGAATATTTGACCACGCCATCTTCTGCGACGACGAATGCTACGTGACCATTCGAGGCTTGAGCAAATCTGGAGGCAATGCATGATCGGGAGGCCTGGAACTGCTCGGCCAAATCGGCAAGATGCTCCAAGCTGAAGTCCTTTTCCTCCGCAAGTGGTTGGATCAACCCCCAAGGAACCAAGCACTCCGCAGCGAAGATGTCACAGAGCACCTCCTCCTCGTGGCGCCCCGTGAAGCGCTCCAATTCATCAGCTGGAACTTTCTCGCCATGCTTGGATGGGAGCTCAAGAACGTGGTGCGCGATCTCGTGCAGGATAGTGAAGCGCTGGCGCAGTAAGCTGTCTCTTTCGTTTACCCATATGAATTTCTTTTCGCCGCGCTTGAATGTGCTACCTGCTTCACCATCCTCCAAGTCTTTGCGAGAAACTTTGAAGCCTAGGGATTGGGCGAGCGCCTCTACATCTACTGGCGCTGAAGTGACGCTCGCATCTCTAAGCAGTTTACGAGCTCGAGCCACTACAACAGTTTCGTCCATGAAATCCCTCTCTAGTCCATTTCCAAGAGCATATTGATTCGCTTGAGCCAGGCTTCTTTCGTGGTGGGGCGCTCGCCTCGGAAGCTCATTGATGCGGCGTCCTCCAGGACATCCCACGGGAGATCTACGCGGGAAGTCATCAAGTCATAGAGCGCATCGTCGACGGTTACTGACTTAGCCAAGAGACGAAACACCTCACCCTCTCGCTCATCTAGCTCGAGCGCATGGCTCAGGCGCGCGACGACTTCATCTGAAGGCGCTGCCCGATCTCCTTTCTCCAATCTCCAGATGTAAGCGTGATCCAAGTCGCCTGCACGCTTTTCCAAGTCCCGAAAACTCAGCTCTTTTCGTTCACGCATGGTAGCGATGAACCCGGCCAAATCCATTTTTTTCTCCAACCTATTGCAATGCCCAGACGGGCGGGAGTAGTCTGTTGCCTAGACAGACAACAGCTCGCGATTCATCACTCATGATAAGCGGCTTTTTTTTGAAGTCCACTGTTGTCTGGCTGGACAACGACTCCCGGGTCGTTTTTTAAGATCGGTGGTGTTGTCTGCCTAGGCAACAGCTCATTTGGTTCGGATACGAGGATTTTTCCCTATGTCACAGTTGAACGATTTTGAGGTTGAGGACGTGGCCGCCGCCGTCTTGGCGGGCCGCGCGGTACGGGATCACGGCCCGTACAAAATCGAGCTCGGCAATGATGCTCTGGAATACCGGCCACTGGTGATCGCTGATCCTGTTCCAACCGGGCAGCAAGTATTGGAGGCTGCGGAGCTCCGTCCGGTGGACGAGTACCTGCTGTTTCAGGTTCTCACCAACGGCCACTTGGAGCTGCTCAGCCCTAGTGAAACCAGTGACTTGCGCCTGGCCGGCATCGAGAGGTTCCTGGCATTCAAGAGCGACCGTACCTTCCGCTTCTTCATCGATGGACGTGCGCAGGACTGGGGCGCTCAGCGCATTTCTGGTCGCACCTTGAAGCAGTTGGCAGGCGTGGATGCTCAGAAATACGACATCTTCCTGGTCATCCCGGGCGATGACGATGAACTGATTGAGGATCGTGATCTGTTCGACTTGGCGCGCCCTGGTGTCGAGCACTTCGCAGCGGTGGAGATCAACATCAAGGCCTTCGTCAACACGCTGCCTGTGTTCATCCACTCCCGCAGCCTCACCTACTGGGAAGTAGTGCGGCTTGCCTACCCGGAAGCTGAGCCAGGCCCGAATGCCCATTTCACCGTGACCTTTGCCAAGGGGCACGAAGGGAATTCTCTCACCAACCTGGTCGATGGCCAACACGTCCGTATCAAGAAGGGGATGCACTTCAATGTCACACCAACTGATAAGTCGTAGTCCTTACCTCCTGCGCTTGCGCAATGAAGGGTACAACTTGGACACCAAGGAGGGTTACCTCTTGGTTCGGGACGTGCCCTACGTAAATGCTCAGCGCCAGGTTTGCAA
Source organism: Pseudomonas sp. EA_65y_Pfl1_P113 (assembly GCF_963970525.1). Taxonomy (NCBI): domain Bacteria; kingdom Pseudomonadati; phylum Pseudomonadota; class Gammaproteobacteria; order Pseudomonadales; family Pseudomonadaceae; genus Pseudomonas; species Pseudomonas sp. EA_65y_Pfl1_P113. Next base: position 111,006 of record NZ_CAXAQM010000016.1, read on the forward strand.
AGGCATGTTGGTCATGGCGCTGAATCTGGTGGCTGATGTTGCGGGCCAACCGAGCGACCATACTGCACATTTCATTGGTGACTGCCCTTGCGATTCGCAAGGGCATCCCCTCGAGCAAATTATCAACAATAGCAATCTGAATTCGCTGTTGCCAGATCTGGTCGTGAACCATTATTTCTCGGCCAAGCCCCGCAGTGGCAACTACGCCGATTACTACGAGAAGGTCTCGATCTACGTTTCGATTCTGAGTGGCCAGGCGGAAGCGCTCGATAACTGTGTTACCGCGAAAACCTTCGCGCCTATTCGGTCGGAGGTTGAAGAGACTGTGTTCACTTACACCGACACGGCGTCAGCACGTGCCGGCATCGGAACGCCTACTGAGAAGTTCAAAGGACTGAAGGTCGCAATCGTCGGACTCGGAGGTACCGGTGCTTACATCCTGGATCAGGTTGCGAAAACGCCGGTGGCAGAAATCCATCTCTTCGATGGTGATGCACTCCATCAGCACAATGCTTTCCGCTACCCAGGCGCTGTCACCTTCGCCCATCTCGAACGGGGGATGATGAAGGTAGAGTACCTGCACGAGGTGTACGGTGAGATGCATCGCAATGTCGTTCCTCATGTGTGCATGATCACAGCAGAAAATATCGCTGAGCTCAGAGCCTTCGACTACGTGTTCCTCAGCGTCGACAACACGGCGGTTCGTGAGCTGGTGGTGCGGGAGCTTCGTGGTACTGGCACCTCACTGCTAGACGTTGGAATGGGCGTTCACTTGGTAGGAGAAACGCATCAGGTTTGGGGCACTTGCCGAGTCACGACACTCACACCTGGGCATCATGACCACGCCAATCGCACCATGCCGCTGACCGAGAACGCTGGGGAGGATGTCTACCGCTCGAACATTCAGATTGCTGATCTGAATGCCCTCAACGCGGTACTGGCGATTGGTACCTGGAAACGGCTGTGTGGTTTCTACGTCGACAACGTCCAGGCTGATCACTTCACCTACTCGACCAACCTGAACGAGATGGGCAACAGCGAGGAGCGCCCATGAGCATTAAGAGCCTCACGCCTCAATTCGTTGAGCATTTCCCGGAGAGGCTAGAGCCGGGTGAGCTCTACTTGGCAATGGAGTTCGCGACTGCAGCACACCTGTGTGCCTGTGGTTGCGGCAACAAGGTGATCACACCGTTCTCTCCAACCGACTGGCAGATGTCATTTGATGGCCAAACGGTGTCGCTCAAGCCTTCTATTGGCAATTGGACGTTCAAGTGCCGTTCACACTACTGGGTTCGCTCTGGCAGCATCGAGTGGTCAGGTGATATGTCCCAAGATGCAATCGATGCAGGGCGCAGACGTGACAAGCAGGCGAAGGCACGACTGCAAGCAAATCGACCTAGTGATGATGCAATCCGTCAACCAACTCCAGTCGTCCAAGCGCAACTCCAAGCTCCATCGCTGCTCGGAAAGCTGAGGAAGTGGCTGAGAATCTGATGATTTTAGCGAGCGTCCCGATCTGATAACTAAGGAGGGCTTAGTCAATAAGGCGTGAGCCCCATTCCTTTAACAGCTCGTTTGCCATGCCTACGCCGACACAGTGAGTTGAGGGGTGTGAAAATAGGCCCGACTCAACGCCAGGACTATTTTCCATTGGTCGTCACGAATGCCGTGCCCGAAAATCAAACTAGCTCAGCTAAATGGCTTTCATAGCCGGGTATCCAAGCCGCAACATGTTGGATGACAAACTCTCACAGTGGCAGGTACGCTCGGCGCTCTACCCGAGGACAACTGGTATCGCCCATTCGAAACGAGCAGGCTATCCAGTCAAAGCAGGAGCGCTTATCCATGCTAGACACCACTCTTTCTGATCAACAACTGATCGACACCTTCCTTCTCCAGATCTTGGAAAACGAAGCCAAAGGCGTGCTTCAGGATCTGCTCGCTCAGCCGACTCTAGCCATGCAGTTTCTTTTCTTTTCAGAAGAAGCAACCCGAAAGTCCATCAAGCATGTAGTGGGAATTTTTGACGAGTGCTACCGAGCAGGGCAACTGAAGGTTGCCATGAGCCATGAAAATGGCTGCCTTTACGGTTATGCGTTGCTGTTCGTTCATCCAGACCCAAACGTTCCGCGCTATTGTCACAAAATCTTTGTTTTCCCAGATTTTCGCGGCCACGGTATTGGCTCTCAGATTCTCAATGCGCTAATCGACGATCCGCGCGATACCGCCCTGTTGTGCGGCTATGACCTGATAGATTTTTACGAGAATGCTGGACTTGAGCAAAAAGGCGCATTCGTGGCTCCTGGGAAGCAGCAAGGATTTGCCCTAACTCAAGGAATGTACGCAGACCTGGTTGTGATGGGCACACCAGGAGCAAGTGTGGCGGCAGGTGTATTCATGCTCAACGATGACGACGTAAAGGCCCTATTGGCCTGCGCGTGACTCACCTAAGCCAGCCTGTAAAAAAGCGCCACCCCATGCAATGCATGAACTGCTGATCAAAGCAGGCATCAGAGATGCCTCCAAACGTGACACTTGTGCCAATGAGAGATTGCTGAACCTAATGAAGTACATCCTATTTTTCGTTGCTGCCGCATCGACTTTATGGCAGCTGAGTTTCCAAAACCAATCTTGGTGGAGTTTTTTTCTGCTGTCAGCGATATCCGTCTCATGGATTCTCGGTACGGTATACACCTATGACTGTATTCAAGCTTTGACTGGACGAAGCTCCCCCTATTACAGGGAATTTTATGGTGAGCTAAAGAAGGATTTCTGTATAGCACTACTCAGTGGCTTATCACTTACATTCATTATAAACATCTCTTCGGCTGTTTACAGCCTGTCAAGCATTGACATAGCTTTCGCTGGCTTTCCATTTTTATTGTTAAGCGTGTATGACAGCTTTGCGTTGCGAAAGCGAAAGATCGTCGGTGTTCGACTTCCTAAGGCTATGACTCGCTCCATGATTGGGCTTCAGCTTTTCATCATAGGCATATTTATCTATTACCTAATACAGATCAGCTCCAGTGCATTCGCGCCCGGAGAATCCCTGTGGATTCAGATAACGCTCTTATTGACTGCCCTATGTCTTTGTGTGTTTTCACACCAGATGGTCTTCATTCTTACAAAACAGAGAATGGAGATCTCCCCTGCGATACTTGGAATATTTGAAAGTATTAAAATGAGCAAAGGCATTTATAGGCAGGCTGGTGTAATGGCAGAGCAGTGGAACAAAATTGTATTTGATAAGAAGCTAGAGCAGCGTAAGAAAAAAGCTAAAAAGCACAAGCGCTGAAATATCCGGGCTGCTGTACACCCACCAAGTAATGGTCGTAGCCACTGACCTGTTTTTCATGAGGATCGGCCACCGCTTTGTCCAATACTCCGCTCCCGAGAAAATCCCGTTTAGCGGATGCCATTGGAGATGGACTGCTCCGCGAAAGCATTCAGCGATGTCCCTCATCCACGACGGGTTACCGTAACTGAACAGCCTTATGGGCAATCTTCACGCTCTGCGTTAGGGACCATGACTAACTGCCCCCAGTTGGATTGCAATTTCAGAGGTGTCCGAAGAGCATAAGGAGATAACCGGTGAAAGCCTGCCCCTTGCCTCCACCGATGTCTTTCAGCCACATATGGAGCAACAAATGTACTGCACCCATTGCAGCGCATCCCACAGCGAGCTTGATCGGTTCTGCAGTCAGTGTGGAAAAAGCCTTGCTGACTCTACCCAGCACTACATATCCACTTCCGGCGACCGCAGCTTCAACGCTGGTCAACATAACGTCTTTACCGGAAATACGATCAGTCTGGAACCCAGTCGAAGTGATCCCGAGCCGCAGGCCTACATTGATCGAATCAAAACTCGCCCTCTGACGGTTGCAGGGCATCCGATCAAAGCCGTTTGGATAACGTTCTCAGGCATCCTTGGAATGGTGGGAAGTATCGCCAGTATCTGGAGCGTATGGCAGTCGACAACCCAGTACTTCTTGATATTCCTGATGGCATTCAGCATGGTAACTCTAGTGGTGGGCATGGGTCTGAGCCGTCAGCGTTTTACACGACTGTCTCAATTTCTCACTATCGAGTCGAACAAAGCAGGCGATGTGTTTCTGACCAAAATCGAGGGCAAATGTCCCAAATGCGACGGCGTTTTGAAGCTGCGGGATATTGGAGAAAAAGAGCAGCGAGCGACAATCGTGCGATGTACTCGAAATCCTGATCACTCCTGGCTGTTCGACCCGACAGTTCTGGGTGAGCCTGGCGTCGAAGACTCTCATTAGTCGAAGTGAGTGGCTCAGCCCATGACGGCTGTTCATAGTCGAAAAGATCAAATGGCCAGCGCGTATGAATAACCATGATGTCTTAGCCTGTGCCTTTTTACTTCAAGAGCAGCGACGATGGACCCCAAGGTGCATATTCACGCTTGCGCGGAGCTGAGCGAGGCGGTGACAACCCAACCAGCTCAGGCAGAGGACGTATGAATCAATACCAAGGAGCAGTATTTTTCGTGGATATGCTGGGGGTCGGCGCGCTGACGCAGAACCAGGTGACCCTAGGTGAGGGTGATTTCAAAGCCTGGGGAATGAGCCCATCCATTTCTCCATCAGCGAATCTATTCTGCGGGCAGCTACTTACCACATTTCGATCTTGCTTAGCAGCAGTCAGGACATCCCATAAGCAGATCAAGATTGCTCAGCTATCTGACTGCGCATACATCTGGTCCGAGAATGTTCTCGCGGTTTTGGATGCGGCTCGCGCATTCATGTGGGAGTCAGTCAACGCAGGCCTGCTCTCTAGAGGTGGAATTTCATATGGGGAGATTGTAGAGCCAGACAAGATCAATCGCGCGATCGGCCATTTCATTTTAGGCGGTGCAGTTACTCGGGCCGTAGGGCTGGAAAAAGCGGGAAAAGGATGCAGAGTTTTTGTTGATGATTTGATCCATCGCCAGATACAAAAATCCGATGCTGTTCGCTTCAAAGATGAAGCTTTTAGCTCACTTAAGAACCCGCTTGACGGAACAGTTGTTAGAGAGTTCTGCTGGTATGCAACAGGTGGAAGCGTGGCAGATTGGTCGAACGAACCACATGTTGCCGCGACAAAGCTGATCACCATTCTGACTAAGCTGCAATTTTCTCCGCGCTTCAGCTGGAACCAGGCTAATCAGCATGGCCGGATTCAGCTAGCTTGCAGCGTTGACTCCATCTCCGCCGCCACACCCACCTTCATCGGCAATGGAAATTATATGCTGAAGGGGGAGGAATATCTTCTGCAGCTAGAGGCTAATAATGATCGTTTCACGTCGAATTTCCAGCAAGTTTTAAGCGCACGGCTGGCAGACATCGAAAGATTTTTCGTCGATGGGATTCAGAAAGACCCAATGCAGCGATGGATTGAGCGACACAGCTAAGACCCGAGATTGCGATGAGACTTACTCCTCGCCTACCCAAAGCTGCTTTCGGCAGTGAAAGCCACCTAGCCATGCTTACGCGTCGGTCCGTTATTTTTCGCTCTACTTGATCTTCCCAATCTGAATGGATAGTTTGATGCCGTCCTACCTGCGACTGGGCGAGTAGCTAACCGGGACACGATCGCTGCTTTACCAAACCAGCATCTTGGCTTTCTAAATCAAGGCTGACAGTGAATATAAAATCTTGCCTGCGTGTAGCGCGCTGACTGTCTCCAGACTTAAGGAAGCTTCGCCATGCCCGATGTTATTGACCAAGCTGTAGCGTTTTTGCGTGCGTATTATGCCGAGCAAGGCATTCTCATCCGCTCTGCTCATGCGCACGCAGCGGTGGCAAATTACCTTGGCTTCAATTCCAAAATTGCACTCAAGAGTGATCACGATTTTGACTCGCACGATCAGAACCTGATCGCCTACCGCAACACGACACTGAAACTCCTCCACCAGCACATTCCCAAGATGAAGCCCACGTCACTCCAGTCATTGGACGTAACTGAGCTTGGGCTATTCATCCGTGCCGGTTTGATGCCCCCTTGCCAGGCTTGTGCGGTTAGGGCACCCACTGTGCGGCACTTTGTCGGTGATGCCGATCATCCGCATGGCTGGCTTTGCCACCAGTGTTCTGACGGTTTTGACATCAACTTCACATTCAAATGGTTGGAGCATGCGCCAGCGTTTCCTGAACGCGTCGCGCATGTGAAGATTAGCGTTACACCTCCGTGCAATTTGCCAGAAGAAACCCTCCAGCGCATGGTGTTTGTGCTTCCAGAGTTTTTCGAATCTCCGCCAGATGGCTATGAATCCGAACCTATGCGTATCGACTCGGCCTATTTCAATCGTGTCACTGCAGTTGAACAAGCGGTCGATAGACGCAACAGCGAGCGTCATGTACTGAGCTATCACCTCGTACAGAACGCATGGCTGGGTACCGTTTTCCACTACCGCGGCACTTTAGATCGTCAACAGTACGAGGCAAAGATCAAGGCAAAAATGCGCGAAAACATCATTGGTACCGTGGTGCGTTATTTGGCTGGCAGCCTGCCTGACTCTCGCTTGCTCAGCAAAGAAACACACCGTCATTATGTAGACTCTCTGCCTACTTATATCTCCGAAATCTGAATGTAGATTCAGTTGACCAAGTGTTTGCGAGGATGGGAGATACAGCATTCATCTCCAACCACTCAGCCGCAGCTACCTAGCCATAATGGCCAGGTAGCTGCGTGAGCGCTCGGATCGTTCTCGCACTCAAGCGAAGCGGTCGACGGCGCTACCTTCAGGCTGCCACGCTGAGAGTCCGGAGCCGTAATACAGCCAACAGAACAATACACGATGACCACTACACAGATTCCCGGCGCGCCGAAAATCAGAAAGCCCAAAAATAGTGGTTACACGACCATTTTCGGTTAATATTTTCTGAGTGCTCGGCGCGTATTTTAAGAAAATCTTGGCTCGGTTAAAAAAATCTAGCCAACGACAGGGGAAAAAATGGGAAATCTAGTGGGTTATGCCCATTTGATCAATGCGATGGGGCTGAAGGCTATCGAGGTAAAGAAGCCCGCACTCGTTCAACCCGTCACCCGCATTGAGCGGATCAACGGCGCGCTTGCAGTGCCGCAAGCAGTTGCACCGGAGGCTGGGGATTTTCTCGCCCACATCATCTTTGCGCTCAAACATGAGGGCGTCAATCTCTCTATTTTGTCGCAGGCTCTGCCTCGCATTGAAGGTCAACTCCTTGTCGAGGCCATAACCCAATCACCCAGCAGTGGCTATCTGCGCAAAGTCTGCTTCCTCTGGGAAGTCTACTCCGGCGCTTTACTGGACTACACGGACAAGCCTCGGGGCCCCGGCGTCCTCCTTTTTGATCCAGAGCGGTACATCACCGGCCCATCGGTGCGAAACAACCGCTGGCGCGTGGACTTCAATGGGCTGGGGACACTCCAATATTGCGCGGCGGTAGAGCGCACGCCTGAGGTCCAAGCCCTGCTTGAATACGACATTCTAGGGCGTTCGAAAGAGTTCATTGCTTCCTTGCCTAAGGAAATGATGGATCGCGCCATCAACTGGGCGTACCTGAGCGAGACAGATTCCTCATTTGAGATTGAAAAGGAAGCACCAAGCCAGCAGAAGTCAGAGCGTTTCGTTCAGTTGCTGCGCCAGGCACATGACCGCCAGCCGCTTACCGAAGACTATTTGGTCTCTCTGCAAAACAATGCAATTTCCCAACCGCTTGAATGGGCGGTGGCCTTCCGGCATGAACAAAACCACCTGACCAACTCCTTTCGAGGAGCGGCAGGGGTCACCTATATACCCCCACCACCAGACCTTTGCCGGGATCTGATGTTCGAACTCATGGCCTTCGCAAACCGTGCACCGTTGGAGCTTGACCCGCTGGTGGCCGCCGGCATTGCCTCATTCGGGTTCGTATTCTTGCATCCCTTCATGGATGGGAATGGCCGACTGTCGCGCTTCTTAATACACCAGGCATTGTGCTGCAGCGGTGCGCTGGAGAACGGTTTGTTACTCCCTGTCTCCGTTGCCATGAAGCGAGAGGAGCAACGCTACCTTGAAGCTCTGCAGAGCTTCTCGAAACCTGCCCGGCAATTCTGGGACGTTCGTTGGATCGATGCCGACAACATGTCGCTTAACTTCACCGGCGACCCAAGCCTCTATCGCTACTGGGATGCGACTGAATGTGTGGCCTTCACGCTGGAAATGGCCAAGCGGGCATTGGAAATCGAACTGAGGGAAGAAACCGAGTATCTGCAACGATACGACACGTTGCTCAAGGTGGTTAATGACAACTACGACGTGCGCGGCAGCCTCTTGAGCAAGCTGATAATGCAGTGCTTAGACCAGAATGGAGTCGTATCAAAGGGCCGGCGGAAGCAATACAACGGGTATATCCAAGAGGAGGTTTTCGACTTCCTAGAAGGTCACGCCCAGGCCCTTCTGGCAGAAGCCTACGCAGAGCCCGACGACTAATAGTCTAGCGACCGGGGCGGTTGAATGACCGGTGGCAGATCCCTTGGGTGAAGCCAAGTCCATCTCAGTCCCGCCATCTCCACTAGCTATTAGGCGGCCCAACCTTTCAAGCTCCTCAGCTTTGAAAAGGCCCAAAGCGTGCGGTCGTTCACCCACGTGGCCATCACTGGAACACCTCCAAGTCTATACAGGCGCTGATCAAAGCAATCTGCAGCCTGCGACAGACTCCATTTATTCCCGACAGACTTTATTTCATAGCTCAACCGTCAAACCGGATGCAGTTGCGGTCGTTTTTGTCAGAAAAATAACATCATGACTGAGTGGGCTTTTCCGCCCCACCTGACTCCTCGGCTTCTGATCCTTCGCTGTGACAACCTTTATTCTTCGAGAAATCCCATCATTTTTTGTAAACGCAAGATTTGTGACAGCGTTTATTAATTTCTTGCCACACGCCTTTTGTATGGAGGACTCGAAATAAAAGGGGGCTTGTGACAATCTTTATTCCTAGGACACACCTTCGAAGCTACGAAATAAAGTCTGTCGGAAATAAATAAAGTCTGTCGCTGGCGCATTCGATCCCCCCGATTGAGTAGCCGGTGACGCTTTTTCCGGGCCACCGTGCTCGGGACGCACTGAGTATCCGTTAAGAGAGTTTTTTAGAAATATTCAAGATATTTCCTACTCTAGGGACGAATACATAGGTCATTCGATGTTGCCGCTGATGCAGAATTGACCCATCTGCCGACTTGGCGTTGCCCCACAAGCATTCAGCCCAAAGTCAGACCTGCTAACGCTTTACAAAGTTGAAGCCTGGATCAGCGAAATTTCGGCAGCAGGGTCAATTCTGCATCAGCGGCAACAGCGTGGCTGACGGAGCTGGATCGTCAGGCGGAAATGGAGGCTGAGCACCCAGCCAACTACCCGACTGTGGAAGGGCTGTTTCAAAAAGGTCGGGCTGCCAAGACCACCCGGTATCCGGGCTTCTCCGAAGCCAATTCCAGGCTGAACGCCAGTACCAGCATCTACGACCTCAATATGAGCTGGGTGCTCTTCGACTTTGGGCTTCGCGCCGCAAAAGTCGAAAGTGCCCGCCAGTTACTGAACGCCGCCAGTGGCAGCCGAATTGAAGAATTGCAGAAGTCGATGCTTGCCACCGCCAGAGTCTTTTACCAAGTGCAGGCCAACACCGCGCTGTTGCAAGCCAAAATCAGTGCTGAACGTCTCGCGCACAACAGTCGGAAAGCCGCTAACGCAAAATATCATGCTGGCGCCGGCCAGCAGACATATCGTCTGCAGGCGCTGGAATCCAGAACCCGGGCATTGGCAATCAGTCGTCTTTTTGTCGAGAGTGCGAGCAAGTCTTATGACATTGCTCAGGGCCGTTACAAGGCTGGGGAGGGCAGTATTCTTGAGCTTCTGCGTTCGCAGAGTGACCAGGCCTCAGCGAGGCAGAAACGTTTGGAATCCTTGGTAAGCTGGCATAAGGCTAAGCTGCAATTGGCACCTGACATTGGCAGTCTGAACATTGGAGAATGAATGTTGTTTCCGCCGCCTACTTGATGGCCTGCGTAGCGAACTGCGCTGCAGCGGCTGCCCGGGTCGATACCCCCAGAGCTTTTAACAGGCTTGAAACGTGTATGCGCACGGTAAAGGGGGAAATACCCAAATCTTTGGCTATTTCCTTATTAGTTTTGCCTGCGGCGATCAGACTCAGTACCTGTTTCTGACGTGTAGTAAGAGGGCTTAGTGCGTTAACCGCTGATTCGTTGAAAAGCGAACCTGCGGACTTGTAATTGACGACGACGTCGCCCTGTCGGATAGAGACGATAGAGTCGGTTATTTCCTGTGGATCGATGTTCTTGCCAATAAAGCCATCAGCACCATTCGACATGACTTGGGAGATGGTTTCCGGGTCATCGATCATCGAGACCACGATGATCGAGGTACGTCGGAACTCATTGCGCAGTTTGGCAATGGTGTGAATCGAGTCCAGTCCGGGGAAGCGCAGGTCCAGAATCAGAGTGTCAACTTCTTCACCGGAGCGTGCCAAGGTCAGCACTTCATTGAAATTGCCTGCCTGCTCAATGATAGCTTCTGGCAACAGACGTTCGATGGTACGCAACATGCCTTCACGAAATAGGGGGTGGTCGTCAGCCACTATGATTCTGCACGCCATGCCTCTGCTTCCGAATTTTAAGTCGGGTCATCATACTCGATAGGCGCAATGCGTATCGCCTGTGAGAAAAATCTAGAGTGATTATTTATGCTCTCGACATCATGGAAGAGCAGGTTCGCATGACCCTAGTCAGATGATGGTGGTCGCCAAGTTAATTAAGTTATCGCGAAAATGGCACGGGAGAAGCATTTACCGCGCTCGATCTGGAGTAGAAAGCGAAAGTGGGTATGTGAGCGATAGCCACTAGCCGCTCGTCGAGCGGAACGAGTCCGCAGTAAAACGAGGTGCCTTGATGAAATACCGGAAAAACGCTGAACTGGATCAGGCGAATCTGAGGCTGATAGTGGCGACGTTCGCGGTCACCTACGTGGCGCTGTTAGGTTTCCTGCCTGGGCTCGACATAGCGAAGTATCAACCGATCATTCTCTACTATGCCGGCTTTCTGGTGGTATCTCTGATCCTGCGCCAGCACATCACCAGGTTCCCCGGCGTCTTTCCGGTCCGCCTTGTATTCGGGATGGTCCATGACTACACCGCAATTTCCGTCGGTTTGGTCGTAGGCGGAGAGGCAACGCTGCCGATTTTCAGTGTGATGGTCTGGGTGACCCTGGGCAATGGGATGCGCTTTGGCTCGCGTTACCTGTCGATTGCTGCGTCGCTGGCGCTGCTGGCCATACTGATCATTTATAAATTGACGCCGTACTGGCAAGCGCAACCATTCATGGTACTGATGCTGGTCGCTATCACGATTCTGGTGCCTGGCTACGCCCACATTCTGTTGCTGCTGGCTCGCCAGGCATCGGAGCAGGCAACCGTTGCCAACCGCGAAAAAGAGCGTTTTCTGGCCCAGGCAAGCCACGATCTGCGCCAGCCCATTCACTCGATCGGCATGTTTACCGCGTGCCTGCGTTCAAGCCCGCTAGGTGACTATGAGCGTCAGCTGGTCGACAACATCGATCGTTCCCTGCACAACGTATCGCAGTTGTTTCGCTCGATTCTGGATATATACACGCTGGACAGCGGCAAGGTTTCGGCCAAGTCAGACGTGGTCAACCTGGGTGACATGCTGAATGAAATAGCTCAGCAAAACACGGCTGCTGCCCGATGGGCCGGCGTGGAACTGAGAGTCCGGCCGTGTCGGCGCTGGGTAAGAGTCGATGCCACACTGCTTGCCACGATGGTGCAGAACATTCTGTCCAACGCACTCAAGTATGCCCCCGAGCACCCGGTGCTGATCGGTGTACGTCGCCACAAAGGTAGCTTGTCAATCAGCGTGCATGATCAGGGGCGAGGCATCGCGGCTGAACATCTGCCCAAAGTCTGTGACGAGTTCTATCGGATTCGCCATGTTCGCGATAAGGACGTTGAGGGCGTAGGGCTGGGGCTATCCATCGTCAAGCGGCTCAGTCAGCTTCTTGGCGTACAGATCGATATCAATTCCCGTGTTGACCGCGGCACGACAGTTACTATCCATGGGCTTGAAGAGGTGAGCGCGCCTGTAAAACCGGCCCGCAAAAAAACATTGGGCGACAGCCTGCTCAAGGGCGTCAGGATCTGCCTGGTGGAAGACGACAAAAATGTGCTGATGGCCACCGCCGCGCTGCTGGAAAGGTGGGGATGCGAAGTCCAGGTCGCCCGATCTGTTGAAGGGTTGACCACCGACTGCGACATTATCGTAGCCGATTACGACCTAGGCACCGAGGCCAATGGCCTTGACTGCATTGCGAGTATCAGAGCAGCCCGCGGCTGGGATGTACCGGCTTTGATCCTTACCGGGAGGGAGGTGGAAGTGGTCATTGAATCAATGCAGGGTACCGAAGTGTCCGTGCTCTCCAAGCCGCTGCGCCCTTCGGAGTTGCGCCTGAACCTGTTGTCGCTTCACGAGAGGCGGGTGAATACGTCCTGACCTGAGTGCTGCTGGTCAGGGCGCAACGGACATAAACCAACAAACGGCCCGCGAATGTCTGACGGTGGAGGCACATCAGGGAATGGATAGATGCAGATCGGATCAGGTTTGATCACACCAATGCCGGGTACCGGCATGATGGTGAAATCGGCGCCGCCGGAGACGCAGTGCAGCCCGGTGTCAGTCAGTTCATGAGCCTGAGCCCAGCAGATAGCTGCTGTAGTTTCGGTGGTTTTCTGATGGCGGATAATTATGTCAAACCTCTCCATGTTGGTAGGGACACGCTTTTTACGTAGTAAGCGATCCATCGTCTACACATTCAAAGCTGCCATTTGATGCCTGATGCTGGGCTCCCGATATCCTTCAGGAGCCCGCCGTCATGATGCGCCCCGACGCCAAAGTTGAAAAAGTGTACCTCTACCCCAAGCCCGTGGATTTTCGAAAATCCATCGATGGCCTGACCGCTCTGGTTGAGTTGGATATCAAAGTCGCGGTGTTCGACCCGGTACTTTTCGTTTTTCTCAACAAGACCCGTAATCGGATCAAGGTGTTGTATTGGGAGCGCAACGGCTTCTGCCTGTGGCTCAAACGCTTAGAAGCCGAACGCTTCAAAACATCGCCCGATATCAGCGACGAGGCGATTGTCCTGACAGTTCAGGAACTGAACTGGATGCTCGACGGCTTTGATCTGTGGCGCAATCGTCCTCATCAGGTTTTGACGCCGCGATTTGTCGCCTAGTTGGGTATAATCCGGGCATGATCTCGATGCCCGACGACCTCCCTGATGACCCTGTTCTACTCAAGCAAATAATGCTTGCGGAACGTCGTGCTCATCAAGAAATTAATCAGGCCCACCATCGCCAGGTCGTTGACCTAAAAGAGCAAATCAAGTTGCTGCGCGACCGTTTGTTCGGTCGTAAATCCGAACAAACCGTCGACCCTGAAACCCCGCAACTTGTGCTGTTTAATGAAGCCGAAAGTGTCGCTGTACCCATCGCCGATAACGCTGACGAAGAAGCTGAAGAAGTCGTCGCTCCCGTCAAACGCCGAGGCAAACGCAAGCCACTTTCCGCCGATTTGCCGCGTATCGAAGTTGTCCACGAACTGCCTGAGCACGAACTGACGTGCGCCTGCGGCTGCCGCAAACATGCCATTGGCGAAGAAACCAGCGAACAGCTGGAAATCGTGCCGATGCAGATCCGCGTGATCAAACATATCCGCAAGGTCTACGGCTGCCGAGGTTGTGAAGCCGCGCCGGTCATGGCCGACAAGCCGGCCCAGTTGATCGAAAAGAGCATGGCCAGTCCCAGCGTCTTGGCGATGCTGCTAACGACCAAGTACGTCGATGGTTTACCGCTGTACCGTTTTGAAAAAGTTCTCGGGCGTCACGGCGTCGATATCCCGCGTCAAACGTTGGCGCGTTGGGTTATTCAATGTTGTGAACACTTTCAACCGCTGCTTAATCTGATGCGTGATCGGTTACTGGAAAGTCCGGTCATTCATTGCGATGAAACGCGGGTACAGGTGCTCAAAGAGCCTGATCGCGACCCGACCAGCCAATCCTGGATGTGGGTGCAAGCCAGCGGCCCGCCTGAGCGCCCCGTCATCCTGTTTGACTACACCACCAGCCGAGCGCAGGAGGTGCCGTTGCGCTTGTTGGGTGATTATCGCGGCTATCTGATGACGGATGATTATGGGGGCTATAACGCTTTAGCGTTGCAACCGGGCGTTGAACGTTTGGCTTGTATGGCCCATGTAC
>NZ_CAXAQM010000017.1:0-124903 GCF_963970525.1 Pseudomonas sp. EA_65y_Pfl1_P113
TGCGCGACCTCTCTGTGACCTGCGCTCCCCGAACAGTAATCCTCAACAACCGACAATTTCGCCTGCTCTGTGTACTTTTTCATGACACCCCTGGATGTTGATGTCCAACATTTCGGGGTCAGATCAATATAAGTGGACACCATTTTTAGCCTTTTTAAGCGGACGCCCATGCCACAAGAACGCCGTTCCTATTCCAAGTCCTTCAAGGCCCAGGTCATTGCTGAGTGCGCCCAACCTGACACTTCAATTGCCAATGTCGCCTTGACCCACAACCTCAATGCAAACCTCGTCCATAAATGGATTCGGGTGCATGCGCAGAAAAACCTGACACTTCAAACCGCCTTCATCCCGGTCAAGACATCGCCGCCGGCGCCGATGCATCAGGCCCTTCCTGCTACGATCCTAATCGAAGTGCCGCATTCAAAAGGCGTGGTCGTGGTGCGTTGGCCGGCAGAAAATGCAGCGGCGTGTTCTGCTTTCCTGCGAGACCTGCTGCGATGATCCGCATCGACTCCATCTGGCTCGCCACCGAGCCCATGGACATGCGCGCCGGCACTGAAACTGCGCTGGCGCGGGTTGTGGCGGTGTTCGGTGCGGCGAAGCCGCACTGTGCTTATCTGTTTGCCAACCGTCGTGCCAATCGCATGAAAGTGCTGGTGCATGACGGCGTGGGGATTTGGCTTGCCGCCCGGCGTTTGAATCAAGGACGTTTCTTTTGGCCGGGCGTGCGGCACGGCTCTGAAGTCGAGTTGGATGCAGAGCAACTTCAAGCCTTGGTGCTCGGCTTACCTTGGCAACGCGTCGGTTCCGGAGGAGCCATCACGGTGCTCTAACTTGTCTGCCATGGCGCGCTTGCCAGCGCAATTGGCCCATCAGTCTATCGTCGCCACCAGCCCTCTCTGGCAAAATCGGCGGCATGACTTTGCATCCAAATCTCGATCAATTAAACCCTGAACAACTGCGTGCCCTGGCGGCGCAGTTGATCCAGCGCGTCGAGACAATGCACAAGCAAATCACCCATCACAAGTCGGTCAACGAGAAGCTGGCCCACGAGATCGCGCTGCTCAAGCGCTTCAAGTTTGCCAAACGCAGCGAGCAACTAAGTCCAGATCAGGCCAGCTTGCTCGATGACTTGATCGATACTGATATTGCCGCTATCGAAGCCGAGCTTAAGGCGCTGCAACCGACACCTGTCGAAGCCAAAGTGCGCCAGCAACCCAAGCGCGCACCGCTACCACCGCAGTTTCCTCGCACGCTGATCCATCACGAACCGGACAACAGCCGCTGCCAGTGCGGCTGCGCCCTCAAGCGCATTGGCGAAGATGCCAGCGAAAAGCTCGACTACACGCCAGGCGTGTTCACCGTCGAGCGTCATATCCGTGGGAAATGGGCCTGCGAGCAGTGCGAAACGCTGATCCAGGCGCCGGTACCGGCGCACGTCATCGACAAGGGTATCCCAACCGCGAGCCTGCTCGCCCACGTCATGGTGGCCAAGTTCGCCGATCATCTGCCGCTGTATCGCCAAGAGAAAATCTTCGGCCGCGCCGGATTGCCTATCGCCCGTTCGACCTTGGCGCAATGGGTAGGCAACTGCGGCGTGCAACTCCAGCCGCTAGTCGATGCGCTGCGCGAAGCCGTGCTGACGCACGGCGTCGTCCACGCCGACGAGACGCCGGTACAAATGCTGACGCCTGGTGCGAAGAAAACTCATCGTGCTTACGTCTGGGCCTATGCCACCAGTCAGTTCTCCGACTTGGCGGCGGTCGTTTACGACTTCAGCCCAAGCCGCGCTGGCGAACATGCCCGAGCCTTCCTGGGTAATTGGAACGGCAAGCTGGTCTGCGATGACTTTGCAGGCTACAAGGCAGGCTTTGAACTGGGCGTTACGGAGATCGGCTGCATGGCCCATGCGCGCCGAAAGTTCTTCGACTTGCATGCGACCAACAAGAGCCAGATCGCCGAAAAAGCGCTGCACTACATCGCGGCCTTGTACGAAGTTGAACGAGAAGTCCGCGAGCTGGAACCGGGTGATCGACAGCGAATACGGCAGGAAAAAGCAGCGCCAATCGCCGACGCACTTCATATCTGGATGATCGCCCAAAGACAGCTTGTGCCTGAGGGTTCGGCCATCGCCAAGGCGCTGGATTACAGCCTCAAACGCTGGATAGCGCTGACGCGCTATCTCGATGACGGTGCTGTGCCCATAGATAATAACTGGTGCGAGAATCAAATCCGGCCGTGGGCTCTTGGGCGCTCGAACTGGCTGTTCGCGGGCTCGTTACGCAGCGGTAAACGTGCGGCGGCGATCATGAGTTTGATCCAGTCGGCGCGGCTCAACGGACATGATCCGTACGCTTACTTGAAGGATGTTCTTACACGCCTGCCGACGCAGCGGGCGAGTGAGATTGCGGAGCTGCTGCCACATAAGTGGCAACCGGTTTAGTTACGCAATGCGTGATGCCCGGACGGATACATTTTTAGGGCAGGAACCAAGGGTTCTGCTACGCTCTTGACGGCTGTATGCCTTAGGCCTTACGTCGTCGAGTGATTCGAATCACGTGGTGAGGGTCGCATCTGAGAATTCCGATACGCCGTGGATCGGTGAGCACTTATAGTATTCATAGCGACGTTTGGCAGCTCCAGGGCTGAGATGGCTAAGTCAGGCGTTTGTTGTTGCTTACAGCTCCCGTAAAGGCTCCCAATTTCCTCACCATTGAGCAGACCTCTGATTCGGATTCGTATTTTTAGAATGCGACGAAGATTTTAGCGATATCATTTTGAGTCGATTACGCTCATTTACTGTTGCTGCACCGGTGTATGGTAAGCGATCCATAAACCCCACCTACCACCGCCGCTCGACACACCTGCCGCACGTGGGGCACTGATCTGGAGCACGCGGTAGCTGAAGAGCGGCGGCTTTCCTTTTCCCTTGCGCTTGCGATTGATCAACTTCGGTGCGGCAATCTCTGCCGTGGTGACATTGGCGCAGTTGAGCACCACGCAGGTTTGCAGCAGCATTGACACTTCATCACGGGTGTCGGACAGGACTCTCGCGGCCACTTCTGCTCCAGAAGAGTGTTCCAACGCTTCTGCTGCAATCTCCGGCAGCAGCAGGAACGGCGATACGCGAAACTGGCGCAGTTTGCTTAGTGGCAACCCGGCGGCGATGTAGGGTTCGGTCAATAGCTGATTAGTCAGGCTAGCCTCGCCAGGAACGTAGTCACTGACTTCGTTTTCATGGGGCACGAAAGCGCCGCCCATGGGCAGCTTCCATAGCCCGGTACGATCTTCCCAGTACAGGGGGATGACGATCACCCCGCCGCGCTCTTCCTGTAGAAAGCCCCGGGTATCCGGCAGCCAATTGGCGACTTCCGGGGACATCGTCAAGCACAGGGCGATGCGCTTGGATGAGCGGATACCTCCCTGCTTGTCACCACCAGCACCATCCGGCCAGAGCCAGGGGGCTTCAAGGGCTACCACTGGATACGGCAGGCGAGCCATATCGACATGTGCCTGGCGCAGCTCGTTCATGTCTACCAACTCGGCGCAGTTGGGCAGCAGGAATTTCACGCTGTCACGCAGTTGCTTCGCTACAAACGTGTGGGCCGTACGAATACCGGGAAGATCCTGGCTCAGCAACGGTAGGCACACCTCCAGTTGCTCCAGGGCCTGAGTCGCATAGTTCAAGCTGCGGACGTGATCGGTCTTATCCATCATGCGGAACTCCTCAGCGCTGTGTGACGCTGTCAGTAGCTTTTTTCCTGCCGCGCTCTTCCAGCAGCGTTCTCGGCAGCACAAACCCTTCAAAACTGCGCTGGGTGATCGGGTTGTTGGCCTTTTCTGCCCCAATGCGATAGCGCATCAACCCATCCGCAACTGCAAAGGTCAGGTCCACGCTGGTGTCGGTCCTGCCATTGAGGTGCCCGCGGCTGAGCAGGCGGAACAGTGACCACGGCCCGCGATAGCTAAGGCTGGCGGTGTTACCGGTGCTGTGCACCAGGGGCAGTTGGCTGCCGTTGGTGTTGCCCAGACTGTTGGGCCACACCAGCCCGGTGCGTTGCGGCGCGCCATGCTGGTAAGGGATCAGTTGGCCGTCGACGCTGAGCATGCTGCTCAGGCGGGTGGCGCTCAGGGCCAGAGGTTCGATGGTGAGTTGCACGGCCAGGTGGCCACGATGGTTGAAGAAGGTGTCGCGGATGCGCTCGACCTTTTTTAGCTGCTCCAGCACGTCGCTGCGCACTAGGTAGCCGCCGAGGCTGTCGGAGTACAGGGCGTCGAGGTTGTCTTTGAGGAACACGTTCAGGTATTGATCGTGGAATTGCTGCAGGCGCCCCTGTGGGCCGAAGAAGGCTTCGAAGTCTTCCAGCGAGGCGTCCTCGCCGCTGGCCTTGAACGGGTAGCGGCCTGCCAGGCGGTCGCGGTAGAAGCTGTAGATTTCACTGTCCCAGCGTTTTTCCAGTTCGCGCAAGGCGGCAATCACCAGTACCTGTGAGGTCTGGTCGGCGAGTTTTTTGACGTGCTGGTTCAGCGGTTCGGGCAGGCCCACGGCGACGCGTTGCAGGTTGGCAATCGGGTCAGCGCCGTCCAGGGAGAAGCGGTTGAGTACGGTTTTCAGCGCCGCCTTGCCGGGGTCGGGGTTGTCGTGCACGGTTTTGGCATAGTCGTAGACGGCACTGACCGAACGCAGGGTTTCTTCGTAGTAAGACGGCTGTTCGCCTCGTGCGCTGATCAGCTCTGAAAGACTGGAGAATGCGCGCCGAATCCCTGCTGCCTGTTGTTGCCCCTCCGACACCTTGTCCAGCTTGAGCGGCGCTTGCCCTTCAGCCAAAGGCACGGCCGGGTAGATCACGCTGTTGTCGCGCAGGGTTTCCAGCAACCGTCGTAGCGGTGCGGCCGGGCCGGTGACTTGTTCCAGGACCGCCACGCCGTGGCTGAGGTCGTCGAAGTCGGTGACCGCGAACTGATTCAGTGCGCGTCGCCAGCTGTCCACGTAGTCGGCGCTGTACAGGGCGCGGATACGTTGGGTCAGCACTTTGCGGTCTTCGGCTGAGTAGTCCAGGCGTTGTCGTTCACCGAGCACCCACTGGTCAATCATGGCCAGTTCGATGATGCCCTCGGTGCCGGGTTCGAAGTAGTCCTTGAAACCCTTGGCGGTGAGCAGCGGCGGCAACTGCAGGCCACTGCCCTCTTGATCGGTGTTCAGTGGGCGGTAGACGATATCGAATGCCGGGCCGACCTCATTGCGCAGGTCCAGTGGGCGGTGCAAACGCTCCAGGGCATCCTGTTTCAGGCTCATGTAGACCCGTTCGGCCATGGGTAACTGGCGCAGTTGCTGTTGCACCTGGGCGATACGTTCGCGGTAGTGCGGCAGGTCGGCGTCGGCGTATTTCAGCGCGTAACCCAGGTGCCCCATCAAGTCGGCCTGCAACTGGCCCTGGCCCGGATAGGCGCGCTGCCATTGCTTGGCGACCCATTCTTCGACGATGGCCGGGCGGCGGTTTTGCCGTTCTTCGAGCATGCGGTAGACGCGCAAGGCCGCCAGTTGCTGATTGCTGCCGGCGGGTGCGGTGTTGATGGCATCCAACACACCGCTGGCAATCGCCGGCAGAAAGCGTTTGGACAACAGATTCAGATACGCCTCATCCACCGTGGGACCAATCGCCCTCCCCTGATACAGGCCCATATCCGATAGCAACGGCCACGCCTCGCGGTAGTCGCCATACACCAGCACCGCATCGCGGATCTGGTCCAGTGGCACCAGCAGGTTGCGACCGGTGGTGTCGACCTTGGCGTCAATGTCTCGCCCACTGAAGTCCTGGCTCTTAGCCAAGACGCTGGCAGCCTTGTCGCGGTTGATATTGAAGTAAAACTGCCAGGTTCCGATGACCACCAGAGCGCCCAAGGACGCGACACTGAACCCGGCGATCAGCCGCCGCCGTTTGTTGCGGGCGACCTTGATGTTGTCGCCCGCCAGGCCCGCTTCGGGATAGATCACCCGTTGGAACAGTTGCTGGGCAAAGTAGATCGCCGTGCCACCGGCCGGTTTGACCTCTGGTGGCGGTGGCGGCAGTTGATAGGCTTGCCCCGCTTCTTTGACGAAGGCGTTGCTCAGGGTGCCTTGCTGCAAGACCGAGGAAAAATACAACCCGCGCACCAACGCCGGTGTGGTGAAACGATCGCTGCCGAGCATTTCACTGAGGAAGCCGAACAGGGCCGGGCGCAAGCCCGCCATCTGATGCATCAGCGCCTGCAAGCGATCACACTCATCCAATGTGCGCGACGCCCTGGTGCTGTTGAAAACCTGCTCGCTCAGGCAGTCAACAAAGGTTTGGTATTGATGCGTCAGCTCCGCCAGCCAGGCATCAAAATCATCCACCGCGTCCAGACTGAAGGTGAAGCCCAGCAGGTCTTCGCGGCCACTGCGCGATAACCGGGCGAAGAATTCTTCGAAGCCTTCCAGCAGGTCGAACTTGCTCAGTGTGATGTACACCGGCAAGCGCGTTCCCAATTGCCGCGTCAGTTCAAACAGCCGGGTGCGCAGCAAGTTGGCGTGGGCCTTGCGCTGTTCGGGACGTTGCGCCAGCAAGGCTTGCACATCGATCACCAGCACCACGCCGTTCAATGCCCGCCGACTGCGGTTGCGCGTTAGCCAGTCGAGCAGGTGCGACCAAAGGCGCGGGTGAGTGCCGGGAGGCAGTACCGGTTTGACCTTGCCCTGCACGGCTCCCGACTGCGCAGCATCGTCACCGGTTGGCTCCGGATGGCTGAGAAACTCACCCGGCGGGTCGATCAAAACTGCTTCGTCGCCAATCCACCAATCCACCGGATAGGCCAGTTGCTCTTCCTGATGGGCCCTGACCCCAGCCTTGGTCACATGGGACAAGGCAAAGCTCTGATTGGAGCGCGTGATCAGGCTGGTCTTGCCGGCATTTTCCTCACCCAGCACCAGGTACCACGGCAGCTGATAGAGCGAGCGGCGGCGCTCCATGTTGTTCAGCAAATTGCCCAGGCTCCGATCCAGGGACCGTTCCTGCGCCTCGATATAAGGCAGGCAAGGATCAGCCTGCACCGCCGCCTCATGCTGACGTTCAACCTGCAAACGCTGGTAACGATTGCGCACCCGCCACGCCCAGATCAGCAGCGGTACCACCAGCACCACGACACTGGCCGAGATCCGCATCGCCAACTCACCCAGCGGCTGACGCTCACGTCTGCGCTGCCAGCATGGGCTGAAGCTCATTTTGATTGTGTATTCAGATACCTGCCCCAATGCTCCATCATGACCCGACGCTTCTCGAAAAGGTCTCCCCGCGCATAGGCTGCCTCGGTCTTGTCCCTGATCGTATAAGCAAGGGCGGCTTCTGCCACCTCCCGTGGGTAGTCGGTCGTTTCCCTGGCCCAGTCCCGAAAGGTGGAGCGAAAGCCGTGTGCGGTGAGGTCTGGACGCTCTAGCCGCCTCAGGAGTTGAAGCAAGGCCATGTGGGAGAGGTGAGTACCGGTTTTGTTTTCGGGGAAAAGGTAGTCTGACTCGTTCGATGCATCCTTGATCAGAGGGCGGAGCAGCTTGATGGCCTGCGGGCAGAGCGGAATGCGGTGCTCCTTCGGAACCTTCATGCGCTCGGCCGGAATCGTCCAGACCTTGGCGTCCAGATCAACTTCGGCCTTGCAGGCACCAATGGTCTCGCTCGTGCGAGTCGCCGTCAGGATCAGAAGCTCGAATGCCCTGGCCGCTACACCGTCCAGTGCGCGCAAGGTATGAACAAACGTGCTGGCCTCTTCATAGGGCAGGGCAGCGTGGTGTTTGACCTTCTGGATCTTGGATTTGCGTGGTAGCAGATGGTCCAGGTGGCCCTTCCAGCGCGCCGGGTTCTCCCCTTTGCGATAGCCGCGAACCGTCGCCCAATCCAACACGGACTCAATGCGACCACGCACGCGCGATGCGGTTTCAGTCTTTACCGTCCAGACCGGCTCAATCACTTGCATGACCAGTCCCGTGTCGAGGGTACTCACCGGCAGGCTGCCGAACACCGGGCTAGCGTAGGCGTCCAGCGTGCTCTACCATTGAGCGGCGTGCTTGGCGTTCTTCCAACTGCTGCGGTGGGCGGCGATGTACTTCTTCGCGCACTCGTCGAAGGACAGTTGATTGGCTTGGTCGGCCTTCCTGGTAGCCACCAAGTGGCGCTTCTCATCCAGAGGATCGATGCCGTCGAGCAGCTTCCTTCTACAGTTGAGTGCCTTGGTTCGCGCTTCGGCCAGGCTGACCGTATGAAGCGGTCCAAGACCCATGCCTCTGGCCTTGCCACTACGCATGTAACGAAACAACCAAGATTTGACGCCAGCCTTAGTGACTTGCAGGTAAAATCCCACGCCGTCGCAGTACAGGCCTGGTTTTTTCGTACGTGAAACCGACAAAGCAGTTAGGCGGAAGATAGTTTTCATGGTGATCTTGACCCACGAATTGACTATCAAAACCCTAGGTTATTTGGGTGGTTGTTGAAAGCCCCTGTCAGGCGAGTGGTTTTTACAATGTTCAGCGATTCAAGGGGTTGCGTGGACATTTTGGCTGTTGATGGACTTTTCTGGAAGAGCGCCGCTTGGGTCACTCTCTCCGCCAAATCGTCCTATCTCTCCGCCATTATTGAATAACGAAAACCCCCGATAACTTAATTGTTGTTGGGGGTTTTTTGTGTGGGGCAGAAATTTCAAGATGAATCCTGCTACGGTCATTTATCAGATGGCATCATGGGCCGTAACACCGTCATGCGATACCCAGTCATAACAACAGGGCGACGGCTCTGGAACAAGGACAGTCAGGCGCGTATTTTCGAGAGCTATATCCTCAGTGAAAAAACCGCGCTGGACGCTGCACGAGCGGGGCTGCTATCCGATATTCAGAAGGGCGGAAAAGTGCATGGCCGATGATGTGCTAATCAACAACGCCTCGAGCATTGAGCGCCGTGTCGCTTGCGCCCGCGAGGAGTACGCAAAGGACCCTGCCAGTTTCGCTACTGACTTCACCCGTCAGGACGCAGCGATTCTTAATATTCAACGTGCGTGCGAAGCGGCGCTGGATATGGGGCAGCATCCTGTTGACCAACCTGAAGAGCATGGTCGGTTTTCGCAATATCGCCGTGCACGAGTATCACCCCCTCCAATTGCCGATTACCGTTGCGATCATCACTCAGCATTTGGGTGATTTTTTGGCGTTCAGTTCATTTATCCTGATTAAGGATGCGAGTCAGTCAAGCGCTACCCCAGACACTCGAGTCAGATGAAGAGAAAGCCTGCAGAACTCAATGTTCAGCAGGCGTTTTAGTCGGTGCTCCTCCCTTCTGAATGTTCCCGTGATTTACTCCCCAGGGCCCTTAAGCGCCTTCGGCCTGCCATTGCGTGGGCACTGTTTTTTCAACGTTAAACCGTCAGGTTCGCTGTCGTTTTTTACACATCAGCCAAGCCTTCGAACGAACCGAGCGCCTTCGCACGGCGTCGTCCCCTCCGTTAATTCGCGCTTCCTCTCATCAGCGCATCAGCCCAACGTTTCCGCATTCACAAAAAATAGGTTGAATAGTCACAGAAAATGTTATTTAAATAACAAAAATAATAACGCTGTGGTGCCTGCCACAGCGTGCACAAGGTAAAGATATCCATGAATAAGATCGCGGTCATCGGTAGCAACATGGTGGATTTGGTTACCTATATCGACCGAATGCCCCGTCAGGGCGAGACACTTGAGGCTCCGAGCTTTGCCATGGGCTGCGGCGGCAAGGGGGCGAACCAGGCAGTGGCGGCGGCCAAGCTTGGCAGCGAAGTGTTGATGCTGACCAAGTTGGGCGATGACATGTTTGCCGATAACACCCTGGCCAATTTTCAACGCCATGCCATCGACTCGCGCTACGTCACGCGGGTGCCGGGGGTGTCCAGCGGCGTGGCGCCAATCTTTGTGCAGAGCGATTCCCACAACAGCATCCTCATCGTCAAAGGCGCCAACGCGCACTTGAAGCCGGCTGATATCGACGCCGCGGACGCGGCTTTACGCGAATGCAGCCTCATCGTCCTGCAGTTGGAAATCGACTTGGCAACCGTCTACTACGCCATCGAGTTTGCCAAACGGCACGGCATTCCGGTGTTGCTCAACCCGGCCCCTGCGGTCGCGGGTTTGAGCCGCGAGCATCTGGCGCAGCTGGATTTTTTCATTCCCAATGAAAGCGAACTGTCACTGATCACCGGCAAGTCGGTCGAGGGGCCTGAGAGTGCGTTACTCGCCGCGCGGGTGTTGGTCGCCCAGGGTATCCGCCACGTTATCGTCACCCTCGGCGAGCATGGCGCGCTGTATGTGGGCGAGGAGGGTGAGTTCCATGTGCCTGGGCGCGAGGTCGAGGCCCGGGACACCACCGGCGCTGGTGATGCCTTTATCGGTTGCTTCGCCCACTACTGGACCCAGCAGGGCGATATGCGTGCGGCCATGACCCGGGCGGTGGCGTATTCCGCCTGTTCGGTCACCGGCCTCGGCACCCAGAGTTCCTACCCCGACGTTGCCCGGTTCGCCGAGTTTTTTGACCCGTCCTGAGTCGTCTATCACCGATGTCGGCCATCCCTGTATGGCTGACGCGCCGTATACCCCACGGAGAATAACAATGACAAAAGTCCCGCTCCAACAAACTGCCGATGGTTTTTATCTCAATCGCACGCCCTGGTTCGCGTTTTTGCTGCTGTGCAGTATTTTCGCCCTGTGGGCGGCGGCGGCCAGCATGAATGACGTGCTGATCGCGCATTTCAAGAAAGCCTTTTTGCTCAGCGATTTCCAGACCGCGTTTGTGCAGTCGGCGTTTTACCTGGGCTACTTTTTCGTCGCGATTCCGGCGGCCTTGGTGGTCCGTCGCTTCGGTTATAAAAGCACGATTCTGGTGGGTTTGATGCTCTACATGGCGGGCTGCGCGCTGTTCTTTCCTGCCGCATCCAGCGCCACCTACGGCATGTTCCTGATGGCGCTGTTTGTGATCGCGTGCGGGCTTTCGTTTCTCGAAACCGCCTGCAACACCTACTCGACCTTGATGGGCCCGCGGGAGACCGGCACCCGCCGCCTGAACATCTCGCAGACCTTCCACCCGTTCGGCGCCATGGCCGGGGTGTATGTCGGCAGCTTCGTGATGTTCAAGGACACCGATGCGACCCACGAACAACTGACCCAGATGAGCGCCTCTGAGGCGGCTATCCAACAGTTGGAAATGATCCAGTCGACCCTGCTGCCGTACAAGTGGATGATCGCGGTGCTGGTGCTGATGTTTATCCTCATCGCCATCACCCGCTTCCCCGCGTGCCGGGGCAACGTCAAGGCTGATGTGAAAAAGCCCAGCCTCGGCCAGAGCCTGGCGCGCCTGTCGCGTAATCCGCGCTTTACCTTCGGCGTGCTGGCGCAGTTTCTGTATGTGGGTGCCCAGGTGGGTGTTTGGAGCTTCACCATTCGCCTGGCGATGCAGATGGGCGGGATGAACGAGCGCAGCGCGTCATGGTTCCTGCTGACGACCTTTGCCGCTTATTTCGTCGGCAAGATGATCGCCAATCTGTTGATGCGCAAGCTGCACCCTGCCAAGGTCCTCGCCATCTACGGCGTGCTGACAATTGCCTTGCTCGCCTACACCATCCTGGTACCGAATATCAGCGCGGTGTACGCAGCGGTCGCGGTGAGCATTTTCCTCGGGCCGTGCTGGCCGACCATTTATGGCCTGACGATTGAAGGACTGGGCGAAGACACCAGTGTCGGCGGTTCTCTGCTGGTGATGAGCATCGTCGGCGGCGGGGTGATTCCGGTGTTCCAAGGCCTGCTGTCAGATGCCACTCACGGCAATATGCAGTTGGCCTACAGCGTGCCCCTGCTGTGTTTTGTGGTGATTGTGGCCTACGCCTATTCCTGCATGCGTCACAGTCGCGCCGCGCAGCCTCGGGCTGGCGCTGTGGTGGCCTCATGAAAACCTTCACGCTGGCCTTGTCTCCCGAGCAGTTCAGCGGCGTCGAAAAGACCCTGCTGCAATCGGCCGATTTTCGCGTGCTGGCCTGGACCTACCCCAGTGGGGTCAAGGCGCTGGCGTTGGAAAATGCCCGCGGACGCGTAGTGGCCTTGCCTTACCAGGGGCAGATGATCTGGTCCGCGACCTTCGACGGTTGCGAGCTGACCATGCGCAATATGTTTCGCCAGCCCAAGCCCAGTTCGACGGTGATCGGCACCTACGGCTGTTTTATGTTCCACGCCGGGCTGCTGCGCAACGGTTGCCCGGCCCCGGCCGACGACCACCCGCTGCACGGCGAAATGCCCTGCGCGCCGATGGACGCCGCCTGGCTGGAAGTGGGGGAAGACGCCGCTGGCCTTTACCTGCGCCTAGGTGGTGACTACGAGTATGTGCAGGGGTTTGGCGACCACTATCGGGCCACACCCACGCTGACCCTGCGTGTCGGCTCGGGGGTATTTGATATTGGCATGGCGGTCACCAATCTTGCGGGCAAGGCCATGGAACTGATGTATATGGCCCACATGAACTACGCCTACATTCCCGGCGCCAGCCTGGTCGAGCCCTTGGCCGGCGCCCGTGTCCGGGTTCGCAGCAGCGTGCCGGCCCACGTCAAGCCAACTCCCGAGTGGTCGGCCTATATGGCTGAGTTGAGCCAGGACCCCTTGCGCTTGAACACCCTGGACAGCCCCGCGCTGCAGGATCCGGAAATTGTCTGTTTCTTCGAAGAGGTGCCCGGCGATGCTGCAGGTCATGCGCATTTTCTACTGGACCATCCCGAAGGTTCGGCGTTTTACACCCGCTATCGGCCCGATCAGTTCTCCCATGCCACCCGCTGGATCCTGCATAACGCCGACCAAGGTGTCGCCGCATTCGTCTTGCCCTCTACCTGCGAACCCGAGGGCTACCTGGCGGAAAAAAACAAAGGCAATGTGCGCTCATTGGCCGGCGGGCAACGTGCGCTGTTCAGCGTGAGCACCGGTTATTTGTCGGCTGAAGAACGTTGCCGCCTACGGGATGAATTGGGCGGCTGATGAGGCGTGGCGAGGGAGGTTCACACCACCCATTGCGCGCCGTATTGCGTGATCAGCTCACGGTATGGTTTGGGCAACTTCTTATCGGAGACCACCACGTTGAATTGTTCCAGGGTGGCGAAATGCGCGGTGCGCACGACGTCGAACTTGCTGTGGTCGGCCAGCAGCATGCGGTGCTGGGCCTGGCGCAAGACCTTCTGTTTGACCGCCACTTCATTGAAGTTGAAGCAGGTCACGCCGAAGGTTTCGCTGACGCCTGCGGCCGAGATGAATGCCCAGGTCAAGCGCACGTTGTCGAGGATGCTGCTCTCGTTGGCATGGTCGAACACTTGGTTCTTGCGATGGAAGGTGCCGCCACACAGGACGATCGTGCAGTTGGGTTTTTGCGCCAGCTTGAGCAACACGTTGAGCGAGTTGCAAACCGCGGTGAACTCAAGTTCATCGGGGATGAAATCAATCACAAAGGGCACCGTGGTACCGCAGTCGAAGAATACCGTGTCGCCGCGCTTGATAACCGCGGCCGCGAGCTTGCCGATGCGGCGTTTCTCTTCCACATGCCGAGTGCCTTGCTCCGTGACTTTGTAGTCGGGCGCGCCTTCCGGGTCGAATGCGAGCGTGATATGCCCGCCGAGTAGATGGAACTTGTCCGGGTAGCGGTTGAGATCCCGGCGCAGGGTCATTTCCGAGACTTCCAGCAACGCGGCCATCTCCCGCAGATGGATCGCCTTTTGGTCCTGCAGGGCTTGTTGGATCAGTTTGATGCGTTCTGATTGTTTGCTTTCCACAGGTATTCCGATCGGCCAGTTATGTTGTAATTGCATCATTTATTGGTATTATATTAACATTCGCTGGGCGCGTCTTCTAACACATTCGCCCATCGTGCTCCTTAACCAGGAACGGATTTCATGACCTCAATCACACCCGCAGCACTTGCACCGTTTATCGATCACACCTTACTGGCGCCCGACGCGACGCGGGAGCAAATTGCAGCGTTATGCAAAGAAGCGCAGGAATATGGGTTCTATTCCGTGTGCGTGAACTCGGGCCAGGTGCCTTTTGCCGCTCAGTTGCTTGCAGGGCAGAAGGTCAAAGTCTGCGCAGTGATCGGGTTCCCACTGGGTGCGGGGCTGAGCGAGAGTAAAGCCTTCGAAGCCCAACAGGCAATTGCCGTGGGCGCGGGAGAGATCGATATGGTGCTCAATATCGGCGCCCTGCGCGAAGGGCGCCTGGATACAGTGCGCGACGATATCGCCGCCGTGCATCAAGCTTGTGGTGCGGTGCCGCTGAAAGTGATTCTCGAAACCTGCCTGTTGGACGAGGAGCAAAAGATCCGGGCCTGCGAAGTCTGCCGTGAACTGGGCGTGGCTTTCGTCAAGACGTCGACGGGCTTCAGCCGCGGTGGCGCCACCGCTGAAGACATCGCCCTGATGCGCCGCGTCGTCGGCCCGCAGATGGGGGTCAAGGCGTCAGGTGGGGTGCGCGACTATGCGGCTGCAGTGGGCATGATCGAAGCCGGCGCCACCCGCCTAGGCACAAGCTCGGGGGTGAGCATTGTCAGTGGCAAGCTCGAGGATGCGGCGGGTTACTGAATTCGTTTTGTACCCGACCATTTAAAAAGCCTGCTGAACTCAATGCTCAGCAGGCTTTTTAATGGGGACTGGTCTGTCAGGCAGGTTGGGCCGCGAGGCTGTTACTCACATTACGCCCCAGCACCAACACTGTGGCAAACCCACATCCCACCAACGCCGTAGCCAAGCTTAACAACACTGAACTGCCCATCTGATCGACGATCCGCCCGCCAAAGAACGAGCCCAAGGCAATGATCACCTGGAACAAGGCGACGAACAGCGGCATGCCGCGTTCCACATCCTTGGGCGCGACCACAAACATCCAGATGCTGGCGCAGGCCGGGAAGGCGCCAAAGGCGAAACCCCAGAGCGCAATGAGTATCGCTGCGCCGGTCAAACCGGTGGCGAAGTGGGGGAACAGCGCGGTGCTGGTGCCGATCATCAGCGCGACCAGCAGCAGGGTGTAGCGCACGCTGCGGTTGGCGGCGAAGCCGGCGAAAATGTTACCCGCGACCCCTGCCACACCAAACATCAACAGCAGCGAGCCAATTGTCGGGCCATCGAAGCCGGCGCTGTTTTTGAAGAAAGGTGCGACATAGGTATACGCGGCAAAGTGCGCCAGGCCGATCAGCAATACGGCGATCAGTCCGACCCGAGCCCGTGGGTTGATAAACAACGCCGGCAGGTCACTGACGTGAATGGCCTTTTCCGGGTTGAGCCGGGGTAGCAGGAAGACCTGCGCCAGGACCACCGGTATGCCCAACAGCGCGGTGACCAGGAAGGTCATGCGCCAGCCCATCAGGCCGCTGAGCCAGGTCCCTACGGGCACGCCCAGTACGGTGGCCAGTGTCACCCCCATCATGATGATCGATGTGGCTTTCGCTACGCCCACACCCTTGGGGGCCAGGCGGCCGCTGAGGGCAATGGCCGTCGCCCAGAAACCGCCGATGCTGATACCCAGCAAGACGCGGCCGAACAGCAGCAGGCTGAAGTCACTGGCGAAGGCCACGACTGAGTTGGCGATAATCATGACCAACGTCAGGCCGATCAGCAGATAGCGACGGTCCATGGTGCCAATGATCACCGACAGCAGGGGGGCGGCGAGGGCGGCCATGATGCCAGGCAGGGTGACCATCAGGCCTGCGTGGCCGGCAGTGATGCCCAGGTCGCTGGCGACGTCGTTGAGCACGCCCACGGGCAGAAACTCACTGGTGACCAAGGCGAACGCGCCCACGGCAACCGAGAGAATTGCCAACCACTGCTGTTTGACACTTTGTTGATTATGTTCGGGAAGGCCGCGAGGGGCCTGGCTGGCACTTGGCATGGTTGGGTTCCAGGATGAGCGTCGCCTGAAGCCAGGCGAGGGGGAGGTAATTTGGACGCGATTATAGGAATCAGTGTTGAACATCGGGCAGGCGCTCGTTTCGATAGTAATCATCAGTGCAATCGATACGACGCTCTAGCACGCACTACACGTTCAATGCACCTTTCGTACAGGCTTTCAAAATGCTGCCTACGAGCAGCGCATTGCGGTACTCCCGGCAACTTATTACTTTGTGGTAGCGCTCGAGATCGGGCGCCTCCAACCGCAAAGGAACTGCATCGTGAACAAAAATACGAAAGAAACCACCGGCAAGATCGCGACGTTGGCGGCGGAAGTGCTCACCAGCCAAAGCGCCTCAACCATTGCCAAAAGCCTCGCCGCTTCAGCTTTAGCCCAAAAAGGCACCGACAAGCAGACGAGTGCAGAGATGGAGCAGAAAGCTGGAAAGGTGCTGGGCAGCGATAAATACAGCGAAGATACCAAAGCGCTTGCCGCCTCGGTTCCGTCTCAAGCGAACAAGGAGCGCGGAAGCTAAGTCACCCCGCTAGATAGGAAAGGCCCGGTAGTCGAATCGGCTACCGGGCCTCAGTCATCGCCCAAGCCGTTCTGACAGGCTCTCGATAAACACCGTTTGCGCCCGACTCATCTTCTGTTCCCGATTCCACAGCAAATGAATATCCACGTCCGCGATCCCCTCATCTGGCGGCAGCCGCCACAGCAGCCCGTTCTTCACATCCTCTGCCACCACATGAATCGGCAAACAGCCCAAGCCAAACCCGGCAATCACCAACCGACGCACTTCTTCCGGGCTTGAAGAGGGCGCCACGATCCGTCCGCGCATTCGTACAATCTCTTTGCGCATGGCGTTGGATCCGAATCCCGCAAGCCTTCCACAATACCGCAGCCAGATGGACACCCGCAGCCAGGACCTGGTCAAAAGGCTGGCTGACCTCGAGGCGGTGATCGACACCCCTGAGGTACGCTCGCTCTATGACCAGTTCCAGGTTTCGCTGCGCCTTTACCAGCAGGGCCTGGCCCAATCTTTCGTCCTTGCCGACAAGCAGCAGGGCGCCGAACTCAACAAGCTGCTGCTGGTGGACATGAAAACGGTGATTGATGGCTCCGGTGCGCAGCTCAATGCCCTGGCCGACTGCTACAACGCGCAGATCAACCAGCAGGGACAGGTGGCCGAGGCGCAGTACGGTCGTTCGCGCACCATGGTGTTCGGCTTCGTGCTCCTGGCGGCGTTGAGCACAGTGGCGCTGGCGTGGTTGCTGACGCGCAGTATTGTCGGCCCGCTGAGCCATGCGGTGCGGGCTGCAGAAAACGTGGCCCATGGCGACCTGACCCAAACGGTGGCTGTTACCGGTGACGACGAAGTGACCCGCCTGCTTGTAGCACTCAAGACCATGCAAGCCAACCTGCGCGGGACCTTACAACTGATCCGTCAGTCGGCGGGGCATATGGCATCGTCCGCCACCGACCTGAATGGCATCACTGATCAAAGCAGCCGCAGCCTGCAAAAACAGACCGCTGAAATAGAGCAAGCCGCCACCGCCGTCAACGAGATGACCTCGGCGGCGGATGAAGAAGCGCGCAATGCGGTTTCCACCTCAGAGTCCACCCGCCTCTCTAATGAAACGGCGCGCGAAGGCCAGCACCGTGTCGGCGAAACCGTCAGCGCCATTCAGGCCCTGAGCACAAATATTGGTGAAACCTCGACGCTGGTGCAGACCCTCGCTGAACAATCGCGTGATATCGGCAAAGTGCTCGACGTGATTCGCTCCATTGCCGAACAGACCAACCTATTGGCCCTCAATGCCGCCATCGAGGCTGCCCGGGCCGGTGAGTCCGGACGTGGCTTTGCGGTCGTGGCTGACGAAGTGCGTGCACTGGCACACCGTACGCAGCAGTCGACGCTGGAGATCGATCAGATGGTGACCGCGATGCGCACGGGGTCTGACCATGCGTTGACATCAATGCAGTCCAGTACCCAGCGCGCTGCCGCTACCTTGACCATGGCTGAAGGTGCGGGAGGCGCGTTGAGTCAGATCACCGACTCCATCGACCAGATTCACCAACGTAACCTAGTCATTGCCAGCGCCGCAGAAGAGCAGGCTCAGGTTGCCAAGGAAGTCGACCGCAACATCGTCAACATTCGCGACTTGTCGGCGCAGTCCTCATCCGGCGCCGGGCAGATCAATGGGGCGAGTCGCGAGCTGGCGCAGTTGGCAGTTTCGTTGAGCGAGGCGGTGGCGCGTTTTCAGCTATAGCGCGATTTACGGTGAAGGCGTGTGAGCATCGGGCACCCATTCCAACACCCGGTTCCTCCCGCCTTCGGCCAGCAGATAACTCCCTCGACCGGTCGGCACAATGATCACCCTTGTTGTCGGGGCTAACCCCAATCGCTTTGCAACATTGCCGTGTAGTCTTTGCCACCGTAAAACACACCCGGTATCGACACCGTTTCGGAATCGGGCCCTACCATGAACGCGATGACGGTGGTGCGTCGACAGTGAGTGATGCGCAACTCGGGTAGCAGGTCGTCACGGCAAGTGCCACGCAAGGGAAACAGGGAAAGCCTTTCGCAGTAGCCGATGAGATTGTCGATAAAGCGCGCAGCAGTAGAGGGGCGCGCGGCATCGCTGACACAGTCTTCAAGGGCGTCGAGTTGCGCCAAGGCTTGAGGCGAAAAGACGACCGTGTAGCTCACGTTTTCCCCGTGTCTTTTCGCTGACGCTGGGTCGAGCGCATTTGGAAGTCCGCCGAGGTTGGGTAGGATTCAATCCTACTGGACCATTGACGTGATGCAAGAAGCAACTGATCGATGCCGATATCCGGCGACTCGTCGTCTATCCAGAAGTGATGGGTTTCCATGAGTGTGTACGTCTCCCGTTGTGTAGGTCAGGTCGCAAGTATTGACCCATTTCAACGATTGCGTGGCCGCAGAAACCCAATAACCCACTGATATGTATGACTTTATATTTGTAGCAAGGTGATAGCGGCAAAGTCATCGGTCCCCCTGCAACGTAGCGCCCACGCGCCCACGATGATCGGGCTGGTATTGCCGCAGGTGATGCGTAATATGGGCTTGATAAAACGCCGCGGGCGGACCTTGCCGCCAGCGGCGCTGGAGTTGGAGCGGTGGGTGCGGGAGATGCCGTTTCGGTCAGCGTGACACCGGGTCCAGCCCGGTGGATTGCACCACGGGTTGCGCCTGAGGCGATGACAAATATTGAAGCAGCGCTTTGGCTTGGGCCGTCAGCGCCATCGCGCTGAGAGCCACCGCCGCCAGGGTGTTGAGCAGTGGCTTCATTGTGCAGCCTCTTGCATCACCTGCCCTCGGGCGTTGGCGTGGCGATACAGCGCCAGGGTCGAGCACAGCGCACACGCCGCAGCAAACATCATCCAGTAGGCGGGCGACGCTTTATCGCCAGTGATGTGAATGAACCACGTGGAGATCGCTGGGGTGAACCCACCAAAAATCGCCGTCGCCAGGCTATAGGCCAGGGAGAAACCCGCCACGCGCACTTCCACCGGCATGATTTCAGTGAGGGCCGGGATCATGGCCCCGTTGTACATGCCGTAGAGGAAGGAGAACCACAGCAGGGTTTCCAGCATGTGCGCGAAGCTGGGTGCGTTCACGACGTAGGACAATGCTGTATATGCCGTCAGAACGGTCAGTACAGTCATGGCGATCAGCACCGGCTTGCGGCCGAAACGGTCGCTCAAGGTGCCGCCGATCGGCAGCCAGATAAAGTTCGACACCGCCACCAACAAGGTCACCAGCAGGGCGTCGGAGGTGCTCAGTTGCAGCACGGTCTTGCCGAACGTCGGCGCGTACACGGTGATCAGGTAGAACGCCGTCGTGGTCATGGCCACCATCAGCATGCCACCGATCACCACGGTCCAGTTCTTCACCAGGGTCGCCAGCACTTCGCGCAGGGTTGGACGGTGCTTGCGATTGGCGAACTCTTCAGTTTCCTGCAGGTTGCGACGCAGGATGAAGATGAACGGGATGATCACGCAGCCGATGGCGAACGGAATGCGCCAGCCCCAATCGGCGACCACAGCGGGCTCCATCCACACGTTCAGGCCATAACCCAATGCGGCGGCGATCACGATGGAGATCTGTTGGCTGCCCGACTGCCAGCTGGTGTAGAAGCCCTTGCGTCCTGGCGTTGCCATTTCGGACAGGTACACCGACACGCCGCCCAGTTCCGCGCCGGCCGAGAAGCCTTGCAGCAAACGGCCCAGCAAGACCAACAAAGGTGCCCACAGGCCAATGGTGTGATAACCGGGCACCAACACGATCAGCAGCGTGCCGCTGGCCATGATCGACAGGGTCACGATCAGCCCTTTGCGGCGCCCGACGTCATCGATGTAGGCGCCCAGGATGATTGCGCCCAACGGACGCATCAGGAAGCCTGCGCCGAATACGGCGAAGGTCATCATTAATGACGCAAACTCATTAGCGGCAGGGAAGAACGCGGCAGCAATGTAAGTGGCGTAGAAACCGAACAGAAAGAAGTCGAACTGTTCGAGGAAGTTACCCGAAGTAACGCGAAAAACCGCGCCAACTTTAGAATGGGCAGATTCGGGCCGGTTAGGGCTAGTCATGGTTTTGTGTCTCCAGCGGTCTTTTTAAAGTGCTTGATTCGCCTATGACCGAGGATAGTGGCTGACACATTTAGAAATGAAAAGTAACAAATTTGGATGGATTGATGTTTGTTAGCTATCAATCCGCAGCGCAGTCCAAATGTCGTAGCGCACCTATGAAGCCGGGAAACTATTTGACATATTTGATTTGTGATCACATATTGGGGCCATAAGAACGACAACACAGGTTTTGCCTCATGACAGACAGTCCGCTCCTCCTGCCCACCCTGCGCCAGGTGTCCCGCGATACTTTGCAAGACCAGGTCTATCGCCAGATCCGCGAAGCACTGATGAGTGGCCGTTTTCAGCCAGGCCAGAAACTCACCATCCGCGGCCTCGCCGAAGCCCTCGGTTCCAGCCCGATGCCGGTGCGTGAAGCCCTGCAACGCCTCAGCGCCGAAAACGCCTTTGAAGTCACCGAAACCTCCCGTCTGCGCGTACGCCTGATGACGGTAGAACGTCTGCGTGAAATTCGTGATACACGGGTCGCCCTTGAAGGTTTACTGGCCGAAAAGGCCGTGCTGCTCCTGCAAAAAGCCGACCTCGACGAAATCACCGACCTCTGCCAACAGATGCAGCACGCCGCCGACGAAGTCGATGTGTCCCGCTACCTGTGGACCAACTTTGCGTTTCACCGGCGTATCTATGCCGTGGCCCAGGCCGAGTTGACCATGGCCGCCGTGGAAAACTTCTGGCTGCACATGGGCCCGTGCTTTGCGCTGGTCGCCCCGGATAAAGCTCACCTGCAACGCTCGATGGAGGCGCACACGCGCATCGTCGAAGCGCTGGCTGCCCGTGATGGCGCTGGCGCGCGCGCGGCGGTGACCGATGACATCATGCAGGCCGCCGATTCCCTGGCGCGCCTGCTCGTCAAGAACGACCGTTCGCGGTCGTCTGTTTCAGGAGGTAAACGTGCATGAGTGTCCTACAACGGCTGCAGCCCTATCCTGGGTTACGTGTGTTGATTTCCGGTGGGGCTGCCGGCATTGGTGAAGTGCTGGCGGCGGCCTATCTCGAAGCCGGTGCCCAGGTGCATGTGTGTGATGTGAGCGAGCCCGCCCTGGCAGCGTTTCGCGACAAATACCCTGGCACGGTCGGCACCCGTGCCGACGTCAGCGATGCCGCGCAGATCGAGGCGGTGTTCAAGGTGCAGCACGAGCATTTCGGCGGCCTCGATGTGCTGGTCAACAACGCCGGAATCGCCGGGCCTACTGGCGGGATCGATGCCATCAGCGACGCCGAGTGGCAAGCCACTATCAACATCAATCTCACCGCGCAATACCGCTTTGCCCACCACGCGGTACCGATGCTCAAGGCGTCGCCCCACGGCCATCTGCTGCATATCGCCTCGGTGGCGGGGCGTTTGGGCTACGCGTGGCGTACCCCGTATGCGGCGACCAAATGGGCGATTGTCGGTTTGATGAAATCCCTGGCCTCGGAGTTGGGCGAGAGCGACATCCGCGTCAACGCCTTGCTGCCTGGCATCGTCGAAGGCCCGCGCATGGACGGCGTGATCCGCGCCCGTGCCGAGCAGGTCGGTGTGCCCGAAGCCGAGATGCGTCAGGAATACCTCAACAAGATTTCCCTCAAGCGCATGGTCACCGCCGAAGACGTGGCCGCCATGGCGTTGTTTCTCTGTTCACCCGCCGCGCGCAACGTGACCGGCCAGGCGATCAGCGTCGACGGAAACGTCGAGTACCTGTAAGTCACGGAAGAACACCTCGCGCTTTACCCAGGATTTTTTTCATAAGAATAAAAGTCGGAGAATCGTCATGTCCAAAAAACGTCCTGTCATCATTACCTGCGCTGTCACCGGCGCGATTCATACGCCGTCGATGTCACCGCATTTGCCGATTACTGCGCAGGAAATTGCCGATGCCGCCATCGGTGCCGCTGAAGCCGGCGCTGCGATTGTTCACCTGCATGCCCGTGACCCGAACGACGGCCGTCCGAGCCAGGACCCCGCACTGTTCACCGAATTCCTGCCGCAAATCAAAGCCGCCAGCGAAGTAGTGATCAACATCACCACGGGTGGCGCACCGACCATGGGCGTGGAAGAACGCCTGCAACCGGTGATGCAGTTCAAGCCGGAATTGGCCTCGCTGAACATGGGCTCGATGAACTTCGGGCTGTACGAAATGCTCAACCGTTTTACTGACTTCAAGCACGATTGGGAAAGGCCATACCTGGAAGAAAGTGACGACCGGATCTTCCGCAATACCTTCCGCGACATCACTCACATTCTCAACGCCTGCGCCGAGAACCGCACCCGTTTTGAGATCGAGTGCTACGACATCGGTCACCTCTACACCGCTGCCCATTTCCTGGAGCGCGGCTTGCTCAAGCCACCCTTGTTTATCCAGTCGGTGTTCGGCCTGCGCGGTGGCATCGGCGGGCACCCGGAAGATCTGGCGCACATGCGACGTACCGCCGACCGCCTGTTTGGCGACGACTACGTGTGGTCGATCCTCGGCGCCGGACGTGGGCAGATTCCGTTGGCGACCATGGGCTTGTCCATGGGCAGCAATGCGCGGGTTGGCCTGGAAGATTCACTGTGGGACGGTCCGGGAAAACTGGCGGCGTCGAATGCCGACCAGGTACGGCGCATTCGTACGGTGATCGAAGCCCTGGGGCATCGCGTCGCCACGCCGGACGAAGCGCGGGAAATTCTTGGGCTCAAGGGGCGCGACCAGGTCAACTTCTAAACACACACACACAGGGCCGCGGCAAAGCGCGGCCTGTATCCCGCACAACAACAATAAGGGGATCACACCATGCGTATCGAAGTGCTTGTCGACGTCAAGACCACCCTGGGCGAAGGCCCGGTGTGGGACGTCGAGCAACAACGTTTGTACTGGATCGACAGCGCCGACGGCCGCATCCTGCGCTGCACCGACGACGGCCGTGAATTGCGTGCCTGGGAGGTGGGCCAGAAAATCGGCTCCATGGCCCTGCGCCACAACGGTGAGAGTGCCATCGTCGCCCTGCAAAACGGCGTGCACACCCTCGACCTCAACAGCGGCGAGCTCAACCTGATCATCGACCCGGAACCGCAGTTGCCAAACAACCGCCTCAACGACGGTAAGGTCGACCGCCAGGGCCGCTTCATCTTCGGTTCGATGGACACGCTGGAGGACAGCGCCAGTGCCAAGCTCTACCGGCTCGATGCCGACCTGAGCCTGCACACCCTGGACGAAGGCATCATCGTGTCCAACGGCCCGTGCTGGAGCCCGTCGGGTGAAACCTTCTACTTCTGCGACACCTGGTCCGGCGATATCTGGGCTTACGACTACGACCTCACCACCGGCAACGTGAGCAACCGCCGCACCTTTGCCAACGTCGACACCCGCACGGGTGGCGCCGCCGATGGCTGCACCGTGGATGCCGAAGGCTGTCTGTGGCAAGCGCTGGTCTACGCCGGAAAACTGGTGCGCTACACCCCCGATGGCCAGGTCGACCGCATCATCCCGATGCCAGTGAAAAAGGTCACCAGCCTGACCTTCGGCGGGCCGAATCTCGACACCCTGTTTGTGACCTCCATGGCCAAGCCGCCGCTGCCGCGTTTCCCGGCAGACGGCCAGCAGCGCGGTGCGCTGTTCGCCATTACCGGGTTGGGCGTGCAAGGAATAGCTGAGCGAAGGTTCGCCAGCTAGCGCGTTTTTTCAATAAGGCATATTCCTTCGCAACCTTGTGTCAGTGCGCGCCTTCGCGCGCCTGGAGAGGCCCATGGCAACTATAAAAAAAGCGTCGCTGCGCAGCATTCACCGGCATTCCTGGGTGTCGCTGCTGGTCTGTTGGATGATCTGGATCCTCAACGCCTACGACCGTGAGATCGTGTTGCGCCTGGGGCCGACCATCTCCAAGCATTTCGATTTGTCCGCCGACCAATGGGGCACCGTGGCCACGGTGGTCATGCTCGCGCTGGCGCTGTTGGATATCCCCGGCTCCATGTGGAGCGACCGTTATGGCGGCGGCTGGAAACGTGCGCGCTTCCAAGTGCCGTTGGTGCTGGGTTACACCGCGATTTCGTTTCTGTCCGGCTTCAAAGCCTTGAGCGGTAACCTCGCGACCTTTATTGCCCTGCGCGTCGGCGTCAACCTCGGCGCCGGTTGGGGCGAGCCGGTCGGGGTGAGCAACACCGCCGAATGGTGGCCGGTGGAGCGTCGCGGGTTTGCTCTGGGCGCGCACCATACGGGCTACCCGATTGGCGCCATGCTCAGTGGCATTGTCGCGAGTTTTGTCATCACCGTGTTTGGTGAGGACAACTGGCGTTACGTGTTCTTCTTCGCCTTCGTGGTGGCGCTGCCGCTGATGATTTTCTGGGCGCGTTATTCGACGGCCGAGCGCATCACGGCGCTGTACGTCGACATCGCCGCCAAAGGCATGACCCCGCCCGACAGCGCACCGGCCAGCCAAGTCAAAGGCGAGGCCTGGCGTACGTTTATCGCCACCTTGCGCAACCGCAATATCGCCCTTACCGCCGGTAATACGATGCTCACGCAAGTGGTGTACATGGGCGTGAACATTGTACTGCCGGCCTACCTTTACAACATCGCCGGGCTGTCGCTGGCGGAGTCGGCGGGGATGAGCGTGGTGTTCACCCTCACCGGCATTCTCGGGCAGTTGGTGTGGCCGTCGCTGTCGGACATCATTGGCCGGCGCACCACCCTGATCATCTGCGGGCTGTGGATGGCGGCGAGTGTCGGTGCGTTCTACTTCGCCAATACGCTGACCTTGATCATCGTGGTGCAACTGTTGTTCGGCCTGGTGGCGAATGCGGTGTGGCCGATCTACTACGCCGTGGCCTGCGACTCTGCCGAGCCGTCTGCGACCTCCACCGCCAATGGCATCATCACCACTGCAATGTTTATCGGTGGCGGCCTGGCGCCGGTGCTGATGGGCAGCCTGATCGCCATGGGCGGCGGCTGGACCACGCTGCATGGCTACACCGTGTGCTTTTTCGTGATGGCCGGCTGCGCCCTCGGCGGCGCGCTGCTGCAGCTGTTTTCACATCGCCCGCCGGCGTTGGCTGTGCAACTCGACTCCTAGAACAACACTGATGCGCCCCCCAGCCCGGCTGGCGGGGCGCCAAGAGGAATTGCCGATGACTATCGCCATCCCCGCCCGCGAGCCGCAGGCGTTAAACAAACTGATGTTCGTCAAGCTGATGCCCTTGCTGATCATCGCCTACATTTTGAGCTTTCTGGACCGCACCAACATCGCCCTGGCCAAGCATCACCTGGATGTCGACCTGGGCATTTGCGCCGCTGCATACGGATTGGGCGCGGGGCTGTTTTTCCTGACCTATGCGCTGTCGGAAATCCCCAGCAACCTGATCATGCACAAGGTCGGCGCGCGGTTTTGGATCGCCCGGATCATGGTGACCTGGGGCCTGATCTCGGCGGCGATGGCCTTTGTGCAGGGCGAGACCTCGTTCTACGTGCTGCGCCTGTTGCTGGGCATTGCCGAAGCCGGTCTGTTTCCCGGTGTCATGCTCTACCTCACCTACTGGTTCAACCGTGAACAACGGGCGCGTGCCACCGGTTACTTCCTGCTCGGCGTGTGCTTCGCCAACATCATCGGCGGCCCGGTAGGCGCGGCGTTGATGCGCATGGACGGTCTGCTCGGCTGGCACGGCTGGCAGTGGATGTTCCTGCTGGAAGGTTTGCCGGCGGTGGCTTTTGCCTGGGTGGTCTGGCGCAAACTGCCGGACCGTCCGAGCAAGGCGCCGTGGCT
This sequence comes from Pseudomonas sp. EA_65y_Pfl1_P113, assembly GCF_963970525.1. Classification (NCBI taxonomy): domain Bacteria; kingdom Pseudomonadati; phylum Pseudomonadota; class Gammaproteobacteria; order Pseudomonadales; family Pseudomonadaceae; genus Pseudomonas; species Pseudomonas sp. EA_65y_Pfl1_P113. The sequence goes on from NZ_CAXAQM010000017.1 coordinate 26,324, forward strand.
GTCGGCCGAGGAAGCGCATGGGATCGAACAGCGCATCGCCCTGGAAACCGAAGAGGGCGCGGGCGAGGGCGGGCACTCGTTGAAAAACTGGCTGACCCCGCAAATTCTGCTGGCGATCTTTGTGTACTTTTGCCATCAGATCACCATCTACACGGTGATTTTTTTCCTGCCGAGCATCATCAGCAAGTACGGCGAACTGAGCACCATGAGCGTCGGCTTGCTGACCTCATTGCCCTGGATCGCGGCGGCTCTCGGCGCGGTATTGATTCCGCGTTTTGCCACCACGCCCGGGCGTTGCCGTCGCTTGTTAGTCACAGGGCTGTTGACCATGGCGTTGGGCCTGGGCATTGCCTCGATGTCGGGGCCGGTGTTCAGTTTGCTGGGCTTTTGCCTCTCGGCGGTGATGTTCTTTGTGGTGCAGTCGATCATCTTTTTGTACCCGGCCTCGCGCCTCAAAGGCGTTGCGCTGGCGGGCGGGCTGGGTTTCGTCAACGCCTGTGGGCTGTTGGGCGGGTTTGTCGGGCCGTCGGTGATGGGGGCGATCGAGATGAGCACCGGCAACGCGATGAACGGCTTGAAAGTGATTGCGGTGGTGTTGGTGATCGCGGCATTGGCAGCCTTGCGTTTACGTCAGGGCCAGGAGCAGGCGCCTGCGCCACAGGCAATCATGAAACCAGCAACGAAATAGGAAAGCCCGACGCCAGCACCCCATACGCCACCATCGCCGCCAGGCACAGGCCGACAAACACCCGCAGCAGTGTGCGGGCGGTGGGGTTGGCAATCAGCTGGATGACCCAGATACAAAACCCGGCCAATACAATGGCCGAGGCGAGAATGACCAGCACGGTAGTGTTCCTGCGACCTTGGAGAGCTGTTTTATAGCCGCAAAGCGGCTGGATGAACAGTGTGCACATAGACGCAGGCCCCCGCGCTTTCTAAACTGCGGCTTGTCTTGGGGAAAGGGGCAGGCGCCGATGAATCGCAATGAATTACGCAAGGCCGACATCAACCTGATGGTGGTGTTCGAAGCGCTGATGCTCGAGCGCAACGTGACGCGGGTGGCGGAGAAGCTGTTTCTCGGCCAGCCGACCATCAGCTCGGCCCTCAACCGCTTGCGCACCTTATTCAACGACCCACTGTTCATTCGTGTCGGCCACCGCATGGAGCCCACCGCGCGCGCCGAGGAAATCATCCAGCACCTGTCGCCGGCCCTGGATTCATTGTCATCGGCCCTGAGCCTGACCCACGATTTCGACCCGTCCATCAGCACCATGACCTTTCGCATCGGCCTGTCCGACGATGTCGAGTTCGGCCTGCTGCCACCGTTGCTACGCGCGTTGCGCCAGGAAGCGCCGCAAGTGGTGTTTGTGGTGCAGCATGTGGACTACTGGCGCATTCCGGACCTGCTGGCCTCTGGTGATATCACCGTCGGCATCACCCAGACCCGTGGCTTGCCGGCGAATGCCAAGCGCAAGCTGCTGCGCCATATCCGCCCGCGCTTGCTGCGCGCCGATGCCTCTGACACACCGCTGACCCTCGATGAATATTGCTCGCGGCCCCATGTGCTGGTGTCCCACACCGCCAACGTGTCGGGGTTTGCCGATGAATGGCTGGCGGAAATCGGCCGCAAACGCCACGTGGTGTTGTCGGTGCCGCAGTACAGCGCATTGCCGGCGTTGCTCGCCGGCACTGACCTGATCGCCAGCCTGCCGGACTACACCGCCGAAGCCATGGCGGTGTCGGGCCACCTGTTCTGTGAGCCGTTTCCGTTCGAGACGCCGACCCTGGATTTGTCGATGGTCTGGCTCAGTCATGTGGACACTGACCCGGCTGAACGCTGGGTGCGTTCGCGGCTTGAGGCCTTCATGAGTGATCGAGGGTTGGCGACCCAGGCCTGACTCGCATGGTATACCTGCGAAACTTCCTACAATAAATTTGGAGCCCTTCATGCCACACCTGCACCTGGAATACACCGCCAACCTGACAGGCCTTGCCGTCGAGAAAGTCCTGTTGCGGCTCAACAACGTGCTGATGGTCTCCGGCCAGTTCGGTTCCGAGTTCGATATCAAAAGCCGTGCGGTCAAGGTCGAGAGTTTCCAGGTAGGCACTTCCCTCGATCCGCGTGGGTTTGTCGCATTGAAGCTTTCGCTGCTCAGCGGGCGGTCACCACAGGTCAAGAAGCAGTTGTCGGAAAGCTTGCTGGCGGCGTTGCAGGACGCGAGCGACTGGCCGGCGGATATACAGGTTCAACTGAGTGTCCTGTTGGTGGACATGGACCGCGATGCCTACAGCAAAGCCGTCATCGGCTGACACCGCAACGATGCCACCGGCGTAGGGTCCTTTCACAGCAAGCCCTGGTCCGCGCAGACTTTTACAACCTGCTCACGAAACCAGGTATTGGCACTGTCCTGTTCACTGGTTTCATTCCACTGCATCTCCAGCGTGAACCCCGGCAAACCGTTGGGCGCCTCGCAATGGCCGAACACCGCCGCAGGCGCCAACAGCTTTTGCACGCGGCGCGGCAGGGTGACGATAAAGTCGGTGCCGGTGATCATCTTCAGCGCCGCACTGTAGCTGTTGGCGCGGGCGATCACTTGGCGCTTGTGGGCCTGGCGCGCCAGCCAGCCGTCGATCATGTTGGTGTCGGAGGTCCACGGCGTGGGGAACACATGCCGTCGCTCGACAAAGGTTTGTAGGCTGAAGGCCGGTTCGCGCGGCGCTGAGCGTTTATCGAACACGCACACCAGGTCGTCTTCGAGCAGCATCTGCTTGCGGAAGTCTTTATGGGCGCGGTGGAAGTTGGGGCCGAAACAGATCACCAGATCGAGACGGCCATCGCGCAGGTCGTCGGCGGGGATGTCGGTTTCCAGCTTCTGTACATTGACGATCACCGGCAGGTCGGCGCGGTCGAAGTGCTTCAACAGGCGCGGCAGGATCAACTGTTCGAAATATTCCGGCGCGCACACGTTGAACGTCACGGCCTTTTGCGTCGGGTCGAAAGCCTGGCCACCGGCGTGGCACAGGTTGATGCTCTCGAGAATTTTCTGCACATGGCCGTACATGGTGGTGGCCTTGTACGTCGGGCGCATGCCCGCTCGTGTGTTGATAAACAACTCGTCTTCGAAACTGGTGCGCAGCTTCTTCAGGCTGTAGCTCACGGTGGACTGGCTGACAAACAGCGTTTCGGACACCTCGGTAACGCTGCTCTGATCATAGACGGCGATAAATACCATCAAGTCCTGCATGTCGAGCTTTCTGAGCAAGTTACTGTTTAACATCGGTTTCGTCCGTAAACCCGTTGTACCGAACTCAGTACAAGACAACGCAAAAGCTTAACGGAACGAGCGTGCCATTAGAAAGCTCTGTAGGGCGTTTCTATGTTTGGCGTGAGACAAATACTGTTTGCAACACGACTTCAGTGGATATGGTGTGCGTAGTGTTTTGGGTTAAAGCGCGTGACGATCAGCAGCATCACTACGATCACCGCCGTCAGCGACCACCAGGCCCATTCGAAGCTGCCCAGTTGATCGCGGATCATCCCCGCGATCAGCGGCGACAGCCCGGCTATCAAGTAGCCGATACCTTGAACAAACGCCGTGAGGCCACCGGCGCGGCGCGGGTTGTCCAAGTGGTCGAGGGACAGGATCAAGCTCATCGGGAACAGCCCGCCAATGCCCAGGCCGAGCAGGCAGGGCCACAGCAGGCTCAGGTATTGCGGGCTGAGAATCAACCCGCAGAAACCGAGGATGATCAGCACCAGCAGCACCGCAACCACACCGCGTTTATCCCGGCGACGGTTGGCGATGGCGGGGGTGATCAAGCCGGACACCACTTCCATTGCCGTCAAAAAGCCCAGCAGCAAACCGGCGTTCTGTTCGCTCCAGCCTTGCTCCACGTAGTACGGCGCCAGCCAGGCGAGTACGCAGGTGTAGGACGCAGTACCAAGGCCGAAAAAGACGGCCAGCAACCAGGCCCGGCCGTTACCGAAAAACGATGCCTGTGGGCCGGCATTGGCTTGCGGCAACGGCGGCAGCACCGAGCGCTGCGCAACCCAGAACGCCAGCGCCAGTACCGCGAGCACTGCCCAGATTGCCAGGCCAATGCGCCAACTGCCGGTCTGCACTTGCACGAAGGGCGCGAACGACGCCGCCAGCGCAGCGCCCCCCATGATCGCGGTGACGTACAGGCCCATGAACAGCGAGACGTTATCGCTGAATCGCGACTTGATCAGCGCCGGCATCAATGCCTGGATCATCGCAATGCCCACCCCGGCCGCGATGGCGCTGACGATCAGCTCCAGCGCCGAATCGAGGAACAACCGCGACAGCGTAGCGATGCCAATCACCAGCAGCGACAGCCCAATGCTGCGGTGTTCGCCAAAACGCTTTGCCAGGCCCATGCCAAAGAACATCGCCAAGCCCATGGCCATCACCGGCAACATGGTCAGCAACGCAGCGCTGCTGAAACTCAACGGCACGTCGCCGCGAATCGATGACAACAGTGGGCCCACGGCGGCCATTGATGGGCGCAGGTTGAGGGCGACCAGCACGACACTGATCATCAGCCAGAGGGCGGTGGTGGGTTTGGTGTGAACGGTTTCCATGGGCGGGCCTTGAGTGAGCAAGGGCGAATCAGGCCATGGAGGGGAGGCGTGGGGCAAATGAGAAAGTCGCAGTGCCTATTGAAAAATTGCAGCTGACTGATTCTCCGTTGATCAACATGTGGGAGCAGGCAAGCCAGCGCCCACAGTTTTTAACCGCGTTGGGTCAGTAGCCCACGGTGAAACGCTGGCGGGAGTGCTTTGGTGATTCCACTTCGTCGATAAGGGCAATCGCGTAATCAGCAAAACTGATCCAACTACGCCCTTCACGGCTCACCAACAAATCGTCCTTGCCTACACGGAATTTACCGGTGCGTTCGGTCTCAACAAACTCCGCCGAGGGCGACAGGAAGGTCCAATCCAGTTCCTTCTCCTGACGCAGCGCATCGAGAAACGCAGCCCCCGCGCTGGCCTCGGCTTTGTACTCTGCCGGGAAGCCTTCGCTGTCGATCACCCGACCGCCACCCGGCAGCAACAGCGAACCGGCACCGCCCACCACCAGCAGGCGTTTCACCCCGGCTTTTTTCACCGGCCCGATCACGGCGCTGGCGGGCAGGGTGGCGAAGTGTGCGGCGCTGATCACCACATCGCTGCCGCTGACGGCGTGTGGCAGGGCATCTGCGTCCAGTGCGTCAACCTGTTTGACGGTGACGCCAGGGCGAATGGCCAGCTTGTCGGTATTACGTGCGATGGCTACAACGCTATGCCCACGGCGCAGCGCTTCTTCCAGCAGTTGGCTACCGGCACGGCCAGTGGCCCCAATGATTGCAATCTTGCTCATGACGTTCTCCAGGACGGTTAAGGTTTGAAACGCTTCACCACTTCATTTCGCCCTTGGCGACTTTGGCGCTCAGCGCCAGCGAGCTTTCGTCGGCGAGGGTCGGGAAACGCTTTTTCATGGCCGCGATCAGGGCAGCGGAATCCTTGGCTTTGGCGGTCTCGACGTCAAAGGCCTTGATGTAGTCGGCGGTAAAGGCCACCGATTTCAGCGACGGTGTGCCCAGGTAATGGCCTGGAACCACGGTGCGAGGTTTGAGCCGTTCGATGCGTTGCAGGGTGGCGAGCCAATCTTTGTGGGATTGCGCGCTCTGGGTGTCGGCCATCCACAGGTGGATGTTTTCAGCGACGACCACACCACCGACCACGGCTTTGATCGACGGGATCCACACAAAGCTGCGATCCGTCTGCGGGCCATCCAGACCGATGACATCCAGTTGTTGGCCTTCGAGGGTCAAGCTGTGGCCTTCAAGCACCTGCGGGACGATGGTTTTGGCCGGCTTGTCGGCGCCCATTTTCGGGCCCCAGAACTCAAGCTTTCCGGCAACGGTCGCCTTGATGTGGTCGACCACCGGTTGCGGTGCAAGCACCTTGGCGTCGGGGAACGCGGCGGTGAGGGTGTCGAGGCCGAAGTAGTAGTCCGGATCGCCATGGCTGATGTAGATGGTGGTGAGGTGTTTGCCGCTGGCGCGGATCTTTTGCACCAACTGCTCGGCCTGGCCCTTGCCGAATTGCGCGTCCACCAGGATGGCGTCCTTGGCACCGCTGACCAGCACCGAGCTGACCGGGAAGATCGCGGCTTCGCCTGGGTTGTACACGTCCAGCGTCAGGTCGGCCGCAGCCGCATGGGCGGCGAAGGCCAAGGCAGCGGTGGCCAGGGTCAGGCGCTTGAAGGTTGAGAACATCGGACAGCTCCAGCATGGGTAAGGGATGCACAGAGCTTAGTTGCACAAAACCAGACTAAAAATGCGATGCTGGGACATAGTTTGTTTCTAAAATCGGGCAGATCATGGATCGTCTTCAAGCAATGCGCGTGTTTGTCACGGTGGTGGACCTGGGTAGCCAGTCCGCCGCCGCCGACCATTTGGACCTGTCGCGGCCGGTGGTGTCGCGCTACCTGGCCGAGCTGGAAGACTGGGTCGGCGCACGTTTGCTGCACCGCACCACGCGCAAGCTCAGCCTCACGGCGGCCGGCAGTGAAACCCTGCCGCGCTGTCGGCAAATGCTGGAACTGAGCGGCGATATGCAGGCCGCTGTCAGCGAGCCCGACGACGCGCCCCGCGGCCTGCTGCGCCTGAGTGTGAGTACGTCTTTCGGCCAGGCGCAATTGGCGCAGGCCATCGCCGAGTACGTCAAGCGCTACCCGCTGGTGACGGTTGACCTGCAGATGCTCGACCGCACGGTGAACCTGGTGGATGAGCGTATCGACCTGGCCATCCGCACCAGCAATGACCTGGACCCCAACCTTATCGCCCGGCGGCTGACGGTGTGTCGCTCAGTGGTCTGCGCCACGCCGGCTTATCTGCTGGAGCATCCGGCCCCGCAGAAAGTCGAAGACCTGGCCGGGCACAACTGCCTCACCCACTCTTATTTCGGTAAAAGCCTGTGGCATTTCGAAGAGCGTGGCGAGCACGTTTCGGTGCCCATCAACGGCAATATCACGTCCAACGAGGCCAGCACCTTGTTGCGCGTGACGCTGGCCGGGGCAGGGGTGTCGATGCTGCCCAGTTACCAGGCCGGCGACTACATCCGCCGCGGTGAACTGGTACGCCTGCTGCCCGATGCAGAGCCTCGCCGGATGAACATTTACGCGGTATACGCCTCGCGCAAGCACATGCCATCGGCGCTGCGCAGCCTGTTGGATTTCCTGGTGGTGCGGTTCCCGGAAGAGCCCGCATGGGATGCGGGTCTCTAGGTCGACATAAGCGTGTTGAATGTCGCCTGATAATGGCAACTCGCGCGCGTTGACCTATGCTTTGGATAGCACCCTGTAGATCCGCTCAGAGGTCTGTGCCATGAGTATTAAAACCAGAAAATACCTGATGATTTTCAGCCTGTGCGCACTCGCCAGCGCGCTGTACGGGGCTGCCGCCTACCGTGTGGAGCAAACGCGTCTGCAGCCGACCTTTGCGATCAGTTGCCATCAGGACCAATGTGTTCCGCGTACCGGCAGTTTCAGTGCCTTGCGCTAAAACCGCCCGCTCCCACAAAAGCCCGCGCTTACATTCAGCTTTGCGGCGCCTCGGCCTTCAGCTGTTCGCGAAACGCCTTGGGCGAAAACCCGACCCGTCGGCGAAACAGCCGTGAGAAGTTGGTCGGGTCGGAAAAGCCCAACACCTCCGACATTTCATTAATGGTCATGCTGGTGTAAGTCAGCAGACGCTTGGCTTCCAGCAACTGGCGGTCATGCATGATCTGCAGCGCAGGCTGCCCACCCAACTCCCGACATGTTCCGTTCAGGTGTGAGACCGAGATCCCCAGCTTGTGGGCCAGGTCCTCGATCTTCGGGTGTTCGCGGTAATGCTGCTCGACCAGTTGGGTAAAGCGCCGGAAGTATTCACGCCCCCTGGGCGCCCGAGGGTGGCGATGCTGGATGGCCTGGCGGCTGATCCACACCAGCAGCACGCTGACCAGCGCATGCATCATCATGTCTCGCGCTGGCTGGTCGTCGGCGTATTCATCCTGCAGACGGGCAAACTGACTGTTCAGGTAATCACTGTCTTTGCCTGCCGGGTAACTGCCCAATGCCTGCAAGCCGTCTACCGTTGCGCCCAGCTGTGCTTGCAGATGGCTGACCAGCGGCGCTGCGAGCGTCACGACATAGCCTTCAACATCCTCGGGAAAGCGAAACCCGTGCACGCACAACGGCGGCAATACCTGCAGGGTCGCTTCATTCAAGGTGGTGCGCTGGCCTTCGATTTCCAGCTGTGCCTGGCCTTTGTGCACGTAGAGCAGTTGGCACAGATCCGCGTGCCGGTGGGGTTGGATTTCCCACTGGTATTCCCGACTGCGCCGGGAAATGGTTTCACAGTGCAACAAATCGGGGGTCGGCCATTGCTGGTCTTCCCCGTAAAGCTTGAAGACCGGAATCGCGGTTTTGGTCATGGTTTCAATCCGATACGCAGGACAGTGGTGCGGTAATCGCCCCAATTGGCAAAAAGCGCAGGCTTTGGCTCAGTTTTCACCTTCTTATGCTGCTCGCTCAAGTGAAAAATGTCAGCCACAAGACCAATGACAACTCTTTCACCCTGTCCGTTCGGGTGGAACTTGCGGGCCATAAAAATAATGAAAACGCTGAAAACCCAAGTCGCCATCATCGGCGCCGGTCCCTCTGGACTGCTGCTCGGTCAACTGCTGCACAATGCGGGTATCGAGACCCTTATCCTAGAGCGCCAGAGCGCCGATTACGTGCAAGGGCGCATTCGTGCCGGGGTGCTGGAGCAAGGCATGGTCGACCTGTTGAGGCAGGCCGGCGTCAGCCAGCGAATGGACAGCGAAGGCCAGGTGCATAACGGATTCGAGCTGGCGCTGAACGGCCAGCTCACCCATATCGACCTCAAGGGCTTGACCGGCGGCCAGTCGGTGATGATCTACGGCCAGACCGAAGTCACCCGCGACCTGATGGCCGCGCGTGCCGCCGCTGGCGCCACCACTTTTTATGAAGCCCATAACGTGCAGCCCCACGGCCTTAAAAGTGATCGACCCTGGCTGACGTTTGAGCACCAGGGTGAGGCGTTTCGCCTGGAGTGCGACTACATTGCCGGTTGCGACGGTTACCACGGCGTTGCGCGCCAATCGATCCCGGCCGAATCGCTCAAGGTCTTCGAGCGGGTCTACCCCTTCGGCTGGCTGGGTATCCTGGCCGACACGCCGCCCGTGCACGCTGAGCTGGTGTACGCCAAGCACGCGCGCGGCTTTGCCTTGTGCAGCATGCGCTCGTCGACCCGCAGCCGCTATTACCTGCAAGTGCCGCTGGAAGAACCTATTGATGAATGGCCTGACGCACGCTTCTGGGACGAGCTGAAAACCCGCCTGCCCAGCCACCTCGCCGAGAACCTGGTGACCGGTCCGTCGATCGAAAAAAGCATCGCGCCGCTGCGCAGTTTCGTGGTGGAACCGATGCAGTACGGCCGCCTGTTCCTGCTGGGTGACGCGGCGCATATCGTGCCGCCCACCGGCGCCAAGGGCTTGAACCTGGCGGCGAGTGACGTGAGCACACTGTATCGGATTCTGCTCAAGGTCTACGGCGAGGGGCGCGTGGACTTGCTGGAACGCTATTCCGCCATCTGCCTGCGGCGGGTGTGGAAGGCCGAGCGGTTTTCCTGGTGGATGACCTCGATGTTGCATCAATTTCCCGAGGCGGACGGTTTCAGCCAGCGCATTGCTGAGAGTGAGCTTGAGTACTTCATCCACTCCGAGGCGGGGCGCAAAACCATCGCAGAAAATTACGTCGGACTTCCTTACGAAGCTATCGAGTAGCCTGCTATCGTATCGAGCATTCCCGCGGGCCGACTTTCCCGCGGGCCCTGCTCGAAGGTCTTGCCGTGACGCACCTCAATCAGCCCGCTCCGCCGCTTCCCGCTGTGCGCAGTATCCTCGCCTCATTGATGATGGCGATCTTCCTGGGTGCCCTGGACCAGACCATTGTCGCAGTGTCCATGCCGGCCATTTCGGCGCAGTTCCACGACGTCAACCTGCTGGCCTGGGTGATTTCCGGCTACATGGTGGCGATGACCGTGGCCGTGCCGATCTACGGCAAGCTCGGCGACCTGTATGGGCGCCGGCCGATGATGCTGATCGGCATGGGCCTGTTCACCCTGGCCTCGCTGTTCTGCGGCATGGCGCAAAGCATGGAGCAACTGGTGCTGGCGCGGATCCTCCAGGGCATCGGCGCCGGCGGCATGATTTCGGTGAGCCAGGCGATCATTGGCGACATCATCCCGCCCCGTGAACGCGGACGCTACCAAGGCTATTTCAGCAGTATGTACGCGGTGGCCAGCGTGGCCGGGCCGGTCCTCGGCGGCTACATGACCGAGTACTTGTCGTGGCGCTGGGTATTTTTGATCAACCTGCCATTGGGCGCCGGCGCCTGGTACGTGGCCCATCGCACCCTGGTGGGGCTGCCGGTGCCGCAGCGCAAGCCGATCATCGATTACCTCGGCACTGTGCTGATGATCGTCGGCCTGACCGCGTTGCTGCTGGGCATCACCGAAATCGGCCAGGGCCATCATTGGCGTGACAATGAAGTACTGGGCCTGCTGGCGTGTTCGCTGCTGGCGTTGAGCCTGTTTGTCTGGCACGAACGCCGCGCGCGTGAGCCGTTGTTGCCGATGCATTTGTTCGCCAACCGCAGCGCGGTGTTGTGCTGGTGCACGATTTTCTTCACCAGCTTCCAGGCGATTTCCCTGACGGTGCTGATGCCGCTGCGTTATCAGACGGTGACCGGCTCAGGTGCCGACAGCGCCGCCCTGCACCTGCTGCCGCTGGCAATGGGCTTGCCGATGGGCGCCTATTTTGCCGGGCGCATGACCTCGGTGACCGGGCGTTATAAACCGATGATCCTCAGCGGCGCGCTGTTGAGCCCCTTTGCGATTCTCGGCATGGCCTTGAGCGCGCCTCAGGCGGTGGGGCTGACAGCCGTGTTTATGCTGCTGTGCGGGATCGCGGCCGGCATGCAATTTCCCACCTCGCTGGTGGGCACGCAAAACTCGGTGGAACAACGCGATATCGGCGTCGCTACCAGCACCACCAACCTGTTCCGTTCCCTCGGTGGGGCAGTGGGGGTGGCGTGCATGTCGGCGCTGTTGCTGGCGCTGTTGCAGGATTCCAGCTTCGCCCACCTGGCCAGCGGCGCGCTGGCCGTTGAAGGTAGCTCCGGTAATGTGTTGCTTGATGGCCTCAACGCGGCTCCCGGCCCGGCGCAGGACGCCTTGCGCGGGGAATTGGCGGTGACGTTCCGGCATTTGCTGATGGTGAGTGCGGCGGTGTCGTTGTTGGGCTTGGCGGCGGCGATTGCGATGCCCAACCGCGTGCTGCGCGGTCGCGAAGACAAGGCAAAATAACCGGCATGATGCAGTTCAAAATGTGGGAGCTGGCTTGCCTGCGATAGCGGTGGTTCAGCTTGCACAGCTGTTACTGATACACCGCTATCGCAGGCAAGCCAGCTCCCACAGGAGATTGCATTTCAAGTCCAATCAGGGGCTGTAGTAACCCACCGCCACCATGAAATGTCCGGCCTTGCGCACATACGCATGCTTGTTCTCGACCTTGCCGGTCACCGGGTTTTTCCAGCGGTATGTGTATTCACCCTGGTCCTGCTCGGCCATCAGCTTGAGGATCGGCTCGCCCACCGGCTTGCCGTCGGGGTCCTTGATCTTGCTGAAGTCGGTGTTGATCAGCCGCAGGGTGGTGCCGTGGGCCACGTAGCGTCGGGTATTGAGGTCGACGACAAACACGTAGAGGTCATCCTGCAAGAAGCCGCCTTGCAAGGAGTTGATCGCCTTGAGCGTGCCCGACTCATCCTTGAGCAATGCGTTCACCGCCTTGTTGCGCAGGGCGCGTGCCTGTTCCGGTGTGGCCCGCGGCAAGTAATAACCCACGGCCAGGATGCGTTCGCCCACGCGCTGGTAGAACACGTGCTTGTGCTCGACCTTGCCATCGTTCCAGTTCTGCCAGCGGTAATCGGCCTGCTGGATGCCCTGGCCTTCCGGCACCTTCAGCGCGTCTTTAAATGACTGGCGCAGATCCGGTCCCAGTACGTCGGACACATCGCGTCCGATCAAGGCGGAGGAGGGCCCGCCACTGGCCAGCAGCACGCCCTGGGTATCGACCACGAACACATAGCGATCCTGATCAATAAACTCCCCCTGGCGACTGAACGCAGCAAAGGCCTTGTCGCCGTTGCTCTGGTAGTAGGCCAAGGCTTTCTCCAGCAGCGCCTTGGCCGCCTGCGCATCCTCATCCTGAGCCGTCGCGGCATGCGCCTGGCTGAAACACAACAACAGCAGCCAGGTGATTCGAAGCAATCGCGTCATAACCTATCCCTCGTTTTTATTGATGTGACAAGAGCGTAGCTCAGGGCGCCGCCAGCCATTGACTGACGATGCCGTCATACACCCCGGTGGCCACGCTCAGGTGCAACCATTGGTCGACATAGCTTTTCCATGCCACATCGTCGCGGGGCAGCATGAAGGCTTTTTCGCTGTACTGCATCTGCCGCTCAGGGTTGACCGCGCACAGCCCTGGCTTGAGCTTTTGCTGGTAACGCGCTTCGCTGGCGTCGGTGATCATCACGTCGGCCTTGCCCGCCAGCAGTTCGTCGAAGATGGTCACGTTGTCATGCAAGCGGATTTGCGCCTGGCCCAAGTGGGCGCGCGCGAATATTTCGTTGGTGCCGCCGGCGGGCTCGATCACGCGGACCTGCGGTTGGTTGATCTGCTCGACGGTCTGATAACGCTGCACATCGGCGCAGCGCACCAGCGGGATCTTGCCGTCGACGCCGAGGGCCTGGCTGAAGAAAGCTTTTTTCTGGCGCTCCAGCGACACCGAAATGCCGCCCACGGCAATATCGCAGCGTTGGGCGAGGAAGTCCGGCATCAGGGTTTTCCAGGTGGTGGGCACCCACTGGATGTTGGCGTTGAGGCTCTTGGCCAGGGACTCGGCCATGGCGATGTCGATGCCTTCGTAGCTGCCATCGGCGCGCAGGGAGGTGTAGGGCTTGTAGTCGCCGGTGGTGCAGACGCTGAGCGTGCCGCGTTGGAGCACCTGGTCTAGACGCGAAGGGGCGACGTCGGCCAGGGCGCTGGTGGCCATACCTAATACACACAGGGCAAAAAGAGCTTTCATGCGGTCGAGTCCTTGGGGCATGGTCTTGGGCGGTCATTATTTCCAGCGTTGGGCAGTGTGGCAAGGCGCTGCGAATGTTTAGCCAAGTCGCAACCAAACTCCATCAACCCTGAATTTACCCACCTGTGCAGGCGTGTGAGGCTGGCCGCTATCTTCAGCACTGTGATCCCTGCATGGACGGCTCTCTCGACACCCACCCCGCGACACTGCCGTCCGATCTCGCGTTCTGGGCCTTGTTCCACTGCCGTCACGCACGCCCACCAGATACCTCATTCCTACGTTGATCCATCCCTTGGATGGCGTGCACCTGCGCGTCTGCTTTACACAAACGTATGAGAATGCCCATGAGTGTGTTTGCCTGCCTGAACGAAGCCCAGTCTTACCTCGAACACAACCCGGACATCGAAATGTTCGAGCTGTTTATCCTCGACAACAATGGTGTGCCACGCGGCAAATTGCTGCACCGCGATGAACTGCTGGCGGTGTACGAGAGCGGCCGGCCCTTGCCCAGCACTATCCTGGGCCTGACCATCAATGGCGACGACGTGGAAAACTCCGGGCTGGTGTGGGAGGTGGGCGATATCGACTGCCGCGCCTACCCGATCAGCGGCAGTTTGCATCGCATGCCGTGGCGTCTGATCCCGACGGCGGCGGTGCAGGTCAGCATGCACCCCACCGAAGGTCTGCCCGCCACCGTGGCTGATCCCCGGCATTTGCTGGCCAAAGTGATCGACGGGCTCAAGGCCGATGGTTATTACCCCGTGATGGCGGCGGAGTTGGAGTTTTACCTGCTTGACCAAAAACCCGACAGCAATGGCCGGCCACAACCGGCGCGGGATGTGGATGGCGGGCGCCCGCGTTCGACCCAGGTCTACGGCCTGCGCGAGCTGGAACAGATCGAGCCGTTCCTCGCCGACCTCTACAGCGCCTGTAAACTGCAAGGCATCCCGGCGCGCACGGCGATTTCCGAATACGCCCCCGGTCAAGTGGAAATCACCCTGGAACACCGTACCGACGCCCTGCAAGCCATGGATGAAGCGGTGCGCTATAAACGCTTGGTCAAGGGCGTGGCGCACAAACACGGGATGACCGCCTGCTTCATGGCCAAGCCGTTCGATGACTTGGCTGGCACTGGCATGCACATGCACGTGAGCCTGGCGGACGCCGCGGGCAATAACCTGTTCGCCAGCGAAGCCACTGACGGCACGCCGCTGCTGCGCCAGGCGGTGGGTGGCATGCTCAGCACCTTGATCGATTCGCTGTTGCTGTTCTGCCCCAATGCCAACTCTTACCGTCGCTTCCAAACCAACAGCTACGCGCCGCTGGCCGCCACTTGGGGCGTGGACAACCGCACCGTCAGCCTGCGCGTGCCTGGTGGGCCGGCCAACTCCCGGCATATCGAACACCGCATCTGCGGCGCCGACGCCAACCCTTACCTGGCGGCTGCCGCAATCCTGGCCGGCATTCACCGTGGCATCCGTGAACAGCGCGACCCCGGCCCTCCGGTGGAGGGCAACGGTTACGCCCAGGCCAAGGAGCTGCTGCCGACCGACTGGCTTACCACTCTGCGCGCGCTGGAAGGTTCAAGCTGGGCGCGGGAGGCATTTGGCAGTGAATTCCTCGGCGTGTACCTGGCGGTAAAACGCGCTGAGTATCGCCAGTTCATGGGCGAGGTAGGGGAGCAGGATTGGCGCTGGTATTTGCATCAGGCGTGAGCCGGTGAAAGGGCGGTGGCGGCTTCGACCTTTTTTTCACGTTGTGGTGTTTAAGCTGCCAATCAAGGTCGTTCACTACTGTTCTACTTACATGAGCTCGCGATGCCGTCACCACCACCATCCTCCATCGAGATCGAATACGCCGAGCGCTGTGACCGTGAGCACGCTCGGGTTTGCGGCGATACGCGCCCGCCGGGACTGCGGCGGCGCCTGGCGTCATGGCGCGACGAGTGGCTGGTGCGCCAGGCGTTGAAGGTCGCCGGTGAACCTGGGCTGGTGCTCGATCTGGCCTGCGGTTCCGGGCGTTTCTGGCCGGTGTTGGCCGAACACGTCAACCGGGTGATCCTGGCAGCGGACAATTCCCAGGACATGCTCGACCACGCACGCAGTCACCACCCGGCGTCCTTGCTCAAACGAGTCAAGACGTTTCAGGGCTCGGCATTTTCAATCGGCTTGTCGGCGAATGCAGTGGACTGCATTTTCTGCCTGGAGTTGTTTCGCCATGTCCCCAGCAGTGAAGGGCGCTTGGCGTTACTGCGCGAATTTCACCGGGTCAGCCGCGACACGGTGATCGTTTCTGTCAATTCTCGTACCGCCGTAGAGGACGAGTTTCGGCAGGCCGGCTTCAAGGTCCTGAATTATCAGGAATTCATGCCAGGCTCAAGCGTGTGGCGGGTTTACGTACTGCGTAAGAGAGGATAAGTCCCGCCTGTCGGACTATTCTTCAAGTCTTGCCTGAGTTTTCATGGTCGCCTCTGCATTGCGGATGCTCGCAAGTCCCTTTCGCGATATATACTGCGCGCCATTCTTCAAGGGAGAGCCGTGTGGCCATCGATATTCACTGGATCTGCGACAACGATAGCCTCGGCCAGCATTGCGCCGAATGGCAGCAGTTGCCATTCGTCGCCCTCGACACCGAATTCATGCGGGTCGACACCTTTTATCCTATTGCCGGGCTGATCCAGATCGGTGATGGCGTGCGCGCTTACCTGATCGACCCCCTGACCATCGACAACTGGCAACCGTTGGCCGCCCTGCTGGAAAACCCGGCGGTGATCAAGGTGGTGCACGCTTGCAGCGAAGACCTGGAAGTGTTGCTGCGCCTGACCGGCAGCCTGCCTGTGCCGTTGTTCGATACCCAATTGGCTGCCGCTTATCTGAATCTTGGCTTCTCCATGGGGTATTCGCGCCTGGTGCAAGCCGTGCTGAATATCGAACTGCCCAAGGGCGAGACCCGTTCGGACTGGCTGCAGCGGCCGTTGTCCGAGACGCAGATCAGCTACGCCGCCGAAGACGCGCTGCACTTGGCCGAGGTGTACATCCGCCTGCGTCCGCAGTTGTCCGACGATAAATACGCCTGGGTGTTGGACGATGGTGCCGAATTGGTCGCCAACCTGCGCCGCGAAGTCGACCCTTACGAGGTGTACCGCGACGCCAAGCTGGCGTGGAAACTCTCACGTGCCCAACTCGCCGTGCTGCGTGAGCTGTGTGCCTGGCGCGAGCAGCAAGCCCGCGCCCGTGACCTGCCGCGCAACCGCATCATCCGCGAACACGCGTTGTGGCCCCTGGCCAAATCCCAGCCGGATAACCTCGCCGCCCTGGGCAAGATCGAAGACATGCACCCGCGCACCGTGCGTCAGGACGGCCCGTTTCTGCTCGACCTGATCAAACGTGCCGGCAGCGTGCCGATGGACCAATGGCCACCTGCCGTTGCCGAGCCTTTGCCGGTGGATGCCGCTGCATTGATCAAGCAACTGCGCGCCTTGGGCCAAACGTTCGCCGAGCGCCTGAACATGGCTCCGGAACTGATGCTGCGCAAGAAAACCCTCGAAGCCCTGGTCAAAAGTGGCTACCCCGATGGGCCTTATAAATTGCCAGACTCGCTGCGTGGCTGGCGCCGCGAGTTGATGGGCCAGGCGCTGCTCGACAGCCTGGCCACTGTCGGAGAACAGCCTTGAAACGTATTTGCTCCATCTATCGCAGCAAGAAAAAAGACGGGATGTACCTCTACGTGCTGAAAAGTGATGCTTTGGAGCGCGTGCCTGAACCCTTGATGGACGCCTTCGGCAAGGCGCATCACGCGTTTGACATGGTGCTGACGCCGGAGCGCAAACTGTCCCGTGAGGACATCGCCGTGGTCCTGGAAAACCTCGACAAGCAGGGTTACCACCTGCAAATGCCGCCGGCCGAGGACGAGTACATCGAACACTTGCCCGAAGAGCTGCTGCGCCGTAACGACCCGATGTGATCGGTGAGTGCCCTGTTCAGGGCACAGTCTTCAATGGAATCGTATAAGTGGGCGGTGGCCGTAAGGATGCGGGCGGCCGTCCGTATTGTTTTTGAAAGGTTTGAACCATGCGTGTTCTGATTGCTGAACAGGATCACCCGCTCTACGCTCGATTGCTGGGTGACCTGGCCCCGGACCTTGAGGTGCTGACCAGCGGCGACTCCGCCCAACTGTCGCGCCTGGCCGCCGATTGCCCGGTATGGCTCGGCCAGCCCGACCTGCTGGCGACGTTGTTGCGCCAGGGCCATCACCCGCAATGGCTGCAATCGACCTGGGCTGGCATTACGCCGCTGCTGGCCGAAGGCTTGCCGCGCGACTACCGCCTGACCCGCGCGGTCGGCATCTTTGGCCAGGTCATGGCTGAATTTGTCCTCACCTATATGCTCGGCCACGAGCGCGAAGTGTTGGCGCGCCTGGTCAGCCAGGTCGAGCGCAAGTGGGACAACCGCTTGGGCCAGAGCCTGGCGGGGCGTAAGGCGTTGATCGTCGGCACCGGCGACATCGGCCAGAGCGTTGCCGGGTTCCTCGTGCCGTTTGGCGTGAAGCTGTATGGCATCGCAAGCGAAGCGCGTGAGCAGGCACCGTTTCTCGAAGTGGCTGGGCTCGACCAACTGGGCCGGCTGGTGGGGGAGGTGGACTACGTGATCAACCTGCTGCCCAACACGCCGAATACGCATGATGTGTTCGACGCAGCGCTGTTCAAGCAATTCAAGCCGACGGGGGTGTTTATCAACGTCGGGCGCGGTGTGGCGGTGGTCGATGCTGACTTGGTCGAGGCCTTGAAGGAAGGGCATTTGGCGGGCGCAGTGATCGATGTCTGCCGTCAGGAGCCGCTGCCCCAGCGTCATCCGTTCTGGACCGCCTGGGGGTTGTTGTTGACTGGGCACAGCTCGGCGCCGACTTCGCCGCCGATGATGGTGGCGCTGTTCCTGGAAAACCTGCGCGCGTATCAAGCAAAGACTGCGTTGCGCGGTGAAGTGAGTTTCGAGCGCGGGTACTGAGTCGACCCTGCTACTCGAGCCACATCTGCCCTTACATCTTGCCCCTGACATGAACCCTGACAGTTGCGCTGGAACCTCCTCAATGGGTTTGCACACCCAGTGAACGCCGAGGCCGCTAATCGCGTGCCCGGCAGGACGTTCCTTCAGCTATGGACAGGTGTGCACATGATCGCCAGCAATTCCTCACGCTCCAGTTTCCCCCACGCATCCATCTCGACACAACCACCAGCATCCATCGTCGACCCCGGCGCAACGAGCGTGCCCGAACCTTCGGCGGCCCTGGCAACGCAGCCGACAGCACAGGCCCCGCGCCAGGCGACGGCCCCACCGCTGGGTAATTTCGGCGGGGCGCTGGCCTGGCCAGTGCCTCTGTCCAAGTCCGACCAAGATGCGATCATCACACTGTTGCAGGACCCCGACGCCACTCTACCGGGGCTGCCGCTGGTGGATGCACGCAAGGGTGCATTGGGTTATTTGCTGAGTGGCAGTTCGGTCGCCAATGCTGACCTGAATACACCCGACATCACCCTGCAAAAACTGCTCGGATCCTCTAAGGCTCAAGCGTTAGGGCAGGCCCTGCAAACCCGGGTGAACGGCATTGCGACGGCCACCAGTTGCAACGACTATTTGCTGGCCGCCATCCACCTGGGCCTGGACCCGGCGCTGCGCGTTGCGCGCCCAAACAGCGTCGCCGGGTTTGATCTTGCGGCGCGCCAATATTGGGGCAAACCTGCGTCAGAGGTGATTGACGGGCTCAGTCGTCATCTGATCGAGCAGGGCAGAGCCACGGTGCAAACCGCGAACCTGGCAGCCTGCCTGCTGCTGGCCAGAACCGCCCCGGAGTTATTGGTCAAAGACGTTCCAGCCAGCGTGACCTACGGCAGCCTGCTGTGGACGCAACTGGTGATAGCCACGGCCAAGGTGGAAGCCGACTCGCCCGGACGTGCGCACACGATGAGCTACGCCGAAGTCTTGGCGCATGCCGATACCCTCACTGGGCGCGGGGTTGGCGTGCAAGCGGCCGAGCAACTGGCCCTCGTGAACTGGGGGGCGGCCAACGCATTGCTGAACGTCGCTTCAGCGATGCCCAGCGAAACCGAGATGGAGCGTGTACGCACACGTTATAACCGTCAACTCAGCACGCTGACGGACGCGTGTGCCGCGGTGCAAACGCCGATACCCAGCCGACGGGCCATGGCGCTTGCCACGCTCAAGGCGCACTTTCCAACGCTGGATCCGCAGGTATTCGAACTGCCCGCCTTACAAAAGGCCTGGCTTAAACCAGGAAGGCCGGGCGCGTTTCCCGGGCTGTATTCGATGCTCGATATCGTAATGGAAGGCGGCAAACTCAATGCCCAGGAGCATTGGTTGGCGCGGGATAAGCGGGTGCCGGGCGAGGTGTTCTGCCAGCTGTATGAAACCGGCCGGCTGGACGTCAACGATGCTTTCGGTGCGCAGTATGACAAGGCCATCGCGTCACACGAACAGGGTCACGCAGGCCTGGTCCAGTATCTGATTTCCACCCTGCCCGTGGAGGACAGAAACAACTTCGAATATGGTGCGCTCGAATTTTTTCGCACCGATCAATACAAAATAGCCGGGGATCTTTTTTCGCCGCAGGCCCTGCACACTCGCGGGCATACGCTGCAGGTGAAAACCACCCTGGATGGAGCGGTCAATATTTATGAGCTGGATACCAGAAATGGCAGCATCAAAAAACAGAACTATCTGATAGCCCGCTATACACCGCCCTATACGGCAAAAAACCTGGAGTCCCGAGACGCAAATATCGTCAGCAAGACCAGCCTGTTTGATCCACCACCCGGGCAGTACACCGAAAAGCCGCTGCCCTCCGTCCACCTGCAGTCCTATGGTTCCGGCCGCAGCAAAGCCATCGGCAAGGTATTCGTCAAGGCGCTGGGGTTGGGCAATGACGACCTGTTGCAACAGGCACGCGGCGTGACGTCATTTGATCAGGGCAGAGCCACCGACCAGGCCATCGGCGAGTTTTTCCTCAACCTCATCCCACTGCGATCGGCCATCGTCAACTTTATGAACGGCAGAGTCGCCGACGGCCTGTTTGATCTGAGCCTGGATGTAATGGGTCTTGTCACCTTGGGGGCGGGCAAGGCTGCGCAGGCCGGCAAGGCACTTTCGAAAGGTATCAGCACACTCGGCGGGTTGTCGAAGGTTGCGCGATTTGTGGGCGCCGCGGCGATCGAAATGTTCAACCCGTTCAACGGCCTGGGCGATTTGGCGATGGCGGGCGGGTACGCGCTGGGTACTGTCACGCGGTTGGCGTTCGCCAAGGGACGCGAAAGCGTGAACATGCTTCGCGGTGCAACGGGCAGTTATGACGTGCTCAAGGCCGCCAGCCAACAGCACGGCGTGGCAGCCACTGGGACGTTCAAGGCCGCAGGTCAGAGCATCGAAGGCGGCGCGGTGCTCAAAGACGGCAAATGGTATGGCCTGGATGCGCGCACGCTGCAGGCCTATGGCAGCCCGCTCGAAGGGTTTTCTCCCGCCACACGGGCCGTCGACGGCGTGATAGATGTAGCGCCGGGTAATGAATTGAGCAATGCGCGGTTTGCCAATTACGGCGTCGTCGAATCGAAAATAGCCGGGGTTTCGCGCAACGCCCAAGGGGTCTATGTGGGCGCCGACGGTCACCGTTCCCATATCCGCCATACCGACAGCAGCGGCGACACCGCCGTCTATGAAGTTCGCCAGGTGACTCGCACTGAAGAGGGCGTGGTGCAGGCGCGGATTTATCATAATAACCGGCAAACCGAGCTACTGGTCCAGCACGTACAGGGCGATCAATGGCAGCGTTTGACGGCGCGGGGCGGTAACGGGTCTTCCGTGAAAGCAGACCTGGGACCAGTGATTGGCGGCGGCGGCGAGAGCACTCTTTACGCAAGCCTGGATGGCAAAAGTGTTTACAAAGACCTTCACACGAAAGCCGCCACGAAGATCCCCGATTACGCCACTTCCGAGGCGCACCGCCTGAATACCTACTATGGTGCCGGTTTTGCAGAGGCCATGGTGGAGGACGGGCGCTCCTACATCAAAATGAAAAGACTGGATGGCATCGCACTGGATGATGTGCCCAAGCGCAGCTTGCCCCCAGTGGTCCGCATCTGGCTGGATGACGCGTTGAAAGGCATGGAAGACAAAGGGATCTACCATAACGATCTGCATTTGAATAACTTTCTGTACTCGTTGAAAGATAAAAAAGTCTATCCGGTGGACATTCAGTCACTGAGCCCGGAAGTGTTGGCGAGCGACAAGTTTCTGCATGACATGACCCTTAGTGATTACGCACGCAAAAAGGCTCAGTTGCAGAGGGACTTCAACGAACTCGTGCGTGCTGGCGACAGGTAATCACTATGAACATCATTGATTTCCCTTCTCGTCAGCAGCAGGTCATCTCGTCCAGCCCGGCGGTCCAACAGACGACGCAGCCGTCTGTGGACGTCGTCGGCAAAACCCATCGTGCCTCGACGTTACATGCGTCATTGGGCGACAAGGGAAACCTTGCAACGCTGGGCCTCAAGCTCTATGAGATCGCCGCACGCCTGGCCGAAAACCCCACTGCCGACATGATCAAGACCACACTTCAAACCACGCCTATGGCCGTGCGGCCTGAATCATCCGACGTCGCAGCACTGGGTAGTACGGTCAATCTCGCGGCATTTATTCAGGGCAAGGGACTGGGCTTGCCGTATAACCTGTTTTCGCTGACATCCCTGGCCGACGCAGTGAGCGACCGGGCCTTGCAGCACCCGCTTGGCAACTTGAGCGGCGCGCTCTCATGGCCGAATCCTTTGAGCCCGGATCAACAGGGCAGGATGCGCGACATCACCCAGCGGCATGATCATGCACAGGGTGAGCAGCCGCTGGTGATGCAGACCAAAGGGGTTCTGGACTTTCTCAGTTACCCCAAAACGCTTTCCCCTGATGAGTTGGTTGACCC
Organism: Pseudomonas sp. EA_65y_Pfl1_P113; assembly: GCF_963970525.1. NCBI lineage: Bacteria > Pseudomonadati > Pseudomonadota > Gammaproteobacteria > Pseudomonadales > Pseudomonadaceae > Pseudomonas > Pseudomonas sp. EA_65y_Pfl1_P113. Next base: position 48,525 of record NZ_CAXAQM010000017.1, read on the forward strand.
GGTCAAGGCGCTGAACACGCTGATCGGCTCCGCCGCAGCGCAGCGCTTGGGGCAGACGCTGCAACACCGACTGGGTGGCATCGCCACCGAGAACAGCGCGAATGACTACCTGCTCGCGGCAATCAATCTGCACCTGGACCCTGAATCAATCTCCGCGCCGCACCGCAATAAAGTGGCCGGCTTTGACTTGATGCAAGAGCAACATTGGGGCGAGCCTGCCGCGGTGGTGGTCGAGGGCCTGCGCCAGCATCTGATCACCCAGCGCAAAAGCAGCCCGCTGATGGCCAACGCTGGCGCTTATTTGCTGTTGGCAAACAAGGCCCCCGAGTTTCTGGTCAAGGACCTGCCCGGCAACCTCACGTACGGCAGCCCGGCGTGGGTCAGCCTGTCGGTGGCGGCGGCGACGATTGAGGCACAGTCGCCGGGAACGGTTGCGAACATGACATTCGCCCAGGTCATGATCCGGGCAGAACATGCGGCCATGGTCGATCCCGTGATGACCGAACGTGCCCGCAAAACGGCGCTGGCAGATTGGGGCGTGGCCAATGGTGTGATCGACAGACGCGGCGATGATCAATACTCGAGCGAACAACTGGACAGTGTCAGGGCGACGTTCAATGTCCGGCTTGGTCAGCGCTTGTCGGCTTCACAGGCATTGAATCAAGCGATGCCGATGCGCCGAGACATCGCGCTGGCCAAACTCGTCGAGCGGTTTGGCGACCTTGGCGCGTTGTTTGAAGAGAAGCTGTTAGCCACGCACAACTACGCTGGGCCGGGGCATCGCACATCGCTGGTGGGGGACCATTCGTTGCTCGATATCGCAATGATGGATTTGCCCAGCCCGGCGCCATTCGTCTCGGCGGATAATCGCCTGCCGCTGGCAGCCTTGAATGCCAATCCCAGGTTTGGTGTGACCGAGGCGTTCGATCAGCAGTTCGACACATTCATCAGCGGCAAAAAATCCGCCATCGGCATTACGGTCAAACACCTCATTGCACAATTGCCTTTGGAGCATCGACGTAATTTCGAGTTCGGCAAAATCACCCTGTTTCAGCAGACTTCCCACACGCTTGGGCTGGATTTCACCTCAAAAACGCCAGGCCCGAAGCAACCGCGGTTGCTGGTAAAGACTGAGCGAAACGGCGTGGCCTCGGCGTATGAGATCGATTTTCACAACGGCACGGTACAACCTGCACAGCTCTACAAAGCCCGCGAGCAACGCTCAAGGGACGCCAATCGGGTACAGGAGACCAAGGTATTCACACCCGCCGAAGCCGTAGGCGAGCTAAGTCGCGAGCGGACCTCGGGAACGGCGCCGCCGGACAGTTTCAACAGTGCGCGAAGTGAAGCGATCGCTGCTGCATTCGTCGAACATCTGGCGCTGGACGACCCTGCCATCAAGGAAGAGGCCAGGGGCAAGACCACCGGAGACCGCCAGCATGACAGGGCCAAGGCGTTTGAAACGTTTTTGCTGAACCTGGTGCCGCTGCGAGCGGCCATTGTCAATTTCCAGAATGGCAACTACGGCGACGGCGCGATGGACCTTGCGTTGGATGTATTTGGTTTTCTCACGGCGGGCATGGCCACCGCCGGCAAAGTCGCCAAGATCGGCGCGACGGCCATTTCCACTGCAAGCAAAGCGCTGCGTGCGACCAAGGTAATCGGCACCGCTGCCATCGGTGCGTTCAATCCACTGGGCGGGTTTGGTGATCTAGCAGTGGGTAGCGTCAGCTTCGCGGTTGCAAAAGGCAGCGCCGCGATCAATCGGCTGCGGGGTGCCACGGGCAGCTATGACGTGCTCAAGGCCATGAGCAAAGACTATGACGCTGCGGCCATTGGCACGCTCAACGTGGCCGAACGTCGGGTGGTTGGCGCGGCGGTACTCAAGGACGGCCGCTGGTACGCGTTCGATGCCGACGTAATGCAACCTTACGGCCGCCCTCTCGAAGATTTCACCGCGCATACCCGGGCCGTGGACTGCGCAGTCAGCACGGCGCATATCGAGCACACCAGCGAATTGGATAATGCGCAGTATCGGCAATTCAAGGTGGCGGAGTCGAACCTGGATGGGCTGACGCGCAATAGCCAAGGGGTGTATGTCGCCGCCGATGGTCACCGTTCCCATATGCGCCATACCGACAGCAGCGGCGACACCGCCGTCTATGAAGTTCGCCAGGTGACTCGCACTGAAGAGGGCGTGGTGCAGGCGCGGATTTATCACAATAACCGGCAAACCGAGCTACTGGTCCAGCATGTTCAGGATGACCAGTGGCAGCACCTCGCCGCGCTGGGCGGCGCCCACATTGACGCCACGCACCTGCGCGCATGGGAGGCGCTCTCCACCCAGGAGCAGCAGCGGCTCACGCTGAAGGGGTTTGCGAGGCAGCACCGCTTGAACCTGCCGACCCTGACGTATTACGTGCAGCCCGACGGGACGTTGAGTGCTGCAGGCGTGATCGTGCGCGACCGCGCGGCAGGTGCGCCCTCGCGCACGCTGACTCCCCACCATCTGCGTGATTGGCAGGGCATGACCCAACAAGCGCGGGATGCGGCAACCATGGAAGGATTCGCCAGCCTCCATCATCTTGATGTGGGCGACTTCAAATCCTGCGTCAAACACACCGGCGGCCTGCTGCCACGCGGCGAAGCGCTGTTGTTCAGGGCCGGCGGCGGCAAGTACAACCAGCTGACTGACGATCATTTGCTGAAGTGGCACCGGGTCTCCCGGCAACCGAACAATCGGGTGACCCAAGAGGCGTTCCGGCGACAACACACGCTCAATCCAGTGGACTGGAAAACTCATGTGTATAGCGATGGCTCCTTCAACACCTCGGGGGCGCGACGTCTGAGCAGGGCGCAGGAAAACCTGGCTACCCAGCCGGCTGCCAGGTTTCCTGCCCCAGGCGCGACGCGCAAACGGCCTGCACCGGATAGCATGCCCCCGGCGCAGGATGCCCCACTGGATTTGTCCAAACCCGCCGACGGCGATCCTCCGGCCGCTGAGCCGATTATCAAGACCGAGCCGGAGGTTGTCCCGTTGCGCACGTTGGCGACTCATTCGGTGGATAATACGCTGCCGATTTTACAGGACCCGGCCAACCCAAGGCTCAGCCTGACCCAGGCGATTGAAGGGCCGATCGATGATATTCGCATTGCGCATTGGTATGGGTTGCTTGACGGGTTGGAGCCGGCGCAGAAAAAGGTGGTGGCCAACCGGATCAAAGACTCGATCAAGGACTGGCTGCGAAGCGAAGGCAGCCATGGGCCGCGTTTCGACCAGATGCTTGAAGTGGTGACGCCGCTGGATGACGGCGGGCCAGCCCGTGGTGCGTCGGTATGGGCGCGGCGAGACATCGCGCAATTCGAAGTGCTCGGCCCTTACGCCGGCAAATATCATGCAACCGACGCCTCCCTGTTTCAGGAGCAGCGCAAGCAAGGCTCGCGTGCAGTGCTGACGTACCTGTTCGGCACACGCTCGGGCACGCGCTCGGTGAGTGCCTTGAACAGCGGTAATACTCTGAGCCTGGTGAACACGTCACAATTGAGGAATGGGCCCGCTTGGCAGAGCAACAACGTGATTTCCATCGCCGTGGGCAAGAACCTGTCGTTTTATGTGGCGCTCAAGGACATCAAGGCCGGCGATGAGTTGTTGCTCGACTATGGCCCGCTCTACGACGTGACGCCGGGGTTAGTGCCCAAACAGGAACCTGCCGTCTGAGGTTGTGCGGCGAGACCTTCAAGGCTCGCCGCACAACAGGGTGCCGGGCTCAGAGGCTGAAATCACCCTCCGACACCAGCTCGCTCAACGGCCGGCGCGGACTCGGCGTTTCACGCCCTTGCAGGTAATCCGGCAAGGTCGATTTATCGCCCAGCTTGCCAACCGCCACGGCCGCATGCAGCGCATAACCGTCTGGAATCTTCAGCTCTTTGCGGGTCAGCTCCTGATCGAAGCCGGCCATGCCGTGGGTGTGCCAGCCGCTGATACTGGCTTGCAACGCCAGGTGGCCCCAGGCCGAACCGGTGTCGAAGGTGTGCCACAGCGCCGGGGTTTCTTCGGTGGCGCCGGGGGCGGTGAAGTCGGTTTTCGACGCGATGATCACCAGGGCCGACGCGTGTTGCGCCCAGCCACGGTTGAATTCATTCAGCAAACCCAGGAAACGTTCCCAGTCCGGCGTGTCGCGGCGCGCGTAAAGAAAACGCCATGGCTGCGAGTTGTAGGCGGACGGCGCCCAGCGCGCGGCTTCAAAGAAACTCAGCAGGGTTTCCTGGGAGATGGTTTCGCCGGTGAAGGCGCGGGGTGACCAGCGGTCGGTGAACTGGGGATCGATCGGATAGTCGGCAACACGTGTCATGGAGCAGTTCCTGATCGTCAATTCGGCGTTCAAGGCTACTGCGCGCTCACTAGACTGACAAGTGGTGTTAGACCGCCAGTCGTAAGCGCTTGGCCCCAGGGGCCGCGGGCACTAGACTGGCGGCCTTTTCACCTACCGATACTGATGTAGAGCCATGGCCGCCAAAGTCGAACCTTTCTGGATACGCAAAACCCTTGAACACCTCGATCAGGAGGAGTGGGAGTCGTTGTGCGACGGCTGTGGCCTGTGCTGCCTGCAAAAGCTCGAGGATGAAGACGACAACAGCGTCTATTACACGCGTATCGCCTGCAAACTGCTCGACCTGAAAACCTGCCAGTGCACCGACTACCCGAACCGCCGTGCATCGGTGCCGGACTGCATCCAGCTCACCCCGGGCCAGGCGGATCAGTTCAAATGGCTGCCGCCGACCTGCGGCTATCGCCTGGTCAGCGAACGCAAGGACCTGCCACTGTGGCACCACTTGGTCTGCGGCGACCGCGATGCTGTGCACCAAGAACGCATTTCCCAGTCCGGGCGCATGCTCAGCGAAGGCAGCGTGCCCGAGGACGACTGGGAGGATTACCTGATTTTTCGTGCCGGCTGAAAAGGAGTGTGTATGAAAGGGGGGCGGTTGGGGGTGAGCCTGGTAGTGCTGGCGCTGAGCATGCCAGCGTGGAGCGCGAAGAAAGTTGACTTGGATTATCACGTCAAACTCCTGCCCCAGAGCGATCAGGCCGAGGTGCGCGTAAGCCTGTCACAGGGCTCGGCAGTGCGCAGCCTGGACTTCGACCTCGGCCACGACGGTGACTACAGCGACTTCAAGGCCGATGGCCGATGGAGCATCACTGAGCACCGTGGCCTGTGGCAACCCAGCGCCAACAAGGCCAGCCTGACCTACCGCGTGCGCCTCACCCACGCGCGCAAGCCCGGCACCTATGAAGCGCGCATGACGCCGAGCTGGGCGCTGTTTCGCGGTGAGGACCTGGTGCCGACGGCGCGGCTCGACCAGCAAGACGGTGTCGAGTTGGTCTCCCGGCTGGTGTTCGAACTGCCGGCTGGCTGGAAAAGCGTCGAAACCGCATGGCCGCGTATCGGCAAGAACAAATTCCGCATTGATAACGTCTCCCGCCTGTTCGACCGGCCCACCGGCTGGATGCTCGCCGGCACCCTCGGCAGCCGTCGCGTGCGCCTGGGCGAGACTGAAGTCAGCGTGGCCTCGCCAAAGGGCCAGGCCATGCGGCGCATGGATGTGCTGACGTTGCTGACTTTTGTCTGGCCCCAAGTAGAAGCAGCATTCCCACGTCGTCCGGCCAAGCTGCTGGTGGTGGGCGCCAGTGACCCGATGCGCCGTGGCGCGCTCGCGGCGCGCGACTCGATTTACCTCAACAGCCGCACGTCGCTGGTCGGTGAGAACGGCATCAGCCCGTTGATCCGTGAAGTGGTGCAGGCGATTGGGCGCTTCAACGATCACGACGTCAGTGACTGGGTCAGCGAGGGTTTGGGCGAGTATTACGCGATCGAACTGCTGCGCCGAGCCGGAGGTATTACCGATGAGCGGTATGAGGCCATCCAGGCACGCCTGGCGAAGGAAGGCAAGGACGTGACCAGCCTGCGCGGCGAGCATGTCAGCGGCGCGACGGTGGCACGGGCGGTGGTGGTGTTACAGGAGTTGGATCGCGAGATTCGGGTGAAGACTCATAACAAACGGTCGCTGGATGACCTGGCTCAGGCGGTGATGCGCGCGAACAGCATCACCACTGCGGAGTTCGTAAAGCTGGCTGAGAGCATTACTGGCGAGCGCTCAGTGGTGCTGGACAGCAAATTATTGCGTTGACGCAAATCATTGTGGGAACTGGCCTGCCTGCTATAGCGGTCTATCAGCTACTGAACCAGCAACCTGACACACTGCTATCGCGGGCAAGCCCGCTTCCACATTCAACCGAGTTCGGCTGGACTACTTGGTTGCTTTTTCAGCCGCCACTTCCGCCTTGGCCTTCAAGTTCTGCAACTCTTGCCCGGCCCGCTCGATCTTCGCACGCACCGTGTTCATTTCCTGGCGGCCCTGTGCAAGTTTGTCCTTGAGCGAACTGTGCCCGGTGAACCCACGCGCCAGCGCCACGCCGCCGATCGCCACTTGGATCAAGCCGAAAATCCCGCCACGGCGCAGGCCTTTGCCCACCATCATCACGCCACCGGCCACCGAGCCGATGCGCTCCCAACCGTGCACGTTTTGCTGCGGCTGCGTTTCAAACGGGGCGTGTTCGATGATAGGACGCAAGGTTTTGCTGTCGCTCATGATCTGTCTCCAACGTGGGCTAGTGATATGTAGCTGACTGCTGGCACCTGCCGGATGTTCCGGAAAAATCAGTACTTGGGGCCCGAACGGGTGTTGTTGCCCTTGGCCAGTCGATCGTAGAGCACCACGTTGACGGTGGCGGCGAGGTTCATGCAGCCGGTGGTCGGGATGTAGACCACGTCTTCGCACCAGTCGCGGATCTCTTTGTCGAGGGAGCCGTCTTCCGGCCCGAAGATGTACAGCGCGCGGTCGGGGTGGGTGTATTCAGGCAGCGCGCGAGCACCTTCCACCAGCTCCACGGCGACAGGGATGCAGCCCAGGGGCAGGATCTTTTTCAGGTCATCGATGCCGATCAGCGGAATGTCGTGGTGGACTTTCTTGGTGTCGGTGATGAAATCCCGGGCGCGCGCGTAGCGCACGCCGGTGTAGAACACCGAGGCCACGCCGTAGCAACCGGCGGCACGCATGACCGAGCCGACGTTTTCGGGGGATTTGGGGTTATACAGACCGATGCAGCTGTAGCGTTTATTGCCCACGGGGAAGGGTGCCTTAAAAAGGCAGCATTATAGCGGCAAGCTACAAGCTGCAAGTTAAAAGCGGAGCGGCTTTTTCTTGCAGCTTGCAGCTTGATGCTTTCAGCCGTCTTTCTTCATAAGGCCAGCCAACGCCGCAAACGGGTTATGCGTCGCCTTGGCAATTGTCGGGCTGCTGGTGGAGCCTTCGCCGAAGTACTGCTGGTCGGTGTAGCGCGAGTGTTCGTTGTCGTGGCAGTACAGGCACAGCAACTCCCAGTTGGAACCGTCCTGGGGATTGTCATCATGATTGTGGTTGCGGTGGTGTACGGTCAGCTCACTCAGGCGTTTGCCGGCGAACTCACGGGCGCAGCGGCCGCACACGTGGGGGTACATTTTCAAGGCTTTGTCGCGATAGCCCATTTCCCGGTCGCGCTGGGCATCGGCGAGGATACGATCCAGCTTGGCGGTGTGGGAGGGCGGATTGGTCGAGCTCATCATGGCTCCTGGCTATTGGGTGGTTCACGGATAAGGTTGATTCTAGCCGCTTGCGTTGTAAATGACCGCTTCACTTTGTCGATAAGGAGCTCAATATCATGCGTCTGCAATCATGGACTGTTGCGTTGTTGCTGTGTGGGGTGGTTGCCCAGGCCCAAGCGTTCTCCACGCCAAAACCCGGCCAAGTGATCGAGGTTGCACTCGAACACTTGCACCCGACCCAGGCCGTGGTGGGCTTCGACCAGATCTACTACAGCCTCGGGCTGTTTGCCGACAAACCCGCCAAGGTCTTCGATGAGTACTGCGAAACCAACGGCCAGGGCGAAGCAGACAAGGTGCCCAAGGACGCAGACCTGCACAAAGCCTCCAGTTTCACCTGCAAGGACCCGGTGGGCACCCATCCCGAGGACATGAAAACCGTGGTGGTCGGTCCCGCTGGCCAGCTGTACCTGACCGACGGTCACCACAGTTTCACCACTTTATGGGAAGTGCCCGGCGGTGGCCCTCGGTTGAAGATGTGGGTCAAGGTTACCGACGACTTTAGCAACAGCCCGACTTTAGCGAGCTTCTGGCGGCGGATGGAGGCAGCGCGCAAAGTCTGGCTCAAGGACAACAGGGGGCAGACGCTGCCGCCCGAGCAGTTGCCCGCGCACCTGGGCTTCAAAAACCTGCAGGACGACACCTTCCGCAGCCTGGTGTATTTCACCCGCAAGGCGGCCTATGGCAAGCCCGAGGCTGGGGAGATCGCGCCGGAGTTCCTGGAGTTTTACTGGGGCAACTGGTTGCGTACGCAGATTGACCTGGCCGCGTTCAACCTGAACAAGAAAGGCGGCTACAAAGACGCGATTGAGGCTGTAGCCAAGCGCATGGTCAGCCTGGCGCCGGGGTCGCAGGTCGGGGATAGCGGTTTTACCTCTCATCAGTTGGGAGGCATGACCAGGCTCGACCGGGATGAGCTGGAAAAGACCTTCGACAAAAAAGTGCCGTACGTGATCGATTACCGCAATTCTCGAAACTAATGCCGATCAAAACTGTGGGAGCGGGCTTGCTCGCTCCCACATTAGATCTGCGGTGTGATCAACCCTTGAGCTTCTCCGCAATCCAGATGGTGTGCCGGGTGCCCTTGTTGCCATGGGCAAACACCTGCACTTCCTCGGCTTTGAAACCGGCCTTGCGCAGTTTGTCGCTGAACAGCTTGTCGGCGCTGGCCGACCATACGGCCAGCACGCCTTTGGGGCGCAGGGCCTTGGCGCAGGCGGCCAGGCCTCCGGCGGAGTACAGCCAGCTGTTGGCTTTTTGCGTGAGGCCTTCGGGGCCGTTGTCGACGTCCAGCATGATCGCGTCAAAGCCCTGGGGCTCGGCTTGCAGCACCTTGGCTACATCTTCCATACGGATCACCGTGCGCGGGTCCAGTAGCGGGCGGCCGGATTTTTCTCCCAGCGGCCCACGGTTCCATTCCACGACGCCCGGCACCAACTCCGCAACAACCACTTCGGCGGTTTTGCCCAGGTGCTTTAGGGCTGAAGCCAGGGTAAACCCCATGCCCAACCCGCCGATCAATACCCGCGAATCCGGGCGACCGGCGACTTTGCAGCAGGGGATTTGCGCCAAGGCATCTTCGGAACCGTGCATACGCGTGTTCATCAACTGGCCGCCGTCACCGCCCTGGATCTTGATGACAAAATCTTCACCGTATTCGAACAGGCACAAGGCACCGCCGTTGTCGGGGATCGGGGTGGTGTCGAGCAGAACGAAACGTTTCATGGAAATCTCATTGGGAAGGGCATTCTTGCGCGGTTGGGAGTAGCCTTGTGACATTCCGGTCAGGCCATGGAGCCATCGATGAAGTGCAGCATTCTAACGGTCATTGTGTTGAGCGCGCTCGCATCCTGTACAGCGCAGGCTCAGGCGTTGCAAACCGTACCGATTGCGCCGGCCCCTACGCCAGGTGCACCGGGCACGCCGACGCCGACGCTGTACCCGCAAGTCACCCCACCGGCCATGCCCAAGACTAACGGCTCGCCGCCCCTTGTGCCCATCGTGCTGCCGACGCCGCCGAAGGACCAGACGGTGCCCGGCCTGCAGCAGAACGACAGCAAACCGAAGACGCCCGGCGGTTAAAACTGTTGCGATAGCAGCTGCCCATCGGCCATGCGCAGGCGCTTGGACAGGGCGATGGCAATCGCACGGATGATCTTGGCGGCAACCCTGGGGGTTTCGTTGAGCATCTTTTCCAGGGCGTCCTTGCCCAGGTTGAGCAGCACGCAGTCACTGGCGGCCACGCAACTGGCGGAGCGCCGCTCGCCGTCAAGCACCGCCATTTCACCAAAGGCCCGGCCACTGCGCAGGGTGGCGATGGTCAGGCGTTGGCCGTCGCTATTGGTTTTTTGCACCGCCACCTGGCCGCTGTGGATGATGCACATGAAAGTACCGGCATCGCCCTCGAGAAAAATCGCTTCGTCACGGGCAATGCTGCTGATGTTGAAGTAGCCGGCGGCGACGTGAAAATCTTCCGGAAACAGCGGGTCGAACAGGCCGCAGTCCATGAGCATGTCGCGGATTTCGTCGTTGAGAAGCGTGGGTAGTGTCATGGCTGCAATCTTGATCCATCAATCATGTAGGGCGGTCCTGTGTTCAGACAGAACCGCCGCACTAAGTTCCTTAAACCAGCCCCAGTACCTTGAACACAAAGCCATATTCGAGTGCTACGTCACGTAATCCCTGGTAACGACCACTCATGCCACCGTGGCCGGCGCCCAATTCGGTCTTGAGCAGCAGCAGGTTGTCGTCGGTCTTGGTAGCGCGCAGCTTGGCCACCCACTTGGCCGCTTCCCAATATTGCACGCGGCTGTCGTTGTAGCCGGCGATCACCAGCATGGCCGGGTAGGCCTGGGCGCTGACGTTTTCATACGGCGCATAGGCCTGGATGCGCGCATACACCTCGGGCTCTTGCGGGTTGCCCCACTCGTCGTACTCGGTGATGGTCAACGGCAACTCCGGGTCGAGCATGGTGTTAAGCACGTCGACGAAAGGCACTTCGGCAATCGCCGCCTGGAACAGCTCCGGACGCTGGTTAAGTACGGCGCCGATCAACAGGCCGCCGGCACTGCCGCCGCTGATTGCCAGTTGTTTGGAGGTGGTCAGGCCCTTGGCGATCAAGTGCTCGGCGCAGGCGATAAAGTCGCTGAAAGTGTTCTGCTTGTGCTCCTGCTTGCCATTGCGGTACCAGGCCTCGCCCAATTCACCGCCGCCGCGCACATGCGCAATGGCGAAGGCCACGCCACGGTCGAGCAGGCTCAGGCGTGCGTGGGAAAACCACGGGTCGAGGCTCGAACCGTAGGCGCCGTAGCCGTACAGGTACAGCGGCACAGGCTTGCCCAACTGGTCGCGCTTGACCACCAGGCTGATCGGCACCTGTGTGCCGTCCGCCGAGGTGGCCCACAGGCGCTGGCTGACGTAATCGTCGGCATTGAACACGCCAAGCACCGGGGTTTCCTTGAGCACCTGCTGTGCGCCGTTGGCCAGTTCCAGCTGGCGAACCTGGGCCGGGCGGTTAAGCGCCTCATAGCGCAGGCGAATCTTATCGCTGACAAATTCCAGGCTGTTTTGAACGTAGAGGCTGTAGGCGGCGTCGGGCAATTCCACCCGATAAGCCGGCACGCCTTGCGGGTGAACTTCGATCACGGGCAGCCCACCAATGCGCAGGCTCAGGGTCATGGCGCTGGCATTCAGGCTCACGCCGTCGAGCATGACGTCATCGCTGTGGGGGATCAGGTTTTGCCACTCAGCCTCGGTCGGCACGTCGCCAATGTCGGTCGCCACGAACAATGCGTAGTTGATGCCATCACGGTTGCTGCGGATAAACCAGGTCCACGCGCCATTCAACTGACCGTGGTCGACATCGTATTCATGGTCTTCGACCCGTGGCGCCAGGCAGGTAAAGTCCAGTTGCGGCTGGTCGGCGTCCAGCGCCCAGATTTCGCTGGTGGTCTTGCTGCCCAGGGCCAGCAGCAACTGGCGCTCGGAGCTGGAACGGTAGCAATGCAGGAAGAAACGCCCGTCCGGCTCATGGAACACTTCCTGCGCCGCCGTCCCATCCAAGCGATAGCGGTAGAGTTTGTGCGGACGGTGGGTGTCGTCCAATTCGCCGAAGAACAGGGTCAGGCTGTCATTGGCCCAAGTCATGCTGCCGTCGCAGTCCTGGAACTCCAGTTCACTGACCTTGCCGTTGGCCAATTCCTTCACGTACAGGGTGTAGACCTCTTCACCGCTGGTATCCAGGCTGTAGGCCAGGCGCTGGTGGTCGGGGCTGATGCTGAACGCGCCGAGGGAGAAGAAGCCGCCATTGGCGAGCACGTTCGGGTCGAGCAGCAATTCTTCGCTGCTGTCATCCACCTGATTGCTGTCGTCATCCGGGCGGCGGCAGCGGTAGTGGCGGGCGTATTCGTCACCGGCGGTGGTGCGGGTGTAGTAAAGATACGGTCCCCAAGGGGAGGGCAGCGACAGGTCAGTCTCGAGAATGCGCCCCTTGATCTCCTCGAACAGGCTTTCGCGCAGCGCCTGCTGGTCGGCGAGCTGGGCTTCCTGCCAGGCGTTTTCGGCCTTGAGGTAATCGAGTACCTCAGCGCTGTCACGCGTTTGCAGCCAGGCGTACGGATCTGGGCCTTGGGCCTGGCGGGCAATCGGGGGGGGCGACATAGGCATGGATTATTCTCTATCTGGCAGACGGTGGCAGGCATTGCAGCCGCGACACGCAAAAGCCGTTATCATAGCCGCCTGTTTGCCAACCTTGCCATGGACACCATGACCGAGAACGACTATCTGACTGCTTGGGGCCTTTACGCCTTCGCTGCCTTGGGCTGCCTATTGGTGTGGTGGCGCATGACCCGCTGGATCTGGCGCTGGCTGCGCGAGCCGTTGCAATTGCTGATGGCGGTGCTGCTGCTCAGCCCGACCATCGTCGATCCGGTCAAGACCCAGTTCGCGCCGGCCGTGGCGATAACCGCCCTGGACCTGTTGCTCAAGGTCGGCAACAACGCCTGGCGGGCCATTTCCGATTTGTTCATGTACACCATGATTGCCTTTGGCGTGTACCTCGTGATCGTGTTGATCCGCTGGCCCATCGAGCGCGCCGCTAACGCCCGCCGTGAGCGCAAGGCCGCCGCCGATGCGGCATTGGCCGCTGAACCTGAAAGCGATGACGATGACGTACCTTTCCGCCGTCCTGAGCCTGTGAGCGGTATGCGGGTCGAACCACGCCTTTAACGTTGTAGCGAGAGCCCTGGCATGTGTGAATTATTGGGCATGAGTGCCAACGTCCCCACCGACATCGTGTTCAGCTTTACCGGGCTGATGCAGCGCGGTGGGCGCACCGGCCCACACCGCGACGGTTGGGGCATTGCGTTTTATGAAGGGCGTGGCCTGCGCTTGTTCCAGGACCCGGCTGCGAGCAGTGAGTCGGAAGTCGCGTTGCTGGTACAGCGTTATCCGATCAAAAGTGAAGTGGTGATTGGCCATATTCGCCAGGCCAACGTCGGCAAGGTCAGCTTGGCCAATACCCATCCGTTCGTGCGCGAACTGTGGGGGCGCAACTGGTGCTTCGCACATAACGGCCAACTGGCAGACTTCAATCCCCGCGCCACGTTCTACCGCCCGGTGGGCGATACCGACAGCGAAGCGGCGTTCTGCGATCTGCTCAATCGCGTGCGCGAAGTCTTTCCTGAGCCGGTGGAGATTGAAAACGTCTTGCCGGACCTGATTGCCGCCTGTTCCGAATACCGCAGCATAGGCGTGTTCAACTGCCTGCTCAGCGATGGCGACTGGCTTTTCTGCTACTGCTCGACCAAATTGGCGCAGATTACCCGCCGCGCACCTTTTGGGCCGGCGCGCTTGAAAGATGTCGACGTGATCGTCGATTTTCAGGCCGAAACTACACCCAATGATGTCGTCACCGTGATCGCCACCGAGCCTTTGACCGACAACGAAAACTGGACCCGTTACGAACCGGGCCAATGGAGCCTGTGGCGACGCGGTGAATGCGTCAGCCAGGGCATCACCGAGTAAGGATATCGACCATGTTGCTCAGTTATCTGCGGTTGGTGCTGTTTGCCATCGGCCTGTTGGTCGGCGTGCAAGTGCCCGGGTTTATCAACGACTACGCCAAGCGCGTCGAGGCTCACCTGATCGAGGCCCAGACCGGCCTGAGCGGGTTCGAAACCACCGCACGGCAGTTCTTCAACGGTGACTTGCAGGCGTTGGTGGCGCATTACCGCGCCAGTGATGATCCCGTGTTCCAGAGCGACGCCAACAGCCTGGGCGCCATGCTTGACCGCCAAGTGGCGCTGGACAAGCAGTTCCAGGCGATGCAAGGGCCTTGGTACATCCGCGCCCTGCAAGTGGCGGTGGCGGCGGACCCGGATATTCGCCAGGAAACCTGGAATGGCTACAGCTACCAGATCCTGCTGACCCCCGAAGCCATGGGCTGGGGGTTGGGCGGGGCGATGCTGTTGTCGTTTGGCATCGAATGCCTGTTCCGCCTGATCGACTGGGTGGTGTTGGGCGGCAAGCGCCTGCGCCAGAGCCGGCCGATAGAAGAGCGTGACCTCAAAGGCCTCTAAAGACCGACGCGGTCAAATGTGGGAGCCGGCTTGCCTGCGATAGCTATTTATCAGTAACTGATACACCGCTATCGCAGCCTAGGCATAGCGAGCCTCTGCTACGCGATATCACATTTAGAATGTGTAGATACCGATGGCTATCGCAGGCAGCCAGCTCCCACAGTTTTAATCGGGTTTCGTCAGTAACATTCTGTCTTCACCGACTTCCCCGGCATAGCGGGCAACGACTTTCTGACACAACCCCACAATCTCCTCCACCAACTCCACCCCCACACGCCACGACACCACCACCTGCAAGTTCGGCAAGCGCTGCGCCATCGGCAGCATCACCAATTCCCCGCGCGCCAGCTCTTCTCTGACCAGCACCGGCGGCAACGCACCAATCCCAAAGCCATCGCGCAGCAAGCGGGTAATCGCCGACACCGAGTTCACGCAGTTCATCCGCGGCGCGGCCACGTCGTTGGCCTGCATCAGGCTGATGACGTCCTGGTGCGGGTGGGAATTTTTCGAGTAGGTGATGATGCGCTCCTGGGCCAGTTCGGCGAGGGAAGCGTAATCCCGATTGTAGATCGATTGGCTGGCGACGATCCACGCCATGGGGTGGCTGGCCAGCTCCAGGCTGCGTACGCTTTCGAGGCGCAGCAGGTCGGTTTGCAGGATCAGGTCGAGGAAGCCTTTTTGCAGTTGATCGCTGAGGTTCAGGGCGGTATCGGCGACCAATTCGATTTCTACCAATGGGAAATGGTCCATCAGTTCCGCCACCAGCGGGCTGAGCCACGTGTGGATCACCGTGTCCATGGCGCCGATGCGGATGCGCCCGACCTTGCTGCTGGTGGTCTCCAGGGACTGCTTCAAACCCTGCAGGGTCACCAGCATCTGCTCGGCATAATCGAGCACCTTCAAGCCTTCCGGGGTCAGGCTCACGCCGCGTGAGTCACGCAGAAACAACTTCACCCCCAGCTCGTTTTCCAGCACGGCGATGCGGCTTGAGATCGAGGCCTGGGTGGTGAACAACTTCTCGGCGGTCAGGCGGAAACTCTTGAGTTTGGCCACCCAGACGAAGGTTTCGAGAAACTTCAAATTCATGGGATCAACTTTTTCTTATGCATGGATCGGTTTTTATTAGTTGGACGCCGCACCGGGCCAGCGCCAAAAATCGAGCTATTCCACGATAAGCGCCGTTGGGGTGTCAGGACAAGTTGCGAGTTCTGCGTAAAAAATCCCACACTACAAAAAAACAAAGCCTACAGGAGCACCTACCGTGAGCCGTTTGCTACTGAATTGCGATATTGGCGAAAGCTTCGGCAACTGGACCATGGGTCTGGACGCCGAGATCATGCCGTTCATTGATTGCGCCAACGTGGCGTGCGGCTTCCATGCCGGTGACCCGAGCATCATGCGCAAAACCGTCAGCCTGGCGCTCAAGCACGGCGTGCAAATCGGCGCGCACCCGGCCTACCAGGACCTGCAGGGCTTCGGCCGCCGCTCCATGGCTTACACTGCGCAGGAAATCCAGGACCTGTTGCACTATCAGATCGGCGCCCTTGAAGGTATGTGCCGGGCGCAAGGTGGGCGGGTCAGCTACGTTAAACCCCACGGCGCGATGTACAACGACATGATGGCCAACCCTATGCAGTTGCGCGCCGTGATCCAGGCCGTCGCCGCTTATGGCGAGCTGCCGCTGATGCTGCTGGCCACTCGCGACAACAGCGTGGCCCAGGCGTTGGGTAACGAATATGGGGTGACCCTGTGGTTCGAAGCTTTCGCCGACCGGGCCTACGACAACAATGGCCATCTGGTGTCCCGCCAGTTGCCCGGCGCGGTGCACCACGACTCTGAGACCATCGTGCAGCAAGCCCTGACCATTTCCCGTGGCGAGGCGCTAACCGCCAGCGACGGCAGCCCGCTGGCCTTACAGGCCAATACCCTGTGCGTGCATGGCGACAACGCCAGTTCCGTCGCAGCTGTAAAGCGCATCCGCGAGGCCTTGAAACCAGCATGAAGCCACGGATTGAAGTGGTGGCCA
Source organism: Pseudomonas sp. EA_65y_Pfl1_P113 (assembly GCF_963970525.1). Lineage (NCBI taxonomy): Bacteria > Pseudomonadati > Pseudomonadota > Gammaproteobacteria > Pseudomonadales > Pseudomonadaceae > Pseudomonas > Pseudomonas sp. EA_65y_Pfl1_P113. Next base: position 64,826 of record NZ_CAXAQM010000017.1, read on the forward strand.
TCGACTGCCTGATGGTACGTCTGTTTGATGCAATCGCCGAAGCCAACATGCCCTGGATGCTCGCCGCTAGCCAGCGCCTGCGCAGCGGGTTTGGCGCGGCATTGGTGGACCTGGTGCCGTCGTACACCACCTTGATGGTGCATTACGACCTCACCGTCTTGAGCCCAGCCCAGGCACGGGAGCTGATCACTCACGCCCTCACCGACCTGCAGCCGCAAGCCCAGGGCGGCGGCCAGCGCCACGTGCTGCCGGTGTGGTACGACCTGAGCGTCGGCCCGGAATTGACCTTGCTCAGCCAACGCAGCGGGCTGACCATCGACGACGTGATCCGCCGCCACAGCGCCCACGAATATCAGGTGTTCGCCCTTGGCTTCGCGCCTGGCTTTGCCTTTATGGGGCTGGTGGATGAAATCCTCGCCACGCCACGCCTCAACACCCCGCGCAAGCGCGTGGCGGCCGGCAGCGTGGGCATCGCCGAACGGCAAACCGCCGCCTACCCGATGGGATCCCCGGGCGGCTGGAACCTGATCGGCCGCACCCCGGCCAAGCTGTTCGACCGTGATCGCGATGGCTACAGCCTGATGCAACCGGGCGACACCGTACGTTTCGAACCGGTCGATCACGCCCAGTTCATCAAATTAGGTGGCGATGACACGCCGTTGGAGGCACAGGCATGAGCCGCTTGATCATTGAGGCCAGCACGCCGCTGTGCCTGCTGCAGGACGCCGGTCGCTTTGGCGTGCGCCACTTGGGCGTGACCCAGGGCGGCGCGCTGGATTGGGTGTCGATGTCCTGGGCCAACTGGCTGCTGGGCAACGCACTGGACGCGCCAGTGGTGGAAATCACTCTCGGCGGCTTTACCGTGCAAGCCGACGATTATTGCCTGCTGGCTCTGGCCGGTGCAGACCTGGGTGCGTATGTCGACGAGCGCGCCATCAGCCCCGGCCGCAGTTTTATCCTGCAAAAGGGCCAGCGTTTGCGCTTCACCCAGCCTTTCAGTGGTGCGCGCGCGTACCTGGCGGCGCCGGGCGGGTTTGATGCGCCGGATGTGCTGGGCAGTTGCGCCACCGTTGTGCGGGAGGAATTGGGCGGGGTAGACGGTTTTGGCAAGGCGCTGGCCGAAGGCGGGCGCCTGGTCTATTCCGGTACAGGCGGTGCAATGAAGGTGATGAATGCCCAGGAGGTGCCATCCGGTAAACCGCTGGACGTGATTGTCGGCGCGCAGATCGGTCAGTTCAGCGGCCAAAGCCTGTTCGATGCGTTCAACACCGAATGGGCCCTCGACAGCCGCGCCGACCGTATGGGCATGCGCTTGCTGGGCACGCCGTTGCAGTACCAGGGACCGTCGTTGATTTCCGAGGGGATTGCGCTGGGGGCGATCCAGGTGCCGCCGGATGGGCAGCCGATTGTGTTGCTTAATGATCGGCAGACGATTGGGGGGTATCCGCGTCTGGGGGCGTTGACGCCGCTGTCGCTGGCGCGATTGGCGCAGTGCTTGCCGGGAGAGAAGGTGAAGTTGGCGCCGGTCGTACAACCGACAGCCTACCAGCAGCACATTGAGTATTTGCGCCGATTTAACTAACGGCGCTTTTCAAAATGTGGGCGCGCCGTTTATTTGGAGAGAAACCGCATCCCTTCTTCCAACCCCCGCAGGGTCAACGGATACATCTGATCCTCCACCAACTCCCGCACAATCCCCGTCGACGCCGTATACCCCCAGGTATCCTTCGGATACGGGTTAATCCAGATCAGCTTTTTGTACTTGGCCATGAAGCGCTGCATCCACACATAACCCGGCTCTTCATTCCAGTGCTCGACGCTGCCACCCGCCTGGGTAATCTCATACGGCGCCATCGACGCGTCGCCGATAAAGATCACTTTGTAATCGGCGCCATACTTGTGCAGCAGGTCCTGGGTTGCCGTGCGCTCGGACGTGCGGCGCAGGTTGTTCTTCCACACCGATTCGTACACAAAATTGTGGAAGTAGAAGTACTCCAGGTGTTTGAACTCGGTCTTGCACGCGGAGAACAGCTCTTCGCAGATTTTCACGTGGGCATCCATCGAGCCGCCGATGTCGAACAGCAGCAACAGCTTGATGGTGTTGCGTCGCTCCGGGCGCATTTGGATATTCAGCAGCCCGGCATCGCGGGCGGTGTGGTCGATGGTGCCGTCAATGTCCAGCTCTTCAGCCGCACCCTGGCGCGCGAATTTGCGCAGGCGGCGCAGGGCGATTTTGATGTTGCGCGTGCCCAGCTCGACCTGGTCGTCGAGGTTCTTGTACTCGCGCTGGTCCCAGACTTTCACCGCCTTGCCCTGGCGCTTGCCAGCATCGCCGACACGAATACCCTCGGGGTTGTAGCCGCCGGAACCGAACGGGCTGGTGCCGCCGGTGCCAATCCATTTGTTGCCGCCGGCGTGGCGTTCCTTCTGTTCTTCCAGGCGTTTCTTGAATTCCTCGATCAATTTGTCGAGGCCGCCGAGGGACTGGATCTGCGCGCGTTCCTCATCGCTCAGCGAGCGTTCGAATTCCTTGCGCAACCAGTCTTCGGGGATCAGTGCCTGCAGGTGGTCGTCGAGTTTTTCCAGGCCGTTGAAATACGCGCCGAAGGCGCGGTCAAACTTGTCGAAATGCCGTTCGTCCTTTACCAGGATTGCCCGGGCCAAGTAGTAAAACTCGTCCATGTCGGCGAAGGTCACGCGCTGTTTCAGCGCGTTGATCAGGTCGAGCAGCTCGCGCACCGACACTGGCACCTTGGCGGCGCGCATCTCGTTGAACAGGTTGAGCAGCATCAGCGATTACCGCGACGGCTCATGAACGCCAGACGCTCCAGCAACTGCACGTCTTGCTCGTTCTTCACCAGCGCACCGGCCAGCGGCGGGATGGCCTTGGTCGGGTCGCGCTCGCGCAGCACGGCTTCGCCGATGTTGTCGGCCATCAGCAGCTTGAGCCAGTCGACCAGTTCGGAGGTGGACGGTTTTTTCTTCAGCCCGGGTACTTTGCGCACGTCGAAGAACACGTCCAGCGCTTCGCTGACCAGGTCTTTCTTGATGTCGGGGTAGTGCACATCGACGATCTTTTGCAGGGTGGTGCGGTCGGGGAAGGCGATGTAATGGAAGAAGCAGCGGCGCAGGAACGCGTCCGGCAGCTCTTTTTCGTTGTTGGAGGTAATGATGATGATCGGGCGCTTCTTCGCCTTGATGGTCTCATCGATTTCGTAGACGTAGAACTCCATCTTGTCGAGTTCTTGCAGCAGGTCGTTGGGGAACTCGATGTCGGCCTTGTCGATTTCATCGATCAGCAGGATTACCCGCTCTTCGGACTCGAAGGCTTCCCAGAGCTTGCCCTTCTTCAAGTAGTTGCGCACGTCGTGCACCTTATCCACGCCCAGTTGCGAGTCGCGCAGGCGGCTGACCGCGTCGTACTCGTAGAGGCCCTGATGGGCCTTGGTGGTGGACTTGATGTGCCAGGTGATCAGTTTGGCGCCGAAGGATTCGGCCAGTTGCTCGGCAAGCATGGTCTTGCCCGTGCCAGGCTCGCCCTTGACCAGCAACGGTCGCTCCAGGGTGATGGCGGCGTTGACGGCCAGTTTCAGGTCGTCGGTGGCAACGTAGGCCTGGGTGCCTTCGAACTTCATCGGTGTTTCCTCGAATTCATCAATGGCCGGACTATACCGCGCAGCCCTGGCGACTGTGAACGCAGACAGGCTATTCAGTCTCTGAATGGTCAGTCAGGCCTAGTCCGCCGAGGGCTTGGGCTGTTCATATCGTGCATTGAATGCCTGGATGAATCCATTACGCAAAATCGAGATAAAGGCCGAGAACGCGCTGACATCTTGCTGGTGCACGCTGCCACTGAGCTCGACGCGGCTGGCGAACTGGTTTTTGCTCTGGTTTTTCAGCACTGTTTCACTGGCGCCGACCACGGCTTCCCAGATCGAGCGGAAGACGTTCTTGTCCTTGTTCTCCACGTCCTGCTTCCAGTCGAACACTTCCACGTTGCGCAGCAGCGGTTTGATGTAACCCGTCAGTTGGCCTTTTTCGGCCTGGGCTTCGATCACCACGTCGCCGGTGCCGGCCTTGAAGTCGAACTTGCCGTAGGCCGAGGCGAAGTCATTCATGCGCTTGAGCTGCAGGTCGCGAGCGCGGAAGCGGAACTCGAATTCTTCAAAGTCGCTCAGCGGATCAAACGTCGCCGTGGCCTCCAATGGCGCCTGGCCTTGCAGCAAGGCCTTGCCTTCGAAGCGCGCGTCGCGCTTGCCTTTGACGTCCACCACGTTGGTGAGGTTGTAGAAACTGGCATTGACCGAGGTGGTGTTGATGTTCACCGGCGGTTTGGAATTGAAGTTGTGGAACGAAATCTTGCCGTCTTCAATGCGCATTTCATTCAGGGTGATCGGCAGCAGTTTTCTCAACTGTTCCTGCCAGTCGGTGCCTTCACCCGTCTGTGACGCCTGCTTGTTGGCGCCGCCGTCGACGAAGTTGAGCTCCGGCTTGACGAAATGCCCCTCGGCGACCACCGCATGGTCGTACCACAACGAGTGCCAGCTCACGGCAAATTCGATCAACGGCGCGTTGACGAACGGTACGGGCACCTTGCCGTCGACCTTGACGATCTTCAGGCCATTGATGCGATAGGCACCGCGCCACAACGCCAAGTCCACATCAGTGACTTCGCCACGGTAGTCCCCCATGTCGGCGAGCTTTTCATTCAAATAGTTGCGCACCAGATAGGGCAGCGCGATGTTCAAGGCAACCAATACCACCACCAGCCCGGCGACGGTCCATAGCGGCCAACTGTAACGACGTTTCATGGTGCAGATCTCCTTGCAGTTAGGAGGTTGACTGTTTTGAATGCGCCAACGTTCCTCCGACTGGACGCTTCGAGAGGTGAGGCATACCCTTGGGGCTTTCTGGAAACTGCCAAATAGGACCCGTCATGAGCCGTATCTTTGCAGACAACGCGCACTCCATCGGTAATACGCCCCTGGTTCAGATCAACCGTATCGCACCGCGTGGCGTGACCATTCTGGCCAAGATCGAGGGGCGTAACCCAGGTTACTCGGTGAAATGCCGCATTGGCGCAAACATGATCTGGGACGCTGAAAGCACCGGCAAACTCAAGCCGGGCATGACCATTGTCGAACCCACCTCCGGCAACACCGGCATCGGCCTGGCGTTTGTCGCCGCTGCACGTGGCTATAAATTGCTGCTGACTATGCCGGCGTCCATGAGTATCGAGCGGCGCAAAGTGCTCAAGGCCCTGGGGGCCGAATTGGTGCTGACCGAACCGGCCAAGGGCATGAAGGGCGCTATCGAAAAGGCTGGCGAAATCGTCGCCAGCGATCCGGCCACTTATTTCATGCCGGCTCAATTCGAAAACCCGGCGAATCCGGCGATCCACGAAAAAACCACCGGCCCGGAAATCTGGAATGACACCGATGGCGCCGTGGACGTGCTGGTCGCGGGCGTGGGTACCGGCGGCACCATCACCGGCGTGTCGCGCTATATCAAGAACATTCAGGGCAAGCCGATTCTGTCGGTGGCCGTCGAGCCAATCGTGTCGCCGGTGATCACCCAGGCGCTGGCCGGTGAGGAAATCAAGCCGAGCCCGCACAAGATTCAGGGCATCGGCGCCGGTTTCGTGCCGAAAAACCTCGACCTGTCGATGGTCGACCGGGTGGAGCTGGTCACCGACGACGAATCCAAGGCCATGGCCCGGCGTCTGATGCAGGAAGAAGGGATTCTGTGCGGCATCTCCTGCGGCGCCGCGATGGCCGTGGCGGTGCGCCTGGCCGAGAAGCCGGAAATGCAAGGCAAGACCATCGTGGTGATTCTGCCGGACTCCGGTGAGCGTTACCTGTCGAGCATGCTGTTCAGCGATTTGTTTACCGAACAGGAAAACCAGGCTTGATGTGAATCAGCGCAGGTAAGCTAGGCCTTCTGCATACTGGCCCAAATGTTTATCATGGCCGGCTGCTACGTCTGCTGTTGGCCAGGCGCTTATTTCCAGGAGTTGCTGCATGACCTTTTCTTTGGCCGCCAAACTGTCGGTGTTGCTGTTGTTTATTGGCAGCACGCTGTATGTGCACCTGCGCGGTAAGGCCCGTTTGCCGATGTTGCGCCAATTCGTCAACCATTCGGCGCTGTTCGCTCCGTATAACGCCTTGATGTACCTGTTCTCGGCGGTGCCGTCCAAACCGTACCTGGACCGCAGCAAGTTCCCGGAACTGGACGTGCTCAAGGACAACTGGGAAGTGATCCGCGAAGAGGCCATGCACCTGTTCGACGAGGGTTACATCCGCGCTGCCGAAAAGAACAACGACGCTGGCTTCGGGTCGTTCTTCAAGAAGGGCTGGAAGCGTTTCTACCTCAAGTGGTACGACAAACCCCTGCCGTCGGCCGAGGCACTGTGCCCGAAAACCGTAGCACTGGTGAGCAGCATTCCTAACGTGAAAGGCGCGATGTTCGCGCTGTTGCCTGGCGGCAGCCACCTCAACCCGCATCGCGACCCGTTTGCCGGCTCGCTGCGTTACCACCTGGGGTTGTCCACGCCGAATTCCGACGCCTGCCGGATCTTTGTTGACGGCGAGGAATACGCCTGGCGCGACGGTGACGACGTGATGTTCGACGAAACCTACGTGCACTGGGTCAAGAACGAAACCGAGCAGACCCGTGTGATTCTGTTCTGCGACATTGAGCGGCCGCTGAGCAACCGCGTGATGACCCGCGTCAACCGCTGGGTCAGCAAGCAGTTGGGCCGCGCGACTGCACCGCAGAACCTGGATGACGAGCGGGTGGGTGGGATCAACCAGGCGTATGCCTGGAGCAAGACGTTCAGTGACACGTTCAGCGGTGTGGTGAAGCAGTGGAAGCGCAAGCATCCCAAGGCGTACCGGATTGCCCGGCCGGTGTTGGCGGTCGTCGTGCTGGTGCTGCTGTGGAAGTGGCTGTTCTGATCGGAACGCGGTCAAAAATGTGGGAGGGAGCAAGCCCGCTCCCACATTTGATCTTCAGCGTTTGTTAGGACGCGATCAGTTGGCGCAGTACGTAGTGCAGAATGCCCCCCGCCTTGAAGTATTCCACTTCATTCAACGTATCAATCCGGCACAGCACCTCTAGCTTCTCTGTACTGCCATCCTCCCGCGTAATCACCAGCGTCAGGTTCATGCGCGGCACGATCTCTGTCTCCGTCAGCCCAAGAATGTCGACCTGCTCCTTGCCCGTCAGCTTCAGCGACTTGCGGTTCTGGTCCAGCTTGAACTGCAGCGGCAACACGCCCATGCCCACCAGATTGGAGCGGTGAATGCGTTCGAAACTCTCGGCAATCACGGCCTTCACACCCAGCAGGTTGGTGCCTTTGGCCGCCCAGTCACGGCTTGAGCCTGTGCCGTATTCCTGGCCGGCAATCACCACCAGCGGCGTGGCCGAAGCCTGGTATTTCATCGCGGCGTCGTAGATCGGCATTTTCTCGCCGGTAGGGATATACAGCGTATTACCGCCTTCCTCGCCGCCGAGCATTTCATTGCGGATGCGGATGTTGGCAAAGGTGCCGCGCATCATCACTTCATGGTTGCCTCGGCGTGAGCCATAGGAGTTGAAGTCGCGTGGCTCCACGCCTTGTTCGCGCAGGTAACGGCCTGCAGGGCTGTCGGTTTTGATGTTGCCGGCGGGGGAGATGTGGTCAGTGGTGACCGAGTCTCCCAGCATCGCCAGCACATTCGCGCCTTTGACGTCCTTGATCACCGGCAGAGGCCCGGAAATATCGTCGAAGAATGGCGGGTGCTGGATGTAGGTGGAGTCTTTCTGCCACACGTACGTCGCGGCTTGCGGCACTTCAATCGCTTGCCACTGTTCGTCACCGGCAAACACTTCGGCGTATTCCTTGTGGAACATCCCCGTGGTGACTTGAGCGACGGCGTCGGCAATTTCCTGGCTGGTGGGCCAGATGTCTTTCAGATAGACCGGATTGCCCGCTTGATCGTTACCCAGCGGTTCGCTGCTGATATCGATACGCACGGTGCCGGCCAGGGCATAAGCCACGACCAGGGGCGGTGACGCCAGCCAGTTGGTCTTGACCAGCGGATGCACGCGGCCTTCGAAGTTGCGGTTGCCGGAGAGCACCGACGCTACGGCAAGGTCAGCTTTCTGGATGGCTTTCTCGATCGGCTCGGGCAACGGCCCGGAGTTGCCGATGCACGTGGTGCAGCCGTAACCCACCAAGTCGAAGCCGAGTTTATCCAGATAGTGGGTCAGACCTGCGGCCTTGTAGTAATCAGTGACCACCTTGGAGCCCGGGGCGAGCGAGGTTTTCACCCAAGGTTTTCGGGTGAGGCCCTTTTCCACAGCCTTTTTCGCCACCAGCCCGGCCGCCATCATCACACTGGGGTTGGAGGTGTTGGTGCAGGAGGTGATCGCGGCGATCACCACGGCACCGTTTTTCAGGCGGTAAGTGTGGCCGTCGTATTCGTAGTCGGTTTCGCCCACCAGGTCGGCATTGCCCACGGCAACCCCGCCGCCGCCTTCGCTTTCGAGGCGACCTTCTTCCTTGTTGGTGGGTTTGAACTGCAGGTCGAGGAAGTCGCTGAATGCCTGGCCGACATTTGGCAGCGACACTCGGTCCTGTGGGCGTTTTGGCCCGGCGAGGCTGGCTTCGACGCTGCCCATGTCCAGCGCCAGGCTGTCGGTGAATACCGGCTCCTGGCCGGCATTGCGCCACAGGCCCTGCGCCTTGGTGTAGGCCTCAACCAGTTTTACGGTTTCCGTAGGTCGGCCAGACAAGCGCAGGTAGTCCAGCGTTACCTCATCCACCGGGAAAAAGCCGCAGGTGGCGCCGTATTCCGGGGCCATGTTGGCAATGGTGGCGCGGTCGGCCAACGGCAGGTCGGCCAGACCATCGCCGTAGAACTCGACGAATTTACCCACCACGCCTTTCTTGCGCAGCATCTGGGTCACGGTCAGCACCAGGTCGGTGGCGGTGATGCCTTCCTTCAATTTGCCGGTGAGCTTGAAGCCGATCACTTCCGGGATCAGCATCGACACCGGCTGGCCGAGCATCGCAGCCTCCGCTTCGATCCCGCCCACGCCCCAGCCGAGTACGCCGAGGCCGTTGATCATGGTGGTGTGGGAGTCGGTGCCGACCAAGGTGTCGGGGAAGGCGTAGGTGCGGCCGTCTTCGTCCTTGGTCCACACGGTGCGGCCGAGGTATTCGAGGTTGACCTGGTGGCAGATGCCAGTGCCCGGTGGCACCACGCTGAAGTTATCGAAGGCGCTCTGGCCCCAACGCAGGAAGGCGTAGCGTTCGCCGTTGCGCTGCATCTCGATGTCGACGTTTTGCTCGAAGGCGTCGGCGTTGCCGAACTTGTCGACCATCACCGAGTGGTCGATCACCAAATCCACCGGCGACAGCGGGTTGATACGCTGCGGGTCGCCACCGGCCTTGGCCACGGCGGCGCGCATGGCGGCCAGGTCGACCACGGCGGGCACACCGGTAAAGTCTTGCATCAACACCCGGGCGGGGCGGTACTGGATCTCACGGTCGGACTGACGCTCCTTGAGCCAGGCGGCAATAGCCTTGAGGTCGGTGCCAGTGACGGTCTTACCGTCTTCCCAGCGCAGCAGGTTTTCCAGCAGCACCTTGAGCGACATCGGCAGCTTATCCAGGTCGCCCAAGCGCTTGGCGGCTTCGGGCAGGCTGAAGTAGTGGTAGGTTTTACTGTCTATTTCAAGAGTTTTAAGGGTACTCAGGCTATCAAGCGATGACATGACACGACTCCTTATGGTCCGCACGGCTACGGACCTGACGGGACGAACAGAGCTATCAACTTAGCCCTGTTTTCATTAGCAGGCTAATAACTGGACTCTATCGTTAAGTCCAAGGTTCCGAACTCCGTTATCATGCGCGGGTTTTCATGACAGGCATTGCGACAGCGCAACGTCGGTTGATTCACCAGGAGAGTTGATGAACACCCTTTTTATGCACTGCCGCCCGGGTTTTGAAAGCGAAGTCTGTTCCGAGATCGCGGACCTCGCCGCGCGCCTGAACGTTTCCGGCTATGCCAAGGCCAAGACCGGCAGCGCCTGCGCCGAATTTGTCTGCACCGAAGAAGACGGCGCTCAGCGCCTGATGCACGGCCAGCGCTTTGCCGAGCTGATCTTCCCAAGGCAGTGGGCGCGCGGGGTATTCATCGACCTGCCGGAAACTGACCGCATCAGCGTGATCCTCGCTCACCTGCAGGGTTTTCCGGTGTGCGGCAGCCTGTGGCTGGAAATGGTCGACACCAACGACGGCAAGGAACTCTCGAATTTTTGCAAAAAATTCGAAGTGCACCTGCGTAAAGCTTTATTGAACGCCGGCAAGCTGGTGGATGACCCGAGCAAGCCGCGCCTGCTGCTGACCTTCAAAAGCGGCCGTGAAGTGTTCATGGGCCTGGCCGAGCCGAACAACTCGGCCATGTGGCCGATGGGCATCCCGCGCCTCAAGTTCCCGCGCGACGCGCCAAGCCGCTCGACCCTCAAGCTGGAAGAGGCCTGGCACCACTTTATCCCCCGCGACCAATGGGACGAGCGCCTGCACGGCGACATGACCGGCGTCGACCTCGGCGCAGCGCCGGGCGGCTGGACCTGGCAACTGGTCAACCGCGGCATGCTGGTGACCGCCATCGACAACGGCCCCATGGCCGAAAGCCTGATGGACACCGGCCTGGTGCAGCACTTGATGGCCGACGGCTTTACCTTCGTGCCCAAGCAGCCGGTGGACTGGATGGTCTGCGACATCGTCGAGAAGCCTGCGCGTAACGCCGCGCTGCTGGAAACCTGGATCGGCGAGGGGCATTGCCGTGAAGCGGTGGTGAACTTGAAGTTGCCGATGAAGCAGCGTTACGCCGAAGTGAAGCGCTTGTTGGAGCGCATCGAAGACGGTTTCAAGGCGCGCGGCATTCGCGTGGAGATCGGCTGCAAGCAGCTGTATCACGACCGCGAGGAAGTGACCTGCCATTTGCGTCGGCTGGTGGAGGTGAAGAAAACCAAGGCCCGCTGAGCCCTTGAGGTGACTACAGGACCAATGTGCGGGCTTGCTCGCGAAAGCGGTATAACTGTCGAAATTTATGTTGAATGTGCCCGCGTGTTCGCGAGCAAGTCGACCCGTCGCACCGCCGCTCCCACAGGTTGAGCGGCGCCGTTTCAGGAGTGATGTATGAATCAGCCCCTCGATTTGCCCGTAGACGCTGTGCTGGACGCCACCGGCCTCAACTGCCCGGAACCGGTCATGATGCTGCACCAGCACATCCGCGACCTGCCGCCTGGCGGCTTGCTCAAGGTGATCGCGACCGACCCGTCCACGCGCCGCGATATCCCCAAGTTCTGCGTGTTTCTTGACCACGAACTGGTGGATCAGCAGGCGCTGGCCGGTACGTACCTGTACTGGATCCGCAAGAAGTCCGCTTAACCCCGCGCCTGGTCTGCGCGAATGCGCCGGCGTGCACTGCGCGCCAGGCGCACCAGCAACATCCCCGCCGCGCAGCTCAGGCCCACGATCAGCCCTTGCCACAAGCCGCTTGGGCCGCTCGGTGCGCCCAGCCAGTCGGTCAGGCCCAGGGCGTAACCCACCGGCAGCCCCACGCCCCAGTACGCGAACAAAGTCAGCACCATGGTCACCCGTGTGTCCTGATAGCCGCGCAATGCGCCTGCCGCCGTCACCTGGATCGAGTCGGAGAACTGGAACAGCGCGGCGAACACGATCAACGTCGAAGCCAAGTGAATGACCACCGGGTCCGGGGTGTAGATCGCCGCAATCTGCTCGCGAAACAGCAGCATCAGGCTGCAGGACAGGCAGGCGTAGGCCAGCGCCGTGCCCATGCCAACACCGGCGGCGAAGCGCGCTTCACGCGGTTTCCCGCGCCCCAGCGCCTGGCCCACGCGCACGGTGATGGCCATGCTCAAGGAGTAAGGGATCATGAACACCATAGAGCTGATGTTCAGCGCGATCTGATGACCGGACACCACCGTGGCGCCCAAGCCGCCAAGCAGCAGGGCGATCACCGCGAAGATGCTCGACTCGGCGAAGATCGCGATGCCGATGGGCAAGCCAATCCCCAATACGCGCTTGATGACCGCCCACTGCGGCCAATCGAAACGCTTGAACAGTTCGCTGCTCTGGTAGGCCGGGCCCCAACGGCTCCAGACGGCCAGGCCGAGCATCATCGCCCACATCGAAATGGCCGTGGCCCAGCCGCAGCCCACGCCCCCCATGGCCGGCAGGCCAAGGTGACCATAGATGAAGATGTAGTTCAGCGGAATATTCAGTGCCAGGCCGAACAGGCCCATGACCATGCTGGGCAACGTGCGGCCCAGGCCATCACTGAAACAACGCAGCACGTAATACAGCGCAATGGCCGGCATACCGGCGGCGATGCCATGCAGGTAGCCCATGGTGGGCGCGATCAGGTCCGGTTCAACCTTCATCGCATGCAGGATCGGCTCGGCGCAGAGCAGCAGCAGTGCGCCGATAATGCCGACCACCAAGGCCAGCCACAATGACTGACGCACCAATGGCCCGATTTCGCTGTAGTGACCCGCACCGTAGCGTTGGGCGACTTTCGGCGTGGTGGCCAGCAGCGTACCGCTCATGAGCAGGTAGACCGGAATCCAGATCGAGTTGCCCAGGCCCACCGCTGCCAGGTCCTGGGGGCTGACGCGGCCGGCCATCACCGCATCGACAAAGCTCATCGCGGTGGTGGCCAGTTGGCCGATCATGATCGGCAAGGCGAGTGTCAGCAGGCCGCCGACTTCCCGGGTGATGCGGACGGGGCGGCTGAGGATGGCGGTGGCAGTGTTCACGTGCAGATGTCCGATCAAGGTAAGCGCAAGGACCGTGGATTCTACGCATTGACGCATCGGTCAGGAAAAAACCTGTGTTAGCGATTTGTAAGCGATCTTCCCTGCACCGCAGATCTACTGGGGGAGCGGGTTTGCCCGCGATGCATACACCTCGGTGTATCAAGTACACCCAGTCGATGCGACCGCAGGCAAGCCACACACACAGAACGCCCTCAAGGCAGTTGATAGCACCGTCGATCTGCGATGGAACGCAGAGCGCTTCCCTGTACACTGCCGGTCCGCCAAAGGAGCCTGCCATGCTGATTGTTGCCGACGAAAATATTCCGCTGCTCGATGCATTCTTCCAAGGTTTTGGCGAGATTCGCCGCGTGCCCGGCCGTTCCATCGACCGCGCTACAGTCGAGCAGGCCGATGTATTGCTGGTGCGCTCGGTGACCAACGTCAACCGTGCCCTGTTGGTGGGCAGCAAGGTACGCTTTGTCGGTACCTGCACCATCGGCACCGATCACCTGGACCTCGACTACTTCAAGCAGGCCGGCATCCAATGGGCCAGCGCCCCCGGCTGCAATGCCCGTGGCGTTGTGGATTATGTGTTGGGCAGCCTGATGACCTTGGCTGAAATCGAAGGCGTCGACCTCAATCAGCGCACTTACGGCGTGGTCGGTGCCGGTGAGGTCGGTGGGCGGTTGGTGAAGGTGCTCAAGGGCCTGGGCTGGAACGTCCTGGTCTGCGACCCGCCACGGCAGATCGCCGAAGATGGCGATTACGTCAGCCTGGCGCAGATCATCGAGCAATGCGATGTGATCAGCCTGCACACGCCGCTGACCAAATCCGGCAACGGCTCTACCTGGCACCTGCTTGACCGCCAGCGCCTTGAGCAACTCAAACCCGGCACCTGGCTGATCAACGCCAGCCGTGGTGCAGTGGTGGACAACGCCGCCCTGCGCGAGGTACTGCTGGAACGCGAAGACCTGCAAGCGGTGCTGGATGTGTGGGAAGGCGAACCGCAGGTGGATGTCGACCTGGCTGACTTGTGTGTGCTGGCTACGCCGCATATCGCGGGCTACAGCCTGGAAGGCCGGCAGCGCGGCACGGCGCAGATTTATAAGGCGTTCTGTTCGCACTTGGGCCAGGAACCGGGTATTCAACTGAGCGACCTGCTGCCACCGTTGTGGCTGGACGAGGTGCATTTGAATGCATCGACCGATCCGGCCTGGGCGCTGACAACCCTGTGCCGCAGCGTGTACGACCCGCGCCGCGATGATGCGGATTTCCGCCGCAGCCTTGTGGGAACCGTGGAAGAGCAGCGCAAGGCTTTTGACCTGCTGCGCAAGCATTATCCCGCACGCCGAGAGATCGACGGTGTAAAGGTGCGAATCAATGGGGAGTCGATGGCGCTGGCCAGTATCGTTTCCGCATTGGGTGCGCAGACGATTTAAACGCCAATAAAAAACCCGGCCATCTGGGCCGGGTTTGAAAGAGCGTGGCGCTTCAGCCTTGCTGGGCAGGCTTGACTAATTTTTCTTCCAGTTCGCTGCAGGCTTGCTGGATCATCTCTTCGGTGATCTGCACTTCACGGCCCTGGGCGTCGATGTACGAGCAAGGCAACTGCTGCGGCTGGCGGATCACTTCAATGTTGGCATCGCTGCTATTTTGCAAGGTCATGGCCTGTCTCCTCATCAGGTTGTATACCCACTTTAAGACCCCCGCGTGACCGAGCTGTTACAACTTCCTACCCGTTCAGCGGTTCAGACACCCAGTCGACCAGAAACCGATACAAATTTCCAGCCAGGCGTTAGACCGGTAGCCTCTAGGCGCAGCATCGCGGGGCATAATTAACCTGACTCATTGTTATTTAGGCAAGTTCCCCCAATGTTGTGGTGTAGATAACTTTATCCCCTCCACAGGTGATGCCCTCCATGTTCTCAGCCCGTCAACGCCGCGCAATTCGCCTGGCCAGCCGTTTCATTGGGCCCTACCGCTGGCAGGCGCTCGGCGCCCTGTTGGCGCTTATCGTCACGGCCGGTATTACCTTGTCCATGGGGCAGGGCATTCGCTTGCTGGTGGACCAGGGCTTCATGACCCAGTCACCGCACCTGCTCAACCAGTCCATTGGACTGTTCATGATCCTGGTACTGGGCCTGGCCGTGGGCACGTTTGCGCGGTTTTACCTGGTGTCGTGGATTGGCGAGCGGGTGGTGGCGGATATCCGTCGGCAGGTGTTCAACCACCTGATCTACCTGCATCCGGGCTTCTATGAGAACAACCGCAGTTCGGAGATCCAGTCGCGGCTGACCACCGACACCACCTTGCTGCAGTCGGTGATCGGCTCGTCGCTGTCACTGTTCCTGCGCAACGCCTTGATGGTCATCGGTGGCATCGTGCTGCTGTTTGTCACCAATCCCAAGCTCACCAGTATCGTGGTGGTGGCGTTGCCGCTGGTGCTGGCGCCGATCCTGCTTTTCGGTCGGCGCGTGCGTAGCCTGTCGCGACAAAGCCAGGACCGCATCGCTGATGTGGGCAGCTATGTGTCCGAGACCCTCGGTCAGATCAAGACCGTGCAGGCGTACAACCACCAGGTGCAGGACGAACAGCGCTTCGCCATGACCGTGGAAGACGCATTCACCACCGCGCGTAAACGCATCACCCAGCGCGCCTGGCTGATTACCCTGGTGATCATGCTGGTGCTCGGCGCCGTGGGCGTGATGTTGTGGGTCGGCGGCATGGACGTCATCAGCGGGCGCATTTCCGGCGGTGAGCTGGCGGCATTTGTGTTCTACAGCCTGATCGTCGGCAGTGCCGTCGGCACCCTGAGCGAAGTGCTCGGCGAATTGCAGCGCGCCGCCGGTGCCGCCGAGCGGATTGGCGAGTTGTTGCAGTCGAGCAACGACATCCAGGCGCCGGCCAGCGGCACTGTTCAATTACCTGAGCGGGTCAGCGGCCGCATGGCGCTACACGACCTGCGCTTTTCCTACCCGTCACGGCCGGACAGCTTCGCCATCGACGGCTTGAACCTGACGATCAATCCCGGTGAAACCCTGGCCTTGGTCGGCCCGTCCGGCGCGGGCAAATCGACGATTTTCGACCTGTTGCTACGTTTCTACGATCCCCAGCAAGGCCGCATCCTGATTGAAGGCCACGCGCTGACCGATCTCGACCCCATGGACCTGCGCCGCCACTTCGCCCTGGTATCCCAGAGCCCGGCGCTGTTCTACGGCAGCGTCGAAGAAAATATCCGCTATGGCAACCCGACGGCCACTTCAGAACACGTCGAAGCCGCCGCGCGCATCGCCCATGCCCACGACTTCATCCTGCAAATGCCCAATGGCTACCAGACCCACCTCGGCGACGGCGGCATGGGCCTCTCCGGCGGCCAACGCCAACGCCTGGCCATCGCCCGCGCGTTGCTGGTGGACGCGCCGATCCTGTTGCTGGACGAGGCCACCAGCGCGCTGGATGCCCAGAGTGAACACCTGATCCAGCAAGCGCTGCCGCAATTGATGCAGGGGCGTACCACGCTGGTGATCGCGCATCGCTTGGCGACGGTGAAGAATGCTGACCGGATTGCGGTAATGGACCAGGGCAAGCTGGTGGCGGTAGGTACGCATCAGCAGTTGATTGCGAGCAATCCGTTGTATGCGCGGTTGGCGGCGTTGCAGTTCAGCGATGGGGTGGAAGAGCCTGCTTCACATTAAATCCCACTGAAAAAAATGCCCGCATCTCTCAATGCGGGCATTTTCATTGTGGCGGGCAAAAAGCGCGCAGCCTCTTTTTACTCGACAGCGCCTACATGACCGGCATTACCGGTCATTGATCATCAAAATACCGCTCATGCCAATCCACCAGCGGCTGCGGTGAATTGAGCTTCTGCCCGTAGATCACCGAATAAGACAGCACGTTCTGCACATACTGGCGGGTTTCGTCGAACGGGATGCTTTCTACCCACACATCGAAGCTCAAGTGGTCGGCACCGCGCAGCCATCGACGCACACGGCCAGGGCCGGCGTTGTAGGCGGCGGAGGCGAGGACGCGGTTGCCGTTGAACTGGCTGTGCACCTGGCTCAGGTAGGCGGCGCCGAGCTGGATGTTTTTGTCCGGGTCCAACACCTGGGCCTGGGAGGCCAGGGGGATGCTGAACTTGCGCGCAGTTTCCTTGGCGGTGCCGGGCATCAGTTGCATTAGGCCGCTGGCGCCGACGCCGGAGCGGGCGTCATCCATGAAGGCGCTTTCCTGGCGAGTGATTGCGAATATCCAGCTCGAATGCAGGCCGCGTATCTTGGCCTCACGCACCAGGGTGTCGCGGTGGGCCATTGGGAAGCGGATGTCCAGGTCGTCCCAGTACTTCGCCTGGCTGATGGTACGGATGGCCGGGAAGTACCACTTCATGTCGTAGGCCAGCTTGGCCTGGGCGACCATCTCGTCACGGTTGAAGTGACGGGTGACGTGGTACCACTCGCGGCGGCCATCGACGATCTGGCCGCGCGCATAGAACTCCAACGCACGGCGCACGCCAGGCGTGTTGCGCACCTTGTTGACCAGCGCCTTGCTCATCACCAGTGGCTTGTTGTTCAGCTGGTAGGGCGCCTTGGAGCGGTCAGCGGCGAGAAAACCGTAGAAATCGCGCTCCCGCGACAGGTTCTTGTACAAGACCAGTGCTTGGGGGTTTTTCGGCTCGGCCAGCTCCAGGCTACGGGCCTGCCAGTAGCGCCAGCGGTTGGTGGTCGCCAGGTCTTGTGGGAGTTTGCGAGTCAACTGATAGGCATCTTCCCAGCGGGCCAGGCGCAACAGTAGGCGCAGGCGCCATTCGGAGACGGTGTTGTCGCGCAACTCAGGGTCGTACTTGGTCATTACTTCAAGCGCACGTGGGTCGAAGCGCTTGGCAAGGGTCAGGCCGATCTCTCGAGCGATCGACACTTTTTCGTCACGGGAGAAGTGCATGCTGC
Organism: Pseudomonas sp. EA_65y_Pfl1_P113; assembly: GCF_963970525.1. NCBI lineage: Bacteria > Pseudomonadati > Pseudomonadota > Gammaproteobacteria > Pseudomonadales > Pseudomonadaceae > Pseudomonas > Pseudomonas sp. EA_65y_Pfl1_P113. Next base: position 82,603 of record NZ_CAXAQM010000017.1, read on the forward strand.
TGGCGTAGCCGTCGAGCAGGGCCATGGCCTTGTCCGGATCCTTGCGTGCCAGGCGTCGCAGGCCCAGCCCCACGGCGTCAGACATGGCCTCGGTGGCCGGCAGGAAGCGTGATGGGTCGCTGAGCATGTCGGGCTTTTGCGCCACATCCACCATCAAGCGGCCTTGGACGCCGAGGGTTGGCAGGGTTTTCACCAGGCTGTTGGCGAGTGCGTAGTTGCGCGCTTCGGCGGCGAGCTTGGCGCGGGCCCAGATTTTCTGTTCGGTGAGTTGGCCGTCAGCCGCCCATTGCCCGAAGGTGACATCGCAGGCCGCCGGTCGGGACTTGCCGGTCATCCAGAGTTTTTCGGCAGTCTTGTAGCCTTCTGCTTTCAGATTGTGAGTGAGCTGGTACTGGCCATGCAGGCAGTCCAGTTCGACAAAATTGAGCTTGGCGTCGTAATACTTTTCAAACGTCTGCCAGTCGTCACGTTCGGCCAGCCAACGCAACCAGCGCAGCTTCATCCAGTTGGCCTGGGGCAGGTCGCCGTTTTTGGCGAGGAACTGTTCGATCTCCTGGTTACTCGCGTTTTTCAGGCGGGCGGTCAGTTCGTCGTAGGCCAGGTAGGGCGTCAGCGGATAGTCCGCCAGGGCCTGGCTGTATTGCATGTAGGGTCCGGTATCGCCCTTGGCCAGGGCGCGTTTGGCTTCATCGTAATATTGACGTTGGGTGGTGAGGTCCACGGCCTGGGCGGATTGAGCGGCGGTGGCGGAAAGAAGCAGACAAGATAAAAAGTTGAAAAGGCGGCTGCGCATGAGACGTCCGTGCAGAGAAATCACGACTAGCACCGGCATCGCCGACACTGATTGCCCCTAGCTTAGCCTTTTGCCCGCGACCGGTGAAAGCTTTGCAGGCCGGTTGGTTCAAGTTCGTTGGAAATGTCCTACAGAACGTGTCGGCAGCGAAAATGCCAGCCGCATCCCACCCTCAACTCAGGTAGAATGCGCGCCCAGTTTTTGGAGAAGCGTATGACCCTGCTCAAATTCAGCGATGTGTCCCTTGCTTTCGGCGCTATGCCGTTGTTGGACAAGGTGTCCTGGCAGATCGCCCGTGGTGAGCGGGTGTGCATCATCGGCCGCAACGGCACCGGCAAATCCAGCATGATGAAGCTGGTAAAAGGCGACCAGAAGCCCGATGACGGCTCTGTTTGGCGCGCTCCGGGCCTCAAGATTGGCGAATTGCCGCAAGAATTGCCGGTGGCCGACGGACGGACAGTGTTCGACGTGGTTGCCGAAGGCCTGGATGGCGTGGGCGAGTTGCTCGCGCAATACCATCACCTGGCGCAGAACTGTGTCACCGAAGAAGACCTGGACAAGCTGATGCACGTCCAGCAAGACCTCGAAGCCCGTGACGGCTGGCGCTTGCAGCAACTGGTCGACAGCACCTTGAGCCGCCTGCAACTGCCGGCCGACAAGACCCTCGCCGAGTTGTCCGGCGGCTGGCGTCGTCGCGTGTTGCTGGCCCAGGCCCTGGTGTCCGAGCCGGACCTGCTACTGCTCGACGAACCGACCAACCACCTGGACATCGGCGCCATCGCCTGGCTGGAAGAAGCCATCAAGGATTTCCAGGGCGCTGTGCTGTTTATCACGCACGACCGTGCCTTCCTGCAAAGTCTGGCCACGCGCATCCTCGAACTGGACCGTGGCGGCCTGATCGACTGGAACGGCGACTACGCCAGCTTCCTGGTGCACAAAGAGGCCTCTCTGGCGGCTGAAGAAACCGCCAACGCGCTGTTCGACAAAAAACTGGCCCAGGAAGAAGTCTGGATCCGCCAAGGCATCAAGGCGCGGCGCACCCGTAACGAAGGCCGCGTACGCGCCCTCAAAGCCCTGCGCGTTGAGCGCAGCGAGCGTCGTGAGCGCACCGGCAAGGCCAACATCCAGCTGGACACCGCCGACAAGTCGGGCAAGCAGGTAATGGTCCTCGATAACGTGAGCTTCGCGCACCCGGGCGGCCCGTTCCTGATCAAGGACTTCTCGATGGTCCTGGCGCGCGGCGACCGTATCGGTCTGCTGGGTGCCAACGGTACCGGCAAGACCACCTTGCTCAAGCTGATGCTCAATGGTCTGCAGCCGACCAGCGGCAGCGTGGAAGAAGGCACGCGCATCGACGTGGCCTACTTCGACCAGTTGCGCCATCAGTTAGACCTGGAAAAGACCGTGATCGACAACGTCGCCGAAGGTCGCGACTTTATTGACATCGACGGCCAGAGCCGGCACGTACTCAGTTACCTGGGCGACTTCCTGTTCAGCCCGCAACGTGCGCGTACACCCGTGAAAGCCTTGTCCGGTGGCGAGCGTGCGCGCCTGCTGCTGGCCAAGCTGTTCAGCAAGCCGGCCAACCTGCTGGTACTCGACGAACCGACCAACGACCTCGACGTGGAGACCCTCGAGCTGTTGGAAGAAGTCCTGCTGACCTTCAACGGCACTGTGCTGATGGTGAGCCACGACCGGGCATTCCTCGACAACGTGGTCACCAGCACCCTGGTCTTCGAAGGTGAAGGCAAGGTGCGTGAATACGTCGGGGGTTACCAGGACTGGCTGCGCCAGGGCGGCTCGCCGCGTCTGTTGGGCGTGACCGAGAGCAAGTCCGGCAAGGCCGACTTGACCTCTGCCGTCGTTGCCCCGGTGGCCGCTGCTGCACCCGCTCAGGAAGCCGCACCGGCTGCCAAGAAAAAACTCAGCTACAAACTGCAGCGTGAGTTGGAAGCCTTGCCAGCGGATATCGAAGCCAAGGAAAAGCAGATTGCGGCAGTAGAAGCAGACATGGCTGACGCGGGTTTCTACCTGCGTCCGGCGGCGGAAACTGCCAAGGTCATCGCTTCCCTGGAAACCTTGAACCAAGAGCTGGAAGTGTTGGTTGAGCGTTGGGCTGAGCTGGATGCCTGAGTGATTCCAATGCATTAAAAAACCCGGTGTTCACTTAGGTGAGCACCGGGTTTTTTATAGGGGAATACAGTTAAATGTGGACGCTGGCTTGCCTGCGATAGCAGTCTGTCAGTTGATACACCTGGCGACTGACACACCGCTATCGCAGGCAAGCCAGCTCCCACAGTTGATTTTCAGTGGTATTAGGAGCTCTTCACCAGTTTCACCGCCAATACATCGCACGGCGCGCCGTGCAGGACATCATTGGCAGTAGAACCCAGCAACAACGCCAAACCGTGCCGGCCATGGCTGCCCACCACGATCAAGTCGCAAGCCTTTTCCTTGGCCAAGTGGTGGATTTCCTGGCGCGGTTGGCCGTATGTCAGGTGGCAGTCTTCCTTTTTCAGGTGCGGGTATTTGAGAATCAAACGGTCCAGGCGCTCCTTGGCCTGGTCAAATTGTTGTTGCTGCAACTGGGAAAGGTCCATCGGCACGTCACCGCCAAAGGCCATGGCCATGGGCTCGACGATATGCACCAGCGACAGTATGGCGCCATTGGCCAACGCAGATTCCTGCGCGCGCTTGATCACCGGATCGCACTCTTCGGTCAGATCGACAGCGACCAGAATATGTTTGTAGGGCATGAGGCGTTCCTCCAAGGGGCTGCAATAAATTCAGTATGGCTGCTTTCAAGCGGATGCGGTTGCGTCAGGTCAAATCCGCTCATCGAAATTCGGGAGTACACATATGACGGTCTGGATAGTGGTGTCAATCCTTGTGGTGGTTCTGAGCCCTCTGGCATGGCTGCGCCCGTCGCGCCATCAGAGCGGGCGCATGGCCCTGCGCATGGAGGCGCGCCGCATCGGCCTGGCCATGCAACTGTCGCCCCAGGCGTGGCCGCACTGGCTCAAGCATGAGCCGCCGAGCCCGTGCGCGCAGTATTGCCGGCCACGGCGCGGCAGCACGCCGGCGCTCTGGAGCTATTGGCAGTTGGAACCAGGGGTATGGGTGAATCAGTGGCGTGAAGTGTGCGTCGATGAAAAGTTGTTGCCGTATTTTGCGAAGCTGCCGGACAACGTCTACAAGATCGAGGCCGACAAGCAAATGATCGCCCTGTATTGGGGCGAGAAGGGCGACGCGAGCGTCCTGAAGGAGATTGATACGCTGCTTAAAGCCCTGGCCTGATAAACAGCCGGCCATAAAAAGCCCGACATCTCATCGGGCTGGAGTTGGCCAGGCAGGCCGGTAATCTGTGTTTTCCGCGTCGGATGTTCATCCAGGCGCGTTACGGTTGTCGCTAGCCTAGCGGCATATCCCATTCTGTGCAGCCTTTTCCCGTATGTTTTCTATTATTGATTGAGTGAATAGCTGAATATTGACGGGTTGCGGGTCTATGACTCGGGTTCTGAAATGACTGGAAAGTCGCGTTTTTCCTAGCCTTTCGAGCGATTGACAATTGCCCGGAATTGGATGAAGGTGGCATACCCAAATCAAACGGGCGTATGAATTGAGCGTTTGTCTGTCAGACGACTCATACAGAATCCCGACTATCGCATTGGCGGGTGTGCCTGGCGGATGGGCTTTAACATTGACGAAATCATCAATGCTCACGCCGTTTCGCCAGCGTTCAATGTGTACTGTTCAGCTTCCATATCGTGGAGATCAGTTGATGATTTACGAAGGTAAAGCCATCACGGTTAAGGCTCTTGAAAGTGGCATCGTCGAATTGAAATTCGACCTCAAGGGTGAGTCCGTCAACAAGTTCAACCGTCTAACCCTGAATGAACTGCGTCAGGCCGTAGACGCCATCAAGGCTGATGCATCGATCAAAGGTGTGATCGTCTCCAGCGGCAAGGACGTGTTTATCGTCGGCGCTGACATCACCGAATTCGTCGAGAACTTCAAGCTGCCCGATGCCGAGCTGGTGGCTGGCAACCTCGAAGCCAACAAGATTTTCAGTGATTTCGAAGACCTCAACGTACCGACCGTCGCCGCGATCAATGGCATCGCGTTGGGCGGTGGCCTGGAAATGTGCCTGGCAGCGGACTTCCGCGTCATGTCGGCCACTGCCAAAATCGGCCTGCCTGAAGTCAAACTGGGCATCTACCCAGGTTTCGGCGGCACCGTACGCTTGCCGCGCCTGATCGGTGCCGACAACGCCATCGAGTGGATCGCTGCCGGCAAGGAAAACCGTGCTGAAGACGCGCTGAAAGTCGGTGCCGTCGACGCCGTGGTTGCCCCGGACAAACTGGCCGAAGCGGCACTGAGCCTGATCAAGGGCGCCATCAGTGGCGAGTTTGACTACAAGGCCAAGCGTCAGCCGAAGCTGGAAAAGCTCAAGCTCAACGCCATCGAACAAATGATGTCGTTCGAAACCGCCAAAGGTTTTGTGGCTGGCCAGGCCGGCCCGAACTACCCGGCGCCGGTTGAAGCGATCAAGACCATCCAGAAGGCCGCGAACTTCGGTCGCGACAAAGCCCTGGAAGTGGAAGCGGCAGGCTTCGTCAAACTGGCGAAAACCTCGGCGGCCCAGAGCCTGATCGGCCTGTTCCTGAACGACCAGGAGTTGAAGAAAAAGGCCAAGGCCTACGACGAAATCGCCAAGGACGTGAACCAGGCTGCCGTACTCGGCGCCGGTATCATGGGCGGCGGTATCGCCTATCAATCGGCGTCCAAAGGCACGCCGATCCTGATGAAAGACATCAACGAACATGGCATCGAGCAAGGCCTGGCGGAAGCCGCCAAGCTGCTGGTCGGCCGCGTGGACAAAGGTCGCATGACCGCCGCGAAGATGGCTGAAGTGCTTAACGGCATTCGTCCTACGCTGTCCTATGGCGATTTCGGCCACGTCGACCTGGTGGTTGAAGCGGTTGTCGAGAACCCGAAGGTCAAGCAAGCCGTACTGGCAGAAGTGGAAGCCCAGGTTAAGGACGACACCATCCTGGCCTCGAACACCTCGACTATTTCCATCAGCTTGTTGGCCAAGGCCCTCAAGCGTCCGGAAAACTTCGTGGGCATGCACTTCTTCAACCCGGTGCACATGATGCCGCTGGTGGAAGTGATCCGTGGCGAGAAATCCAGCGAGCAGGCTGTTGCCACCACCGTTGCCTACGCCAAGAAAATGGGTAAGAACCCGATCGTAGTCAATGACTGCCCGGGCTTCCTGGTCAACCGCGTGCTGTTCCCGTACTTCGGCGGTTTCGCCAAGTTGGTCAGCGCCGGTGTGGACTTTGTGCGCATTGACAAAGTCATGGAAAAATTCGGCTGGCCAATGGGCCCGGCGTACCTGATGGACGTGGTCGGCATCGACACTGGCCACCACGGTCGTGACGTAATGGCTGAAGGCTTCCCGGACCGCATGAAAGACGACCGCCGTTCGGCGATCGACGCGCTCTACGACGCCAAGCGCCTGGGCCAGAAGAACGGCAAGGGCTTCTACGCCTACGAGGCCGACAAGAAGGGCAAGCAGAAGAAAGTGGCCGACCCGTCGGTGCACGAAGTGCTGGCTCCGGTCATCTACGAACAGCGTGAGGTGTCGGACGAAGACATTATCAACTGGATGATGATCGCCCTGTGCCTGGAAACCGTGCGCTGCCTGGAAGATGGCATCGTCGAAACCGCCGCCGAAGCCGATATGGGCCTGGTGTACGGTATTGGTTTCCCTCCATTCCGTGGTGGTGCGCTGCGTTACATCGACTCGATCGGTGTGGCCGAGTTCGTTGCCCTGGCTGATCAGTACGCTGATTTGGGCCCGCTGTACCACCCGACCGAGAAGCTGCGTGAAATGGCCAAAAATGGCCAGAGCTTCTTCGGTTAAGCGCCCAGACGACTAGAGCGAGAATATTTATGAGCTTGAATCCAAGAGACGTGGTGATTGTCGACTTCGGTCGCACGCCGATGGGCCGCTCCAAGGGCGGCATGCACCGCAATACCCGTGCCGAAGACATGTCGGCGCACCTGATCAGCAAATTGCTGGAACGTAACGTCAAGGTTGACCCGAACGAAGTCGAAGACGTGATCTGGGGCTGTGTCAACCAGACGCTGGAGCAGGGCTGGAACATCGCGCGCATGGCGTCGCTGATGACCCAGATCCCGCACACCGCGGCCGGCCAGACCGTGAGCCGCCTGTGTGGCTCGTCGATGAGCGCGCTGCACACTGCCGCCCAGGCAATCATGACCGGCAACGGTGATGTGTTCGTGGTCGGTGGCGTGGAGCATATGGGCCACGTCAGCATGATGCACGGCGTCGACCCTAACCCGCACATGTCGCTGTACGCAGCCAAAGCCTCGGGCATGATGGGTTTGACTGCGGAAATGCTTGGCAAAATGCACGGCATTACCCGTGAAGCCCAGGACGCGTTCGGCGTGCGCTCCCACCAACTCGCTCACAAGGCGACCGTGGAAGGCAAGTTCAAGGATGAAATCATCCCGATGAACGGCTACGACGAGAACGGTTTCCTGAAATTGTTCGACTATGACGAAACCATTCGTCCGGACACCACCCTGGAAAGCCTGGCGGCCCTCAAGCCTGCCTTCAATCCAAAGGGCGGCACCGTGACAGCCGGTACGTCGTCGCAAATCACCGACGGTGCTTCGTGCATGATCGTGATGTCGGCGCAGCGTGCCCAGGACCTGGGTATTCAGCCGCTGGCCGTGATCCGTTCGATGGCCGTGGCGGGTGTGGACCCGGCGATCATGGGCTATGGTCCAGTACCGGCCACACAAAAAGCCTTGAAGCGCGCAGGCCTGACTATCTCCGATATCGACTTCTTCGAGCTCAACGAAGCTTTCGCCGCACAGGCCCTGCCAGTGCTGAAAGATTTGAAAGTGCTCGACAAGATGAACGAGAAGGTTAACCTGCATGGCGGTGCGATTGCCCTGGGCCACCCGTTCGGTTGCTCCGGTGCGCGTATCTCCGGCACTTTGCTTAACGTGATGAAGCAAAATGGCGGCAACCTCGGGGTTGCAACCATGTGCATTGGTCTCGGCCAAGGCATTTCGACCGTCTTCGAACGCGTTTAAGCGTTGGGTTGACGGAAGCCGGGGCCCAGTGCCCCGGTTTTTGTTTTTTGGAATTTTTAATATTTTTTTTCAACACATTTTGTAAGAGGGCCAGAGCATGAAAGTCGAACCAGGGCTCTACCAACATTATAAAGGTCCGCAGTACCGTGTTTTTAATGTGGCACGGCATTCCGAGACTGAAGAAGAAGTGGTGTTTTACCAAGCACTGTATGGCGATTACGGCTTTTGGGTGCGCCCATTGAGCATGTTCCTGGAGAGCGTCGAAGTTGACGGCGAGCAGGTCCCGCGCTTTGCTCTGGTCCAGGCCGAACCGAGTCTTTTTTTCGGGCAATAACGGCAGGTCGCGCAGAATGCTGCGCTTGACCTCACCTTGTTGCCACTATATATAGCGTTGCCGCGACAGGCGCCAACTGCCTTTCTCTTCTCGAATTCAGGAATTTTCCGATCCATGGGCAAATCGCTGGTCATTGTGGAATCCCCGGCTAAGGCCAAGACCATCAACAAGTACTTGGGCAACGAGTACGTGGTGAAGTCGAGTATCGGCCATATCCGAGACCTGCCCACCAGCGGTTCGGCTAGCGCCAGCAAGGAGCCTGCCGCCAAGCGCGGCAAGGCGGCCGCGGGCGAAGGTCCGGTGCTCACGCCTAAAGAGAAAGCGCGCAAGCAACTGGTCTCGCGCATGGGTGTGGACCCGGATCATGGCTGGAAGGCCAAGTACGAAATCCTTCCAGGCAAGGAAAAGGTCATTGAGGAGCTGCGCCGGCTCGCCAAGGATGCTGACACCATCTATCTCGCGACGGACTTGGACCGCGAAGGGGAAGCCATTGCCTGGCACCTGCGGGAAGCCATCGGCGGTGATGACAGCCGCTACAAGCGTGTGGTGTTCAACGAAATCACCAAGAAAGCCATCCAGGAAGCCTTCTCCAAGCCGGGCGAGCTGGATATCGACCGCGTCAACGCCCAGCAGGCCCGGCGTTTCCTCGACCGCGTCGTGGGCTATATGGTCTCGCCGCTGCTGTGGGCGAAGATCGCCCGTGGCTTGTCCGCTGGCCGTGTGCAATCGGTTGCGGTAAAGCTGGTGGTGGAGCGTGAGCGCGAAATCCGTGCGTTCAACCCCGAAGAATATTGGGAAGTCCACGCCGACCTCGGCACTGCCAAGGGCGCCAATGTGCGCTTTGAAGTGGCCCGTGAGAAAGGCGAGGCCTTCAAGCCGCTGAACGAAGCCCAGGCCATGGCCGCGCTGGAAAAGCTCAAGGCTTCCAGCTACAGCATCGTCAAGCGTGAAGACAAACCGACCAGCAGCAAGCCGTCGGCACCGTTCATCACCTCCACCCTGCAGCAGGCCGCGAGCAACCGCCTGGGCTTTGGTGTGAAGAAAACCATGATGATGGCCCAGCGTCTTTACGAGGCCGGCTACATCACTTATATGCGTACTGACTCCACCAACCTGTCGCAAGACGCGGTGGCGATGGCGCGTACTTATATTGAAACCGAGTTCGGCAAGAAGTACCTGCCGGAGAAGCCGAACGTCTACAGCAGCAAGGAAGGCGCACAGGAGGCTCACGAAGCGATTCGTCCTTCCGACGCCAACACTGAGCCGAGCAAGCTGAGCGGCATGGAGCGCGACGCTGAGCGCCTCTACGAGCTGATCTGGCGCCAGTTCCTGGCGTGCCAGATGCTGCCGGCGCAATACCTGTCCACCACCGTGAGCGTGGGCGCTGGTGACTTCGAGCTGCGTGCCAAGGGGCGTATCCTCAAGTTCGACGGCTATACCCGTGTGATGCCGCAGATCGCCAAGCCTGGCGATGACGACGTGCTGCCGGATATGGCTCAGGGCGATACGCTGAAGCTGATCAAGCTCGACCCGTCCCAGCATTTCACCAAGCCGCCGGCGCGTTATTCGGAAGCCAGCCTGGTGAAAGAGATGGAGAAGCGCGGTATCGGTCGTCCTTCGACCTATGCAGCGATCATCTCGACCATCCAGGATCGTGGCTACGTTGCGCTGCATAACCGTCGTTTCTACTCGGAAAAGATGGGCGATATCGTCACTGAGCGCCTGTCCGAGAGCTTCTCTAACCTCATGGACTACGGCTTCACCGCCGGCATGGAAGAGAACCTCGATGACGTGGCCCAGGGCGAACGCGACTGGAAAAATGTGCTGGACGAGTTTTACGGCGACTTCAAGAAGAAGCTCGAAGTAGCAGAAAGCCCTGAGAGCGGCATGCGCGCCAACCAGCCTGTGATGACCGACATCCCGTGCCTGACCTGCGGCCGCCCGATGCAAATTCGTACGGCGTCCACTGGCGTGTTCCTCGGTTGCTCGGGCTACAGCCTGCCGCCGAAAGAACGCTGCAAGGCCACCGTTAACCTGGTGCCAGGTGATGAAATCGCGGCCGACGATGAGGGTGAATCCGAGTCGCTGGTACTGCGTGGCAAGCACCGCTGCCCGATCTGCAGCACGGCGATGGACGCCTACCTGCTGGATGAGAAACACAAGCTGCACATCTGCGGTAACAACCCGGATTGCAACGGCTACGAGATCGAAGAGGGCACTTATCGCATCAAGGGCTACGAGGGCCCGAGCCTGGAATGCGATAAGTGCGGCAGTGAAATGCAGCTCAAGACCGGCCGTTTCGGCAAGTTCTTCGGTTGCACTAACCCGACCTGTAAGAACACCCGCAAACTGCTGAAAAGCGGTGACGCGGCGCCGCCGAAGATGGACCCGGTGAAGATGCCTGAACTCAAGTGCGAGAAGGTCAACGACACCTACATCCTGCGTGACGGCGCTTCGGGGCTGTTCCTGGCTGCCAGCCAGTTCCCGAAAAACCGCGAGACCCGTGCGCCGCTGGTGCTTGAGATCGTGCCGCACAAGGATGAGATCGACCCTAAGTACCACTTCCTGTGTGAAGCGCCGAAGAAGGACCCGGATGGTCGCCCAGCCGTGATCCGCTATAGCCGCAAGACCAAGGAGCAGTACGTGCAGTCGGAAGTGGACGGCAAGCCTACCGGCTGGAAAGCGTTCTACGACGGCGGCAAGTGGAAGGTCGAAGACAAGCGCCAGGGCGCTTGATCGACTGATCCGCTAAATACAAAGGCCGCCTGCACAGGCGGCCTTTTTTTGCGCTTGCAGTGCGCTCGGCTGATCCGTAACACTGTTAAGCCAGCATCACGCTTATTCGTTGTGGAGACTGCCGCATGGCCAACGAACTCTATACCCGTACCAATCAGAAAATTTACTTCGCGGGTTTGTCCCTGGAAGCCCTTGGCCGCGCCGAGGAAGGGAAAGAGATGAATGCCATTGCGCTCGTCCAGGCGGGGCGTGAAGCCGCGTTGTTCCACCTGTACGGTGCCTTGTTGGGTCTGTGCCATGAAATCGCCGGGTTTTACCGTCTGCCGCAGGCCGGTTCGCCGCGCGCAGAAATGATCATTAGCCGCGACGTGCTCGACACAATGGCGATCCCGGAACTGGCCGAGCTGGTGGAAATGGCGCAAAGCCCCGACAGCTGGATCGCGCGCTTGCTCAAGGCGCATGCCGACATGTTCCAGCCGCCGCGTGTTCCCCACGTGCCCAAGGGTGACGTGACCCAGCCGCTGATCGTGGCGGTGGCAGTTGAAGAGGACGAACCCAAGCCGTTGAGCCGGGAAGAGTTGGAAGGCTGGCGCCAGGAGCTGAAAAAACTGGCGCTGCGCTATCGCGAAGGTCTGAGCGAGTGCTGAGAGGGCTCGATTAAAATATGGGAGGGTTGAACTGCCGCTCCCACATTCGAATCGAGTCAGCTCTGCACCGTTCATCAAGCCGTAAAGAAACCTGTCCAGATCGTCAGCGGGGTTGGGTGGATGACTGATATAATTCCCGTCTTTCGTGGAGAACAGACTTTTATGCCGACGTCCTTTCTGGAAATTGTTGAGTTGCCTGACGGCCGAATCGAGCTGCGCCGGGCTGAGGACGAAGGTTCTCTGGTTATTCTGGATTTTTCCGAGGACGCCAAGGTGTTCCTGCAGGGCCAGCACGTGGAAGTGGCTAAAGCCATGTTGAGCGTGGGTGTACAGATGGCAGGTCGCTTGGCTGAAGGCGAACCGGAGAAAGAAGATGGGCCGCGGGTGCTTCACTGAGTCCCGGCGTTGTAGTGAGCGAGCTTGCTCACGCAGGGCTGCGAAGCGGTCCAAAAACCGACCACCGTAGAATATCTGATATATCGCATCAATCTATTCAGGGCCGCTTCGCAGCCCATCGCGGGCGGTGCGACGATTTGACAAGCCCGCTCACTACACACGCCCTTCTATCAAAGGGCTGCGCGACATTTATCCCAATCGAATATTCAAGCTCTGCGCATCGCCAACGCGTGCCGCACTGATCAACTGTTGCTTGGCGGTAGCGTTCAACGGATTCAACCAGCTCACCACCGTATGGCTACGGCCCAGGCGCAAGGCTTCGCAGGTCAACTGCTGGGCACTTTGCGCACCGCGCGGTTGCAGTAACAGGATGCGCTCGCGGTTGAGGCCGGCGTCCCGCAACCAGGTCTGGGTCAGGCTGGCCGGCGGAGCGATCAGCGTCAGCCAGCGGGCGTCCTGCTCTTCGCTCAATTCGCGCAGGATCGGCGCCAGCAGGCTCAGGCAACTCCCCGCCGCACCGCGCAACGACAATTCACTGAACGCCTCAGGCTCGGCGCTCCAAGGCGCCTCGACCGTTTCCTTGAGGATGGGCGCAAGGGGTTGGGCCATGAAGGCCTCGAACAGCGACAGTTGTGTGTGTTGTGGGGTATGGGTGAGCTGCATGATGCCTCCTTTAGCGGCGAATGACGCCGACGCTCAAGCCTTCAATCACCAGGTCCTGATCTTTCAGGTTCACTTCAATCGGGGCGAACTCAGGGTTCTCGGCCAGGAGCCAGACCTTGCTGCCTTCGCGCTTGAAGCGTTTGACGGTGACTTCATCGCCGATACGGGCGACGACGATCTGGCCATTACGGGCTTCGCGGGTGGTGTGAACGGCCAGCAGGTCGCCGTCGAAGATGCCCACGTCCTTCATGCTCATGCCATGGACCCGCAACAAGTAATCGGCGCGAGGATGGAAGAAGGTCGGGTTGATGTTGCAAGATTCCTCGACGTGCTGCTGCGCCAGGATTGGCGCGCCGGCGGCGACGCGACCGATGATCGGCAGGGTCGATTCGTCGGCCTTGGCTTCGAAGCCAGGGATGCGAATACCGCGTGATGCACCTGGGGTCATCTCGATCGCGCCTTTGCGAGCGAGGGCCTTAAGGTGTTCTTCGGCGGCGTTGGGGGACTTGAACCCCAGTTCCAGCGCAATTTCCGCTCGCGTCGGCGGGTAGCCGTTGTCATCGAGGCAGCGCTTGATAAAAGCCAGAATCTCAGCTTGGCGTGGCGTCAGTTTTAGCATGTTGATCGCTCTGTCTTTTTATACAGTGACTGGGATTATATACAGTGGACTGCGCTTGGCAATCATCCTTTTCTACCACTCCGCTGGACGGTCATCGGGCATGCTTCCCACAAGGCAGAGATAGCGCTGCCTACAGACCGTTAGGGATGTGATTAAATAGCGATGAACTACATGACTGCCCGGCCGGAAAGCGAACCCGCAGGCTTGACAAGACACAGTCTGAAACGTATGTTTCAAACAAGTGTTTGTCAGGCGGAGTAGCCATGGCCCAGTCGGAAACCGTTGAACGCATTCTCGATGCTGCCGAGCAATTGTTCGCGGAAAAAGGATTTGCTGAAACTTCATTGCGGCTGATCACCAGCAAGGCTGGGGTCAACCTTGCTGCAGTGAACTACCATTTCGGCTCGAAAAAGGCCCTGATCCAGGCGGTGTTCTCGCGCTTTCTGGGGCCGTTCTGCGCCAGCCTCGACCGTGAGTTGGAGCGCCGCCAGGCCAAGGCTGATCACAAGCCTACCCTCGAAGACCTGCTGGAAATCCTGGTTGAACAAGCCCTGGTGGTTCAACCGCGCAGCGGCAACGACCTGTCGATCTTCATGCGGCTGCTGGGCCTGGCGTTCAGCCAGAGCCAGGGTCACTTGCGACGTTATCTGGAAGACATGTACGGCAAGGTATTTCGTCGCTATATGTTGCTGGTCAACGAAGCCGCCCCGCGCATTCCGCCCATCGAACTGTTCTGGCGCGTGCACTTCATGCTCGGTGCCGCAGCGTTCAGCATGTCCGGGATCAAGGCATTGCGGGCTATTGCCGAGACCGATTTCGGCGTCAACACCTCCATCGAACAGGTCATGCGCCTCATGGTGCCATTCCTCGCCGCCGGCATGCGTGCCGAAACCGGCGTGGCCGACCCGACCATGGCCGCCGCCCAATTGCGTCCGCGCAGTAAAACCACGCCGGCTGTCGCCAAGGTTTGACCGCCCCGGGTGTGCGAGGCCACTTGCATCCGCTAAGCTAGCCGCCATGCCGATTTCAGCTATTTATTCGCAACCCGTTGTGCTCACCGCGCCATTCGCGCCGCGTGAGGGCAACGGGTTGCGTGCGTTATTTAAGGAAGGTTTATGACTGCTGCCCTGCAAGGTTCTTTGATGGTCGACGTTGCCGGTACCTGGCTGACGGCCGAGGACCGCCATCTGCTGCGCCAGCCTGAAGTGGGCGGCCTGATCATTTTCGCACGCAATATCGAGCACCCGCGCCAGGTGCGTGAATTGAGCGCGGCAATTCGTGCCGTACGCCCGGATCTGCTGCTGGCTGTCGATCAGGAGGGCGGTCGTGTACAGCGCCTGCGCCAGGGGTTTGTGCGCCTGCCGGCCATGCGTGCGCTGGCGGATAACCCGAATGCCGAGTACTTGGCCGAGCAGTGCGGTTGGGTCATGGCGACTGAAGTACTGGCCGTGGGCCTCGACCTGAGCTTCGCCCCGGTGCTCGACCTGGACTATCAACGCAGCGCAGTCGTCGGCACCCGTTCCTTCGAAGGCGACCCCGAGCGCGCCGCCGTGCTGGCCGGTGCCTTTATCCGTGGCATGAACAGCGCCGGCATGGCTGCTACAGGCAAACACTTCCCGGGCCACGGTTGGGCTGAGGCTGATTCCCACGTGGCGATTCCCAATGACGAACGTAGCCTGGAAGAGATTCGCACGAATGACCTGGTGCCGTTCGCGCGCCTGAGCAAGCAGTTGGCGGCGGTGATGCCGGCGCATGTTATTTACCCGCAGGTTGACGCTCAGCCAGCTGGCTTTTCGCGTCGATGGTTGCAGGATATTTTGCGCGGCGAATTGCAGTTTGATGGGGTGATTTTCAGCGATGACCTGTCGATGGCCGGTGCACATGTGGTCGGTGACGCGGCCAGCCGGATTGAAGCCGCGTTGACGGCTGGTTGTGATATGGGGCTGGTGTGCAATGATCGGGCGGCGGCTGAGTTGGCACTGACGGCCGCTCAGCGGATGAAGGTCACCCCATCGGCGCGCATTGCGCGGATGCGGGGGCAGGCGATTGCTTCGACGGATTACAAGCAGGATCCGCGGTGGTTGGCGGCGCTTACCGCGTTGCGGGATGCTCAGTTGATCGGCTGAGAACCGCGTCGTGGCTATCGCAGGCAAGCCAGCTCCCACATGGGATTGCATTCCAAAGGTGGGAGCTGGCTTGCCTGCGATAGCGGTCTAACCGTCAACGCTTCTCTTGCTTGTGGGGCAACGGCGCAAACAACGCTTCAATATCCTCATTGCCCAACTGCCAATCCCCGGTCGTGCGCCCATCCAGCACACCCGCCGCCAAGTCTGACTTTTCCTTCTGCAGGTGCTGGATTTTTTCCTCCACCGTACCCCGCGCAATCATCTTGTAGACGAACACCGGCTTTTCCTGCCCGATCCGGTACGCCCTGTCAGTCGCCTGATTCTCCGTAGCGGGGTTCCACCAAGGGTCGTAATGGATCACCGTGTCGGCTTCGGTCAGGTTCAGGCCTACACCGCCGGCCTTCAGGCTGATCAGAAAAACCTGCAGCTTGCCACTCTGAAAGTCCTTCACCGGCGTACGCCGATCGCGGGTCTGGCCGGTCAATAGCGCGTAGGCCACGCCACGCTTTTTAAGCTCCACTTCGATCAGGCTCAACATCGAGGTGAACTGGGAGAACAGCAGAATTCGCCGTCCTTCGGCAAACAGTTCTTCGAGCATGTGCATCAAGCTATCGAGCTTTCCCGAGCTACTGCCCCTTGCGGGCAGGGCGGCGTCGTTGACCAAGCGTAAATCGCAGCACACCTGACGCAACTTCAACAGCGCTTCAAGAATGATGATCTGGCTGCGCGCCACGCCCTTGCGGGTAATCTCGTCTCGCACCTTCTTGTCCATGGCCAGGCGCATGGTTTCGTACACATCGCGCTGCGCCTCGTTGAGGTCGACCCAGTGGATGATCTCGGTCTTGGGCGGCAACTCTGTAGCGACCTGTTCCTTGGTGCGTCGCAGCAAGAAGGGTTTGATCCGACCGTTCAGGTGCTGCAATCGCACATCGCTGGCGCGCTTTTCGATGGGCACGCGGTAATCGCGGTTGAAACTTTTTACTTCGCCCAGCCAGCCCGGCAACAGGAAGTGGAACAGCGACCACAGTTCACCCAAGTGGTTTTCCAGCGGCGTACCACTCAGGCACAAGCGCTGCCGCGCATTCAGCTCGCGCGCCGCCTGGGCGGCTTTGCTATTAGGGTTCTTGATGTACTGCGCTTCATCGAGGATCAGTACATGCAGGGGCAGGGCGGCGAGCTGTTCGATGTCCTTGGGCAGCAGCGCGTAGGTGGTCAGCAGCAGGTCATAGTCCTGCAGGTTGGCGAAGTGTTTCTTGCGCGTTGCGCCATACAACGCCAATACCTTGAGCTGTGGCGTGAAGTGCGCTGCTTCATCAAGCCAGTTGGGAATCAGGCTGGTGGGCATCACGACCATGCACGGCCGGTCCAGGCGCCCGGCGGCTTTCTCAGTGAGAATATGCGCCAGGGTCTGCAGGGTTTTGCCCAGGCCCATGTCATCCGCAAGTATCCCGCCAACGTCCAGCTGACGCAGCGACTGCATCCAACTCAAGCCTTCCAGTTGATACGGGCGCAAGGTCGCGTTCAGCCCTTCGGGCGCCACGCTGGTGAAATCCTTGATATCCCGCAGGCGTTGGGCGAAGTTGCGGATCTTCTCGCCACCTTCCCATTGCAGCGGCAGGTCTTCCAGCGGGTTCAGGCGAATCGCATCAGCCTTGGCCAGGCGCAGCGTGGTGCTGCCGGCTTCTTGCAGGTAGAACTCGCCGAGGGTGGCCAGCACGGGTTTTAGCCGGCCGTAAGGCAAGGCCACTTGCAGCGGACCATGGCCATTGGGCAAGCCGGGAATGTTCACCAGGATCAGCTCATCATCGCGGCGTCGCGCGAGTTTTTCCGGATTCAGGATCTCGGTGTGTGAGCGCATCAGGTTCAGCAGGATCGGCAGCAGGCTCAGCCGTTCGCCATTGACGATAATCCCCAGCTCCAGGTCGAACCAGTCACGTTCCGGCCCTTCATCGACGGTGGCGTACCAGTCATCGACGGCGCTCAGATCGAACCCGAAATCTTCTTCGATCTGCAACTCCCAACCCTCGGCCCGCAAGGTCGGCGAGGCATTGAGGGTAAAGTTCAGCCAGGCGCTGTCATTGACCAGCTCGAACAGCTCGCCGGCGCTTTCCGGCAGGGCTTTGCTCTGACGCGTGGCGATCTTGAAACCGAGCAACCGAAGTTGCTCGCGATAGGGTTGCTCCAGCTCGGGATGCCGCTTGATGCGCAGGCTCTGGGTGTCCTGGCGCACGATGATGTCGGCGTTTTTCTGCCCGCTGACGTAATTGCCCAAGTAGTTGAAGGACAGTGCCGCGCGGTGCTGGATGTAGCGCTGCATCTTGCCGTTGCGCGGTTCAAATGCACTGAACTCGACACTGGCCAACCACAAACGCGGTACGGGCAGCACGTCTTCCATCACCACCTGCGGCAACGCCACGCGGTTTTCCAGCACGGCCTGGAGTTTTTCCAGCAACTCGGCATCCTGTGCGGCGGCCGGGTAGGCCAGGGTTTCCTGGACTTTAAGCAGCACCGCCGCGATGTGTTTGCAGTTGGTGTGCACCGGGCAGGTACAGCGGCTGTCCACCAGTATCAGCGTGCCTTTGGCCGATTCGCGCAGCGAGATGGTTTGCCGATAAACGTTGCTGCCCGAGCCTTCGCAGCTGGCGATGATGGTGCTGTCGCCGGACTCAACGATGCGCACCCGGTTCTCCAAGGCATAACGTCGCCCGCGCTCCAGGCTCTGCTCTTTGAAGCGATTGGCCCACGAAGGGGCCAGGGGTTTGGTCAGCGACGACGTCAGGGCCATGGCGCTGGATCAGTCCTGAATGTCAGGCGGTGGCGCGCTGGGTGGCTTGGCGGTGAGCGAGGTGATCTTGATCAGAAGCGCCAGGTGGCCGCCATCCAGGTAGTTGAGTTGGTTGTTCTTGGTGCGCACGTCGGTCTGGCTCAAGTGTTCGCTGGCGATCACACTGCCGTTGCTGTCGAACTGGTTGATCCAGAAGTTCGTATCGATATCGGTAAATCGGCCCAGTTGCAGGCTCAATACGCCTTCGATAGGAAACTGACCAAACTGCTCCTGGCCGTCGGAGATGGCGACGTTGACCGGCTGCTCCCCCAGGTTCTGTTCCCACGCCTTGTGTAGCAGCACCGTGTAGGAGGAGTCGGCGCGCAGCTTATCGACAATGTTGGACAAGCGCGGCGGGCTCAGTTTATCGCCCAGGCGGGCCGCCCCGGCATCCCAGTTTTCCGGGGCGGCGCGGCTGTTGAGCGGCGGCTCTGCGTTCTGGCGCACCAGGATCATTTCCACCAGGTACGGGCTATCGGCAAACGCCGCAGGTGCCACTGCCACCAACAACAAGCTCAAAATGCGGAACAGGCGCATTGGGGCGTCCTTCAAGCAGATTTCGGGATGAGGCGCTCGAACAACGCCTCCAGTGTATTAAAGCGTTCTTCAGCGCGTTCCATCGGCACCATGAACTTGAACAGCGTAGCCCCTTCGAACTTGTAGCGGTTCGGCTGGCCCTGGATCAGCTTGATCAGCACCAATGGGTCCACCGGGGTCTGTGCTTCAAATTCGATGCGCCCTCCCTGCGGCCCGGCGTCGACTTTCTTGATGCCCAACTGCTCGGCCTGCAATTTGAGCAAGGTCAGGCGCACCAGGTTCTTGGTCGGTTCCGGCAGCAGGCCGAAGCGGTCGATCATCTCCACCTGCAGGTCCTTGAGGCCTTCTTCGTCGGTGGCCGAGGCGATGCGTTTGTACAGGATCAACCGCGCATGCACGTCCGGCAGGTAGTCTTCGGGAATCAACGCCGGCAAGCGCAGGTTGATTTCCGGACCGCCGCCCAAGGGTTGATCGAGGTTCGGTTGCTCGCCTTTGCGGATGGCTTTCACCGCGCGTTCAAGCATCTCCATATACAGGGTGAAACCCACCGCCTGGATCTGCCCGCTCTGGCCGTCGCCCAGCAGCTCGCCGGCGCCACGGATTTCCAGGTCGTTGGTGGCCAGTACAAAACCGGCGCCCAGGTCCTGAGTGTTGGCGATGGCTTCCAGGCGCTTTTCCGCGTCGGAAGTGATTTGCTGGCGCGGCGGCGTGAGCAAATAGGCATACGCCTGGTGGTGACTGCGACCCACCCGGCCGCGCAGCTGGTGCAGCTGCGCCAGGCCGAATTTGTCGGCGCGCTCGATGATGATGGTGTTAGCGCTCGGCACGTCGATACCGGTCTCGATGATGGTCGAGGCGATCAGCACGTTGAAGCGCTTGTGGTAGAAGTCGCTCATCACCTGTTCGAGTTCGCGTTCGCGCATCTGCCCGTGGCCGATGGCGATGCGCGCTTCCGGTACCAATTCGGCGAGGTCGGCAGCACATTTCTCGATGGTCTTCACATCGTTGTGCAAGTAGTAAACCTGCCCGCCGCGCAGCAATTCCCGTAGCAGCGCTTCCTTGACCGTGCTTTTGTTCTGCTCCATCACAAAGGTGCGTACCGACAAGCGCCGCGCCGGTGGCGTGGCGATGATCGACAGGTCGCGCATGCCCGACACCGCCATGTTCAGCGTGCGCGGAATCGGCGTGGCGGTGAGGGTGAGGATGTCGACTTCGCTGCGCAGCGCCTTGAGTTGTTCCTTCTGACGCACCCCAAAACGGTGTTCTTCGTCGATGATCACCAGGCCGAGGTTCTTGATCTTCACATCGTCCGACAACAGCTTGTGGGTGCCGATCACGATGTCGATCTTGCCTTCCGCCAGGTCAGCGATGGCGGCGTTCACTTCCTTGGCCGACTTGAAGCGGCTCATCACTTCCACGGTCACCGGCCAGTCGGCAAAGCGATCGCGGAAGCTGTTGTAGTGCTGCTGGGCGAGCAGGGTGGTCGGCACCAGGATCGCTACCTGGCGGCCGCCGTGCACGGCGATGAAGGCGGCGCGCATCGCCACTTCGGTCTTGCCGAAGCCCACGTCGCCACACACCAGGCGGTCCATCGGCTTGGGCGCGAGCATGTCGGCGCGCACCGCTTCGATGGTGGTTTGCTGGTCCGGGGTTTCTTCGAAAGCAAAGCCGGCGCTGAAGGTGGCGTAGTCGGCTTTCGGGTCGGCGAACGCGTAACCTTCGCGCGCTGCGCGGCGGGCATAGATGTCGAGCAGTTCGGCGGCGACGTCGCGGACTTGTTCGGCGGCCTTGCGCTTGGCCTTCTGCCAGGTCTCGGAACCCAGGCGATGCAACGGCGCCAGGGCGTCGTCGCTGCCGGTGTAGCGGGCGATCAGGTGCAGGCTGGCCACCGGCACGTAGAGCTTGGCGCCCTCGGCGTATTCCATGGTGAGGAATTCGGCGGCCTGGTTGTCGATTTCCAGGGTTTGCAGGCCGAGGTAGCGGCCAACGCCGTGGTCGATATGCACCACCGGCGCGCCTTCGCGCAGCTCGGTGAGGTTTTTGATCACCGCGTCGTTGTTGGCGTCGGCGCGTTTTTCGCGGCGTCGACGTTGCATCACGCGCTGGCCGAACAGCGGGCTCTCGGCGATCAGCGCCAAGGCCGGGTCGTCCAGCAACAGGCCTTCGTCCAGCGGTGCGATGGTGATCGCCAGGCGTTCTTTGCTTTTTACAAAGTCCGGCCAGCTGTCGACGGTTTTCGGTCGCAGCTTCAGGCGTTCCAGCAGCTCCAGCAGGACTTCTCGACGCCCGGCGGACTCAGCGGTAAACAGCACTCGGCCAGGGAAGTCGCCCAGGAAGTTGGACAGCGCTTCCAGCGGTTGTGTGGCTTTAGCCTGGATCGCCAGATCCGGCAGTGTCCCCGCCGGGAAGCGCTCGCGGCCACTACCCGCGTCCACATCTTGTTGGCTGGCAACTACGCGTGGCCAGTTTTTCAAGCGCGCGAAGCAATCTTCTACCGGCAGGAACAGCTCGGCGGGCGGCAATAAAGGCCGGGACGGATCAACGCGGCGCTCTTCATAGCGGTTACGCACGTCGTTCCAGAAGTTTTCTGCCGCCTGCTCGATACCCGGCAGCGAGAATACTTGCGTGTCCTGGGGCAAGTAATCGAACAAGGTAGACGTTTCGTCGAAGAACAGCGGCAGGTAGTACTCGATCCCCGCAGGTGTAATCCCGCTGCTCAAGTCCTGAAAGATCGGGCAACGACGGAAGTCGACGTCGAAACGCTCACGGAAGCGCGCCTTGAAGCGCGTGACCGCGTCTTTTTGCAGCGGGAATTCCCGGGCCGGCAGCAGCTTGATCGAGTCGACTTTGTCGATGGAACGCTGGTTTTCCGGATCGAAGGTGCGCAGGGTCTCGATTTCGTCATCGAACAGGTCGATGCGATAGGGCAGTTTACTGCCCATCGGGAACAGGTCGATCAGCGCACCGCGCACCGCAAATTCACCGTGCTCGTACACCGTGTCGACGCAGCGGTAGCCGCTGGCCTCCAGGCGCGTGCGCATCTGTTCCACATCGAGCTTCTGGCCGATATCCAGGACCAGGCTGCTGCCCAGCAGGAACTTGGTCGGTGCCAGGCGATGCAGTGCCGTGGTGATCGGCACCACCAGCACACCGTGGGCCAGTTCCGGCAAGCGGTACAGGCTGGCGATGCGCTGCGAGATGATGTCCTGATGCGGCGAGAACAGGTCGTAGGGCAGGGTTTCCCAATCGGGAAAATGCAGCACCGGCAAATCAGGGGCGAAGAAGCTCAGCTCCTGCTCCAACCGTTCGGCACTTTGGCTGTCGGCGGTGAGCAGCAGGGTAAAGCGCTTGGCTGCGCTGGCAGCCTCGGCGATGGCCAGGCTAAGGGCGGCACCGGGCAGGTTGCCCCAGTGCTGTTTACCTGCCGCGGCAGGGAGAAGCGGTAGACGCAGAACGGGCACGGAAGGTTGAGCTCCAAGCGTTGCGACAAAGTCGGTAATTGTAACGGCCAGAGGTGCCGCCTGTCAGTTTCTGACTGAGCCTATTACGGTTTGTAGGAAATGTAGTGGCTAAGACAAATAATGGCGTGTTTTGACTCAATATGTAGTGCCGAAATACGCGATTGTTTTGGAGGGTTACGGACAAGTCGGCGTTGTTGCCCAAAGAGAGGTCTTCTGTAACCCGCGTATTTACTGGGCTCCAGCGGGGTGGCTTTTTTGCGCAAAGCTTTTTTGTTGTAGGACGCGCATTGCTCCAAGGGCAGTCGGGCGGCATAATGTAGCCCCTTTTTTCAGCCCCTACATGTGGAAGGTTCCCGTGACTCAGAAGCCCGACCAGTGTCTTGGTGAATGGATCGACCGTGAAGCACTCGCAGAAGCGATGATCCCGCTTATCGGTCAGCTGTACCGCAATAACAATGTGGTGAGCTCGATCTATGGCCGCAGCCTGATCAACCAGTCTGTCATCGCGATTCTCAAAGCTCACCGCTTTGCGCGTCACCGTTCCGCCGACGACAGCGAACTCTCCGTCCACGAAACATTCCCACTGCTCAAAGCCATGAGCGAGCTCAAGCTCGGCGCGGCTTCGGTAGACCTGGGCAAGCTGGCCTATAAATTCCGCAAAGAAGGCGCAGGCCGCAGCGCCGAGCAGTTCGTGCGTGAAGAAATGGCCGATGTGGTTGGCCAGCAGAGCGCCGCAGCCCGCAAAGGCACCGACGTTGTGCTGTACGGCTTTGGTCGTATCGGCCGCCTGTTGGCGCGCATCCTGATCGAAAAAACCGGTGGTGGCGACGGCCTGCGCCTGCGGGCCATCGTGGTGCGCAAAGGCGCCGAGAACGACCTGACCAAACGCGCCAGCCTGCTGCGCCGCGATTCGGTACACGGTTCGTTCAACGGCACCATCACCATCGACGAAGAAAACAACACCATCACCGCCAACGGTAACCTGATCCAGGTGATCTACGCGAAGAACCCGTCCGAGGTGGATTACACCCAGTACGGCATCAAGGACGCTCTTCTGGTGGACAACACCGGCGTATGGCGTGACGCCGAAGGCCTGGGCCAGCACCTGGCCTGCCCAGGTATCGACCGCGTTGTCCTGACCGCGCCTGGCAAGGGCAAGCTGAAGAACATCGTGCACGGCATCAACCACGCTGAAATCACGGCTGACGACAAGATCGTGTCCGCCGCTTCCTGCACCACCAACGCCATCGTGCCGGTGCTGAAGGCGGTGAATGACAAGTTCGGTATCGTCAATGGCCACGTTGAGACGGTTCACTCGTACACCAACGACCAGAACCTGATCGACAACTTCCACAAGGGCGATCGCCGTGGCCGCAGCGCCGCGTTGAACATGGTGATCACCGAGACCGGTGCTGCCACTGCTGCTGCCAAGGCCCTGCCTGAGCTGGCCGGCAAGCTGACCGGTAACGCGATCCGTGTGCCGACGCCGAACGTGTCGATGGCGATTCTCAATCTGAACCTTGAGAAAGCCGCTACCCGTGAAGAGATGAACGAGTACCTGCGCTACATGGCGCTGCACTCCGACCTGCACAAGCAAATCGACTACGTCAACTCGCAGGAAGTGGTCTCCACTGACTTCGTTGGCTCGCGCCACGCCGGAGTGGTGGACGCTGAGGCGACCATTACCCAGGACAACCGCGTTGTACTGTATGTCTGGTACGACAACGAGTTCGGTTACAGCTGCCAAGTGGTTCGCGTGATGGAAGACATGGCTGGGGTCAACCCGCCTGCGTTTCCACGCTAAGCATTAGCGGTAAGTGAAAAAGCCCCGACTGGTTCGGGGCTTTTTCATGGCTGGGGGTTTTGTGTTGTCTGTGGGGCCGCTTCGTAGGCAAGCCAGGTCCCGCATTTGGACCGTGTACTCCCTGAAAAAACGCGGTCAAAATGTGGGCGCGGCGGTGCGGCGATTCGACTTGCTCGCGAAGGCGGCAGTTCAGTCGGCGCAAATCCTCAATTCAGCAATTTGTTGCGCAACTCCTCGGACAACCCCTTGGGCGCCAACCAGATCCCCAGGTAGGCCCTCGCCAGCGCGTCATCGCGACTGCTGAACAGCACTTGCCCATTGATCTCTAGGTTCAAGCCACGCCCTGGTCGATAATCCAGGGCATATCGATCACCGGCTTGAATGTCACGAAAGCGGGCATGCAGTTTTTCCAGCTCAGGCTTCAAGCTCGCGCTTGCTTGTTGGCGTTCCAGGGTCGTATTGGCCGCCTTGATCACGTCATTGCGGTCGATGTCGCGAAAGTAATACAGCGTCAGGCGCAGCGCCTTTTTCTGCTCCCAGGCCTGTTTGGCGCTCAATTCCGAAGGGGTATACAGCGCGGCCGCGTACACGTCGGCCCAGAGGTAGGTGAGCACAGCCTGGTTTTTCAGGGGCAGTTCCTGTGACTGTGCCGGGAAGTTGGCCTGCTTTAGCCGTTCCGCCTCATTGGCGTGTGCTGTGATCGACAGCATCAGTAATAAACAGAAAACTATATGCCGCATAATGGCCCGTCCCGAAAAGATGCGTGACTACAGGGTAATTCATTTTCCGGCAGCGGCAGGGTTCAGGGATAATCTGCGCTGTGTAGTAAAGGCAATACTGGCCTACGACGCGACCAAGGGTTAATGTGCGCGGCGTTACGCCTTATATAGACTGTGCCCCGGTTCACACACTTGAGCCAAATTGTCCTTCATGACCGCTGGCCGCGGCATGATTTAGCCCGGCGTCCAACCGTACGCCTGGCCTGTTCTGAGGAGTACGCATGGCTGTCTACAACTACGACGTGGTGGTACTGGGTTCCGGCCCAGCTGGAGAAGGTGCGGCGATGAACGCCGCGAAGGCCGGGCGCAAGGTGGCGATGGTCGATAGCCGTCGCCAAGTCGGCGGTAACTGCACCCACCTGGGCACCATCCCGTCCAAGGCCTTGCGTCACTCGGTGCGCCAGATCATGCAGTTCAACACCAACCCGATGTTCCGGGCCATTGGTGAGCCGCGCTGGTTCTCGTTCCCGGACGTGCTGAAAAGCGCCGAGAAAGTCATCTCCAAGCAGGTTGCTTCGCGTACGGGCTACTACGCCCGTAACCGTGTCGACCTGTTCTTCGGCACTGGCAGCTTCGCCGACGAGCAAACCGTCGAAGTGGTCTGCCCCAACGGCGTGGTCGAGAAGCTAGTGGCCAAGCACATCATCATCGCCACCGGTTCACGCCCGTATCGTCCGGCGGATATCGATTTCCACCACCCGCGTATCTACGATAGCGACACCATCCTGAGCCTGGGCCACACCCCGCGCAAACTGATCATCTACGGTGCCGGCGTGATCGGCTGTGAATACGCCTCGATCTTCAGCGGCCTGGGGGTGCTGGTGGAGCTGGTCGACAACCGTGACCAGTTGCTGAGCTTCCTCGACTCGGAAATTTCCCAGGCGTTGAGCTACCACTTCAGCAACAACAACATCACCGTGCGCCATAACGAAGAGTATGAGCGGGTCGAAGGCCTGGATAACGGTGTGATCCTGCACCTCAAGTCCGGCAAGAAGATCAAGGCCGACGCCTTGCTGTGGTGCAACGGCCGTACCGGCAACACTGACAAGCTCGGCATGGAAAACATCGGGGTCAAGGTCAACAGTCGTGGTCAGATCGAGGTCGATGAAAACTACCGTACCTGCGTGACCAACATCTACGGCGCCGGTGACGTGATCGGCTGGCCGAGCCTGGCCAGTGCCGCCCATGACCAAGGCCGTTCGGCGGCGGGCAGCATCGTCGACAATGGCAGCTGGCGCTACGTGAACGACGTGCCGACCGGGATCTACACGATTCCCGAGATCAGCTCGATCGGCAAGAACGAGCACGAACTGACCAAGGCCAAGGTGCCCTACGAAGTGGGCAAGGCGTTCTTCAAGAGCATGGCGCGTGCGCAGATCGCCGGTGAGCCGCAAGGCATGCTGAAGATCCTGTTCCACCGTGAAACCCTGGAAGTGCTCGGCGTGCACTGCTTCGGCTACCAGGCTTCGGAGATCGTCCACATCGGCCAGGCGATCATGAACCAGCCGGGTGAACTCAATACCCTCAAGTATTTCGTCAACACCACGTTCAACTACCCGACCATGGCTGAAGCCTATCGGGTAGCTGCCTACGACGGCCTCAACCGGCTTTTTTGAGCGGCTCCGGCCGGTGGCCTGAGCCGGCCGGGGAGACCGATTTCAGTAATTCCCGAGGGTGGCAGTGGCCAAACCGGGAAAGTCTGTAATCAGGCTATCTACGCCGAAGTCGGCGAGCCTGCGCATCAGCGCAGGTTCGTTGACTGTCCACACGGATACGTGCAAACCCTGGCGCTGGGCTTTTTCCAGACGTTCAGGGGTGCACAGCGTCCAGTTCAACGCCAGATACTCACAGCCGTAGTTTTGCGCGACCTTCAGCGGGTCGAGCCAGGCGTACTCGGCCACCAGGCCGCGTGACAGGTCGGGGGTGAGGTCAACCGCTGCTTTCAATACTTCCCTTGAGCTTGAGGTGACGGTGACTTTGTCCATCAGGCCAAAGCGCACGGCCATCTCGCGGATCGCCAGCACCGTGGTGGCGGCGCGGGTGCGTGAGGCGCTTTTGACTTCCAGTTGCCAGTGATCGAAGTCGCACTTTTCGAACAGCTCCTCCAGGCGCGGGATCGGGCACGGCTGGATCCAGCCCGGGCCGCCTTTGCGCGCATCCATCTTCACCAGGTCCGCCGCCGAATACTCGACGACCTTGCCACGCCGGTCGGCGGTGCGTTTTAGGGTCGGGTCGTGCATGACCATCAGCTCCCCGTCCATGGACAGGTGCAAGTCCAGTTCGCAACGGCGTACGCCGTGCT
The DNA here is from genome assembly GCF_963970525.1 of Pseudomonas sp. EA_65y_Pfl1_P113. Taxonomy (NCBI): domain Bacteria; kingdom Pseudomonadati; phylum Pseudomonadota; class Gammaproteobacteria; order Pseudomonadales; family Pseudomonadaceae; genus Pseudomonas; species Pseudomonas sp. EA_65y_Pfl1_P113. Next base: position 109,758 of record NZ_CAXAQM010000017.1, read on the forward strand.
TGAGGCACTCCTGAAAGCTGGTCAGGGTGTTTTCCGGTGCTTCGCCTTTGGCACCGCGATGGCCGTAGATCAGGGTCACAGTTGCTCCTTCGCGCCAGGATGACTGGCGTAGTGAATACACATTCAGATGTCGTCGCTTTGTTCCCGCGCCAGGCGACGTTCCTGGGCCTGTTTCTGCAGGATGTAGCGCGCGAGCAGTTGGCGTTGGGCATCGGTCATGGATTCGAATTCCGTGCCGACGTCAAAGCCATCGCCTTTGGGATCGCAATGGGTGACGCGCGCGCGCAGCAGCAGGCCGAGCGCCTGGGGCATCAGCACCAGTTTGACCGCGAGGTGTGCGCCAGTCGCCAGGGGAGTGGGGTGTTGGAAGTCGATACCGCCTTCGGAAATGATCACCGGTTGCGGTGCGCCGACCTCATCCAGCAGGCCGCGCGCCATGATCTGGCTGAGCAGGTCCACGCGTTTGTTCTGCACGCGGAGGAAGGCGGCGAGGGTGCGATCCTTCTCGCTGAGCTGACGCAACAGGTGCTGGGCTTCGAATTCACTCAGGTGCAACTCGCTGAGCAGGTTGAACAGCGGCGAATCATCCAGCAACACTTCCTTGCTCGCCGCTTCGGGGGCAGACAGGCTTTTGATTTGGAGTGCGATCATGTCGTCGATACGGTAGTATTCGCGGCGCTCTTCTTCATCTAATGTCGACATGGCGAACCCCAGGTAACGGTAATGGTCTGAGTGTAAAGCTGCTTACCAGACCCCGCCACCGGGACGTCTTCTTTTCCTCCGAACAAGCCCCGACATGTTCAGACCTCTCTTCGTATTTATCGGCACGCGTTATACCCGTGCAAAGCGTCGCAATCATTTTGTGTCGTTCATTTCCCTGACCTCGATGATCGGGCTCGCCTTGGGCGTGGTCGTGATGATCGTGGTGCTCTCGGTGATGAACGGCTTCGATCATGAGATGCGCACCCGCGTGCTGGGCATGGTGCCCCACGCGACTATTGAGGGCGATGCGCCCATCAGTGACTGGCAAAGCCTCGCCGACAAGGTCAAGCAGAACCCCAAGGTACTGGCCGTTGCGCCGTTTACCCAGATGCAGGGGTTGCTGACCAACGACGGCAAGGTGCAGAAGATCCTGCTCAATGCCATCGACCCGGCCCAGGAACGCAAAGTCTCGATCATCGACAAGTTCATGTTGCAGGGCAAACTCGATGACTTGGCGCCGGGCAGCTTCGGCATCGTGATCGGCGACAAGGCTGCGGCCAAGCTCGGCGTGGGCCTCGGCGACAAGCTGACCTTCGTCGCGCCGGAAGTCACTGTGACCCCGGCCGGTATGTTTCCGCGCATGAAGCGCTTTACCGTGGTGGGCACCTTCCACGTGGGTGCCGGCGAGATCGACGGCTACCTCGGCCTGACCAACCTCACCGACCTGGCCCGCCTGCATCGCTGGCAGCCGGACCAGGTGCAGGGCTTGCGCCTGAAGTTCAACGACCTGTTCGACGCGCCGCGCGGTGCCTGGGAAATCGCCCAGCATTTGGGTGAGAGCCAATACTACGCCCGCGACTGGACCCGTACCCACGGCAACCTGTACCAGGCCATCCGCATGGAAAAAGCCATGATCGGCCTGCTGTTGCTGCTGATCGTCGCCGTGGCGGCTTTCAATATCATCTCCACGCTGGTGATGGTGGTGAATGACAAGAAGGGCGATATCGCCATCCTGCGCACGCTTGGCGCCACGCCGGGGCAGATCATGGCGATCTTTATGGTGCAAGGCACGGTGATTGGCGTGGTCGGCACCTTGATCGGCACCGCCGTCGGGATCCTGGCTGCGTTGAATGTCAGCGCCGCCATTGCCGCACTGGAAAACGTGCTCGGCCATAAGTTTCTCAACGCTGACGTCTACTTCATCGACTACTTGCCGTCCCAGGTGCAAACCCAGGACGTGTTGATGGTGGGCGGCGCTGCGTTGGTCCTGAGTTTCCTTGCCACCCTGTATCCAGCCTGGCGCGCGGCACGTACCCAGCCAGCACAGGCCTTACGTTATGAGTGAATCGGGCATGAGTGAAAAAGCAATCCTGAGCTGCCGAAACCTGGGCAAATCCTACGAGGAGGGCCCGGAATCGGTTGTCGTGTTGTCCAACCTGCAACTTGAACTGCACCCCGGCGAGCGCGTAGCGATCGTCGGCAGTTCGGGCTCCGGCAAAAGTACCTTGCTGAACCTGCTGGGCGGGCTTGATACGCCGTCCCAGGGCAGCGTATGGCTGGCTGGTGAAGAACTGTCGGCCCTGGGCGAAAAGGCCCGTGGCCAATTGCGCAACCGTTCTTTGGGCTTTGTGTACCAGTTCCACCACCTGTTGCCGGAGTTCACCGCCCTGGAAAACGTGTGCATGCCGCTGTTGATCGGCAAGACCGCGATCCCGCAAGCCCGCCAGCGCGCCAAGGCCTTGCTGGAACGCGTCGGCCTCGGCCATCGCCTGGAACACAAGCCGGCCGAACTGTCCGGCGGCGAGCGTCAGCGTGTGGCGATTGCCCGCGCCCTGGTGAACAACCCGGGCCTGGTGATGCTCGACGAGCCCACCGGCAACCTCGACTCCCACACTGCCCAGGGCATCAAGGACTTGATGCTGGAACTGAGCACCCAGATGCGCACCGCGTTCCTGGTGGTGACCCATGACATGAGCATGGCCCGGCAGATGGACCGCGTGTTGCACCTGCAGGAAGGTCATCTGGTCGCCATCTGACCCGTTTCAAGCCCGGTGCTTTAAGCGCCGGGCTTTTTCATTTTTTCAGGCGGTGCACGCGAATGTTCAGACCGTTATCGATTTTCATCGGCACGCGCTATACCCGCGCCAAGCGCCGCAACCGTTTTGTATCGTTTATCTCGATGACCTCGATGATCGGCCTCGCCTTGGGCGTATTGGCGATGATCGTGGTGCTGTCGGTGATGAACGGCTTCCAGCGCGAAATGAGCTCGCGCATCCTCGGCATGGTGCCCCACGCCACCATCGTCGGCGTGAACCCGATTGACGATTGGCAGCCCGTGGCCGCCGCCGCGATGAAGAATCCGGAAGTGACTGCCGCAGTACCTTTCACGCAGATGGACGGCATGTTTTCCTACAAGGGCGCGATGCAGCCGATCGAGATCAGCGGCGTCGACCCAGCGCAGGAAGGCAAGGTGTCGATCGTGGCCCAGCACATCGTGCGCGGCAAACTGGATGACCTGAAACCCGGCGAGTTCGGCGTGGTGGTCGGCGAAATCACTGCCCGGCGTTTTCGCCTGAATGTGGGCGACAAGCTGACCCTGATCGTGCCGGAAATCAGCACCGCACCGGGGGGGATCACCCCGCGCATGCAGCGCTTGAACGTGGTCGGGATCTTCAAGGTTGGCGCCGAGCTGGATGGTTCGATGGCCTTGATCCACATGGCCGACGCGGCCGAGATACAGCATTGGCAGCCGAACCAGGTGCAAAGCGTGCGCCTGGCGGTGAAAGACCTGTATGCGGCGCCCAAGGTCTCGGCGGATATCGCCGCCAGCCTGGGCGCGGCCTATAAGCCTGATGATTGGACGCACACTCAAGGCAGCCTGTTCAGCGCAATGAAAATGGAAAAGACCATGATCGGCCTGCTGTTGCTGATGATCGTCGCTGTGGCGGCGTTCAACATCATTGCTACCTTGATCATGGTAGTGAACGACAAAGGCGCAGACATTGCGATTCTGCGCACCATCGGCGCCACGCCACGGCAGATCATGGCGATCTTCATGGTGCAGGGCACGGTGATCGGTATCGTCGGTACCCTGATTGGCGGTGTACTGGGCGTGATAGCGGCGCTGAACGTGAGTGAGCTGGTGGCTTGGGTGGAGCGAGTCACCGGGCAGCACATCTTCAGTTCGGATGTGTACTTTGTCAGCAACCTGCCTTCGGAGCTGCAAGGCGGGGATGTGGTGCTGATCTGCGCGGCGGGGTTTGTGTTGAGCTTTTTGGCGACGCTGTATCCGGCGTATCGGGCGGCGAAGATAGAGCCGGCGCATGCCCTCAGGTATTCGTAGGATGTAAGACCGCTTTCGCGAGCAAGCCCGCTCCCACATTTTGACCGCATTTCACAGGATGTACTCGGTCGAATGTGGGAGCGGGCTTGCTCGCGAAAGGGCCGGCACAGCTGCATCAATCTACTGTTGGCAACTCAATCACAAACCGCGTCAACCCCACTTCAGACTCACAAAAAATCCTCCCCCCATGCGCCCGCACAATCGACTGGGTAATCGCCAACCCCAGCCCCGCGTGCTCGCTGCTGCCCTCGTGCCGCGCTGGATCAGCCCGATAGAAGCGGTCAAACAACTTCGGTAACAGCTCGGGTGGAATGCCTTCCCCTGTGTTCTCAAGCGTCAACCTCACGCCATCCGTCATCTGCACCCTTACTTCGCCGCCCGCTGGCGTAAACCGCAGCGCGTTATCCAGCAAGTTCGACAGGGCCCGGCGCAACATGCTGCGATCACCCCGCGTATGGGCAGTACCTTCGCGAATCAGGCTGACTTGGGCGTCTTCCGCCAGCAACGCGAAAAACTCCAGCAAAGCATCCACTTCATCTGCCAGCGCCAAAGGCTCGCGCTTGGGCATGAGCAAGCCATGATCCGCTTTGGCCAGGTACAGCATGTCGTTGACCAACTGCGCCATCCATTGCAGCTCTTCCAGGTTGCTGTGCAGCGCCTCGCGGTAATCCTCCAGCGGGCGTGGCTGGGTCAGGATCACTTGGGTATGGGTCAGCAGGTTCGACAGTGGCGTGCGCAGTTCATGGGCGATATCGGCGGAGAACGCTGAGAGGCGCTGGAACGCGTCGTCCAGGCGACCCAGCATGGCGTTGAAGGCCTGGGCCAGCTCGGCCAGTTCCACCGGCATGTGTTTCTGGGGCAGGCGTTGGGTCAGGGAGTGCGCGGACACACTGGCAGCCACTTCACCCATGCGTCGCAACGGCCGTAACCCACTGCGCGCGGCCCAGGCGCCGAGCAGGGCGGTGGTCAGGGCCGACAGGCCGACGGTGAGCCAGATCAGGTGCTGCATGCGCTGCAGGAAATGTTGGTGGTGGGTGATGTCGAGCATCAGCGTCAGTTGGGGTGAGTCGGGTTGGTTTGCCCTCAGCGGCGCGTTGTACACCCGATAGTCGGTGCCGGCATTTTGCAGGCTGTGCAGGCCGGGTGCGTCTGGCAAGTTCACGCTTGGCGCATCGTCCAGCCAGCGCTGGCCGGCGGCGGTGATGCGCAGCCTGAGCTCGGGTTGGCGATTGAGTTCGGCGCGCAGTTGCGCTTCACGTCTGGCGAATGCGTCTGGCGAATCGACACCCTGCAAGGTGCTGCGCAGCGCCACCAGTTGGCTGTCGAGCTGTTGCTGGTCCAACTCAATGAAGTGCGCCTCGCTGGCGTGGTTGAACAGCACGCCGGCGATCAACGACACCACTGCGGTGCAGGCGGCAAACAGCAGCGCCAGGCGGCTGGCCAGGGACAGGCGCTTGATCAATTGACGCGCTCCTCCAGCACGTAACCCATGCCGCGTACGGTGTGGATCAGTTTGGTAGGGAAGTTATCGTCGACTTTCAGGCGCAAGCGGCGGATCGCGACTTCGATGATGTTGGTGTCGCTGTCGAAGTTCATGTCCCAGACCTGGGAGGCGATCAGCGATTTGGGCAGCACTTCGCCCTGGCGGCGCAGCAGCAATTCCAGCAGGGAGAATTCCTTGGCGGTCAGGTCGATACGCTGGCCGTCCCGTTCGACGCGGCGGCGGATCAGGTCAAGGCGCAGGTCGGCCAGGTGCAGTGCGGTTTCCTGAGGCGAGCTGCTGCCACGGCGCAACAGGCTGCGTACGCGGGCCAGCAGTTCGGAAAAGGCGAAGGGTTTGACCAGGTAATCGTCTGCGCCCAGTTCAAGACCGTGCACACGGTCTTCCACCGCGTCGCGGGCGGTGAGGAACAGCACCGGGATGTCCAGGCCTGCACTGCGCACGGCGTGGAGGATTTGCCAGCCATCACGGCCGGGCAGCATCACGTCGAGGATCAGCAAGTCGTAGTCCCCGGTCAGTGCCAGGTGCTGGCCGCTGGTACCGTCGGCCACCAATTCGGTTGTAAAGCCCGCCTCGGCCAGTCCCTGGCGCAGATAATGGCCGGTTTTGGGTTGGTCTTCGACGATCAGCAGTTTCATGGGCGGCTCTTGGCAACGGTTCACGACGGCTTTATACCTTGGGTGCCAGGGCAGGGGGCCAAGCTGACAAAGTTGTAATCTAGCAGTCAGCTGGCTGGCAGCGACGTCATCTTAGAGTGCTGCCCAAGCTCGTTACACATTTTTGGAGAATAGACATGGCGTTACGTACACCCCTGTTGTTGGCGGGTTGCCTGCTGGCGTTGAGTTTCGATGCGGTGGCTGATGCGGCGCACGCCTATGCCTTCGGCCAGCCAGCCCCTGCGAGCAAAGCCACGCGCACCGTGGAAGTGACGCTGCAGGACATTTCCTTTTCGCCAAAGTCCCTGGACGTAAAAGCTGGTGAGACGGTGCGCTTTGTACTGGTCAACAAGGGCCGGTTGCTCCACGAATTCAACCTGGGTGATGCGGCCATGCATGCCGAGCACCAGAAGGAAATGTTACAGATGCAGGCCAGTGGCATGCTCACCGCCACCGGTATGGGCGAAATGGACCACAGCGCCATGGGCCATGGCGCGATGAAGCACGATGACCCCAATAGCGTATTGGTCGAGCCTGGTAAAACTGCCGAGTTGACCTGGACTTTTACTAAGGCCACGGGCCTGGAGTTTGCCTGCAACCTTCCGGGGCATTACCAGGCGGGCATGGTCGGCAAGCTTAACGTCAACTAATTCGCAGGTGGCGTCTTGAAGCGAGTCCGGTGAGGCGCTTGCCTGAGCTTCTACGGGGTGGGGCGGCGCTGTGTTTTTTAAGGGTAGGCGCAAAGGCTGGTAGACTGGCGCGGTTTATTTAGCCAGGTTTCCGCCATGCATCCCGCAGCCGAACATTCGCCGCTGGGCAAGTCCAGTGAATACATCTCCACCTACACCCCTTCCTTGCTGTTCCCGATCCCGCGTGCCGCCAAATGGGCCGAGCTGGGCCTGAGTGCCGAGACCTTGCCTTATAAGGGCGTGGATTTCTGGAACTGCTTCGAACTGTCCTGGCTGCTACCGTCGGGCAAGCCGGTGGTGGCCATCGGTGAATTCAGTATCCCGGCCGACTCGCCGAACATCATCGAGTCAAAGTCGTTCAAGCTGTACCTCAACTCGTTTAACCAGACCGCGTTTGCCGATACGGCCAGCCTTGAGGCGACTCTGCGTACCGACCTCAGCGCCGCTGCCGGCAAACCGGTGAGCGTGCGCATCCGCAGCCTGGCCGAGATTGAGGCCGAAGGCGTGATGGCGTTGCCCGGCGTGTGCATTGATGAGCTGGATATCAACGTCAGCAGCTACGAGCATCCGCGCCCGGAATTACTGCGTTGCGATGAATCGCGCATCGTAGAGGAGAGCGTGCACAGCCACCTGCTCAAATCCAACTGCCCGGTGACCAGCCAGCCGGACTGGGGCAGTGTGGTGGTGGAGTACCGTGGCTCGGCGCTGGATCACGCCAGTCTGCTGGAATACCTCGTGAGCTTTCGCCAGCACTCGGACTTTCACGAGCAATGTGTAGAGCGCATTTTTCTCGACCTGCAGCGTTTACTCAAGCCTGAGAAGTTGACGGTGTATGCGCGGTACGTGCGGCGTGGCGGGTTGGATATCAACCCGTATCGCAGCACGGAAGAGGTGGCGTTCCAGAACGTGCGCCTGGCCCGTCAGTAGCCTTCATATAAAGCCAATGTGGGAGCTGGCTTGCCTGCGATGGCGGTGTATCAGTCGACTGAAGAATGACTGAAAGATCGCTATCGCAGGCAAGCCAGCTCCCACATTGGGTTCTGCGTTTGGCTTGGGGCAGGAATCAGATCCCGATGTTGCCCAAAGTGACCATGATATTGCGCAAAGTCCCGGAAATGACCGGGTGTTCGGCGTCGAACTCGATAGCAGCTTGATTCACATCGTCAGAAATACTGGGTGTCTGGGTGGCCGGTTCCAGTTCGAGTTGTAATTCAAACTTGGCAATCAAGGCCTCCAGCGCTTCACGTTTCTCTTCCGACAGCGGCGGTTCCTGTTCCAACTGCCCGCGCAGGATCTCGACCTGTTCTTCCAGTTTTTTGCGATCAGGCATGACATGTTTCCTTTTATCGATAGGCACTGGCATAGACCGCGGCACGCCGAGAAAGGTCTACGGGCTGACCTGTAGATTAATCCACCGGCGGCGACTGTGCATGATCCGTGTCAGGGCTTTTCGCCTTTGAGCTGGCGCAGGCTGATGTCGGCCAGGCAGGTGCCGAGTTCGCCCAGGTGATCAATGACCGAGTGCACGCCCAACCCGTACAGGGCGACGGTGGCCTTGCCGCGCTTGTGTTCGCGTTCCTGTTCGGTCAGCGCTTGCCATTGTTCGGGTGCCATGCCGCACAGCGAGCCGCAGGAGGCCAGGGCGATGGTCCACAACCCGGCATTGAGCCCGGATTGCAATAGGCGCGGTTCGCCGCTGACCAACACGCAGCCTCCCAGGCGTTCGATGTTCAGCGCCATCAAGGCTTGCCAGCAGGCATGCGGCGCCGGCCAGCGGATCGAGGAAGGTGGCGTCGCCTTGACCCAGTCTGGCAGCGTGACGGCCAGGGGCGCAGTGACAGAGGGAGGGAGTTCATCCAGCCAGGCGCAGGGGACGCCTTGTTCCTTGAGGCTGCGCAGGATTTTCAGCGCGCCAGGTGTGGCTTGGGAATCGGGGGCGGTCGAATCGGTGCGCGCCCGGGAACCGAAGTCCACCAGGCAGCCACTCAAACCAAACAAAACGGCAGTCAAGGCGGGAGCACTGGCGATAGCTATTTCGGCGTGAGGCATGTCGACATCCCTGAAATAGCTCTGACGCTATCGAGGCTAGATGACAAGTCGATGACAAGATTGTTAATTGTAGGAATTTTGTCCATTTTGCGTGCGACAGCTTCCCGGAAGCTGCCTAATTGGACACTTCCGTCATATACTGAACGCCTTATTCAGGGCATAGCGCCCATGACAGACCATTCAAGGAGCAAAAGCTATGCGCTGGAGCCACTACTTCGCTCAGCTGTCGGTGTGTGCCACTGTCTTGCTGGCCCCGTTCGCCGCACACGCAGCGTCGGAAGATGATCCATGGGAAAGCGTCAACCGCCCCATCTTCACCTTCAACGACACCGTTGATACCTATGCCCTCAAGCCATTGGCCCAAGGCTATGAGTGGATTACCCCGCAATTTGTCGAAGACGGTATCCACAACTTCTTCCGCAACATCGGCGACGTCGGCAACCTGGCCAACAACGTGCTGCAGCTCAAGCCTCACAATGCCGGTGTCGACACTGCCCGTTTGCTGGTCAACACCACCTTCGGCGTGCTCGGCTTTATTGACGTGGGCACCAAAATGGGGCTGCAGCGCAGCGATGAAGACTTCGGCCAGACCCTCGGCTACTGGGGTGTTGGCAGCGGTCCATACGTGATGATCCCGCTGCTGGGCCCAAGCACACTGCGCGATGCGCCGTCCAAGTACGTGGACAGCTACACGCAGCCGTACCGCTACATGGATGATGTTTCCCTGCGCAACAGTGTCATGGGGTTGGGCATTGTTGACGCCCGCGCCAGTTTGCTCGACAGCGAAAAACTGATCACAGGTGACAAGTACACCTTCATCCGCAACGCCTACCTGCAGAACCGTGAGTTCAAGGTCAAGGATGGCAAGGTTGTGGACGACTTCTAAGCTGTGACGTTTTGAAATGAAAAAAGGCGACCCCAGCGGTCGCCTTTTTTGTGCGCGTCTTTCAGCGCATCTTCAGGATTTTGAGGCCAAGGTGCTGGTCTTCCCCTTTGGCTTTGGCCCACACCACCTCGGTGTCCGCCTCCAGTCCTTTCAGTGCGGCGTGCTCCGAATCGATGCGCACCGTCAGCAGGTCGCCGACGTTGAACTCGCGAGTCGCCTTTACCTGCATACCAGAGCTGGAAAGGTCCACGCAAACCCCGGCAATCTCCTGCCCCGCATAGATCAGAGACACATCGGCATCCACACGCATGCGGATGAAATCGCGTTTTTCAGCGTAGTCGCGCTCATGCTCGCTCATAGGTTTCATCCTTACTTTGTGTTGTGGTCGTGCCTGTTCTTATAACTCCCGGTGATTTGCGGTGTAAAGACGTCCGGCGACCATCGGCATGAGCTTGAAACCCCTGTCGGATGGGAGTACCGTCTGCGCCTTAGAAGGGCACCTCTGCTTTACCTTTGTGCATGGGCAAAATCCCAATGCTTTGTAGGACAGAGAGGCTAGAAAGCGAATCCAGTACGTGAGCCCGGCCATTGCCGAGCCGCCTACGCCAACCTAATTCTGGCGCCGTTTGCCCACATGCAAAAAACCAGTGCCACGCTGCTGATAATCGATGACGACGAAGTAGTGCGCGCGAGCCTCGCGGCCTATTTGGAAGACAGTGGCTTCAGCGTCCTGCAGGCCAGTAATGGCCAACAGGGTCTCCAGGTATTCGAGCGCGACCAGCCCGACCTCGTGATCTGCGATCTGCGCATGCCCCAGATGGGCGGCCTCGAGCTGATTCGGCAGGTGACTGAGCTCGCCCCGCAGACGCCGGTGATTGTCGTGTCCGGCGCCGGCGTGATGAATGATGCGGTCGAAGCCCTGCGCCTGGGTGCTGCCGACTACCTGATCAAGCCCCTGGAAGACCTGGCGGTGCTGGAGCACTCGGTGCGCCGTGCCCTGGATCGTGCACGCCTTCTGGTGGAAAACCAGCGCTACCGTGAAAAGCTCGAAACCGCCAACCGCGAACTCGAAGCCAGCCTTAACCTGCTTCAGGAAGACCAGAACGCCGGTCGCCAAGTGCAGATGAACATGCTGCCAGTCAGCCCCTGGACCATCGACGAATTCCAGTTTGCACACCAGATCATCCCTTCTCTGTACCTGTCGGGTGATTTTGTCGATTACTTCCGCGTTGATGAGCGGCGTGTCGCGTTCTACCTGGCCGACGTCTCCGGCCATGGTGCTTCCTCGGCTTTTGTCACCGTGTTGTTGAAGTTCATGACCACACGGCTGCTGTTCGAATCCAAACGCAATGGCACCTTGCCGGAGTTCACCCCCTCCGCGGTGCTGGGCCACATCAACCGGGGCTTGATCAGCTGCAAGCTGGGCAAGCACGTGACGATGGTCGGCGGCGTTATTGACGAAGAAACCGGTCTTTTGACCTACAGCATCGGCGGTCACCTGCCGATGCCAGTGTTATACACTCCAGACAGTGTGCGTTACCTGGAAGGGCGTGGTCTGCCCGTAGGCTTATTCAATGAAGCCACCTACGAAGACCACATCCTGGAACTGCCGCCGACGTTCAGCCTTACGCTGATGTCCGACGGCATCCTGGACCTCCTTCCAGAGCCTACACTCAAAGAGAAAGAAGCCGCTTTGCCCCAAAAGGTCAAGTCGGCGGGCGGCAGCCTGGATGGCCTGCGGCAGGTTTTTGGATTGGCCACGCTAGGGGAGATGCCGGATGATATCGCCCTATTGGTGTTGAGCAGGAATCTTTGATGAGTACCGGAAGAATCCAATTCGCCGAGCAAGACGGGACCTTCGTCCTGAAATTTGTCGGTGAAGTGCGCCTGACCTTGTGTTCGGCGCTGGATGCGACGATTGAGCGGATCTTCACAGCACTGAATTTCTCGGCGATCGTGATCGATCTGACCGAAACCCGCAGCATCGATAGCACCACCCTTGGGCTGTTGGCCAAGTTGTCCATTCTGTCTCGGCAGAAGGTCGGCCTGTTGCCTACGGTCGTCACCACCCACGAAGACATTACCCGGCTGCTGCAGTCCATGGGCTTCGACCAGGTGTTCAACATCGTTGACCGCCCCATCCCCTGCCCGGAATGCCTGACTGACCTGCCGTCGCAGGACCAGTCCGAGGAAGTGGTGCGTTTGAAGGTGCTGGAGGCACACAAGATCCTGATGGGCCTCAACGAGTCCAATCGCGAAGCCTTTCACGACCTCGTGAATGCCCTTGAACGCCACTGATCCCCAACTGCTGAAACACAGTTGAACCGAGGCCGGCTTGAGCCCGTGGGCACTAAAAAGGGCGGTACCCGCGAGGGTACCGCCCTTCTTGCAGCTGCCCGCCTTACAACTTGGCAGTCAACAGCGCCTCCAGCTTTTCCTGATCTCGCGCAAACTGACGAATCCCTTCCGCCAACTTCTCAGTCGCCATCGCATCCTCGTTGGACTCCCAACGGAACTGCGCTTCAGTCAGATGCACACGGGCTTCACCGGCATGGCCCGGCGACAGCTTACGCGCCAGCGTGCCCTCATCCGCCGCCAGCTTCTCCAGCAGGTCCGGGCTGATGGTCAGGCGATCACACCCAGCCAACTCTTCAATCTGGCTCAGGTTACGGAAGCTCGCACCCATCACCACAGTCTTGTAGCCATTGGCCTTGTAGTAGTTGTAGATACGTGTCACCGACTGCACGCCTGGGTCTTCGGCGCCGGTGTAGTCGTTGCCGTTGGCCTTCTTGTACCAGTCGTAGATACGGCCGACGAACGGCGAAATCAGGAACACACCAGCCTCTGCGCACGCCACGGCCTGGGCGAACGAGAACAGCAGGGTCAGGTTTGTCTGGATGCCTTCTTTTTCCAGCTGTTCGGCGGCGCGGATGCCTTCCCAAGTTGAAGCGATCTTGATCAGCACGCGGTCGCGGCCAACGCCGGCTTTGTCGTACAGGTCGATCAGACGGTGCGCACGCTTGAGTACGGCGTCAGTGTCGAACGACAGACGGGCATCCACCTCGGTGGAAATGCGGCCCGGTACCACTTTGAGGATCTCTTGACCCACCGCCACCGCAAAACGGTCGCTGGCCAAGCCCACGTCGCCGTTGCAGTCCTTGACGCACTCATCCAGCAGCTTGGCATAGCCTGGGATCGAAGCGGCCTTGAGCAGCAGGGAAGGGTTGGTGGTGGCGTCTTGCGGCTTGAGTTTGGCGAGGGTAGAAAAATCGCCGGTATCGGCTACGACGGTGGTGAACTGCTTGAGTTGTTCCAGCTTGGAAGTCATGGGCGTGCTCTGTCCTATGGGTCTGATGACATTACCCGAGCGCCGGCAGGCACTCAAGGGCGCAAATGCGTTCGATCGTTTGCGAGGGCAACAACCTGAAAACAGCCGTTTGAATCGCAGGTCTGGCTGCTAAATAGGAGGCCAAAACGGCCAGCAGGTTCAACCGAAGTAGCGCATGAACACCACGATAAAATGTCGGAGCCGGCTTGCCTGCGATAGCGGCACCACAGCCGCCGATATTTACCAGAGGTAAGCTAATCCAACTGTGGGGGAGGGCTTGCTCGCGAAAGCGTCAGTCCAGTCACCTCCTGCCCCGACTGACACACCCTCATCACCGTCCTTCCAACAGCTCTGCGGCCTGATCCAACAACGCCAACGGATCACTCGCCTTATGAATATCCACCGACAGCAACTGCCTGAACCTGCGAGCCCCCGGGAAACCCGTGCCCAACCCCAACACATGCCGCGTAATGTGATGCATCGTCCCGCCGGTCGCCAAATGCTCAGCGATATAAGGCCGCAACTGCGCCAACGCCTGCGCCCGGCTAATCACCGGCGCTTCACTGCCAAACAACTGCTGATCCACCTCCGCCAGCAGATAAGGATTGTGATAAGCCTCCCGCCCCAGCATCACGCCATCAAACGTCTGTAAATGCTCATGGCACTGCTCCAACGTCTTGATCCCGCCGTTGAGAATAATCTCCAACTCCGGAAAGTCCCGTTTCAACTGCGCCGCTACGTCATAGCGCAACGGCGGAATGTCGCGATTCTCTTTCGGCGACAACCCCTCCAGAATCGCAATCCGCGCATGCACGGTAAAACTGGTGCATCCCGCCTCTTTCACCTGGCCGACGAAATCACACAGCTCGGCATAACTGTCCCGTCCGTTGATCCCGATGCGGTGCTTCACCGTTACCGGGATCGACACCGCATCGCGCATTGCCTTCACGCAATCGGCTACCAGGGCAGGGTGCGCCATCAGAATTGCGCCGATCATATTGTTCTGCACCCGGTCGCTGGGGCAGCCGACGTTCAGGTTTACTTCGTCATACCCCGCAGCCTCGGCCATGCGCGCGCACGCCGCCAGATCGGCAGGCACGCTGCCACCCAATTGCAGCGCAAGCGGGTGCTCGGCTTCGTTGTGACGCAGGAAGCGCTCGTGATCGCCGTGCAGGATCGCGCCGGTGGTGACCATTTCGGTGTAGAGCAGCGCGTGTTTGGAGAGCAGGCGCAGGAAGTACCGGCAATGGTGGTCCGTCCAATCCATCATGGGGGCAACGGAGAAGCGGCGGCAGAGGGGAGCGGTTTGTAGGGGCATTGGGAATCTGAGTCAACGTGGCGAATGGGGCGCAGTTTATCAGGGATGGGTCTAGGGTGTGGGAGGGGCTTGTGCGCTTCTCACCACCTCGCGTTGCACAGTGCTTCGTGTGGAATGTGTCGGGACCGGAGGGAGGCCAGTACGTTAGATATCGTGGTCTGACCCCGATATCTGACCCCGATATCCCCGCATGAGCCTCCGGATCTAGTTGGCGCCTCGGGAAAAGGGTTAGTTTTTTTTGAGTAGGGTGTGTTCGCCTGCAGGCCCCGTATTTGCTGGGCTAGAGACCTAACTTCGATGGGTTAGGTTAAAAGTTAGGAATTTGTAACTATCTGTTTTTAAAGGAATAAATATATTTAATATTTAACATCAATAAAGGTTAGGTAATTACGTACCTAGGCCGGGGGATCCTCTGACGCCACATGCATGATTGCGCGCTGCTCATTCGTCCCACATTCGCGCGCGCTCCCTCTCCCCGCACAGTGTTAGATGCAGCCAGTTGTCGAGTTGCTGGGATTGGAGCGACAGGCACTAGCGATCAGCATTGTGTAGTGGTCAACTAATTCCGGACACCTCGATAGGTGGTTTCGACGCCATTGCCCGTTCGTAAACGGTCGGTGGCAGATATCCCAGTTTTGAGTGCAGCCGCTCGTTGTTGTAAAACCCAACGATGT